>CAMBGS010000036.1 GCA_945866305.1 Bifidobacterium breve
AGAGAGAAAGATGTGGTTGGTTCAAAGCAAAAAGATCGCCTAAATTTACGCAAGGAAGTTTACTAAAAGCGCCCTAGTGATTAGGCTAAAGCAATACAGCCACTTTCTGCGGAGGAAATATGACCAAGTCGCCATTTCTGTTCATGAAGGAAAACTCTCAAACAGTGCTTTGGAACGACTCAGCAGATCCGAAAGAGTTAAAGGAAGCCCTGAAATGGGGAATAGTTGGCGCAACTTGCAACCCAATTATCGCTCTTAGCGCACTTAAGGCTGATAAAGAATATTGGGTAGGTCGCATTAAGGAATATGCAAAAACTCATCCCACAGCAACAGATGATCAAATTGGTTGGGCGATGGTAGAAGAACTGTCGGTCAACGCAGCAAAAATTCTTGAGCCTGAGTTTGAAAAACACAAGGGTCGCAATGGGCGACTTTCAATTCAAACTGATCCACGTAACTTCCGTGATGCTAAAGCGCTAGCTGATCAAGCCCTTGAGTTTTCAAAGATAGCGAAAAATATAATTGTAAAAATCCCGGTGACATCCGAAGCGATCAGCGCTTTTGAAGAAGCGACTTATCAGGGCGTCAGCCTGAATGCCACAGTTTCATTCTCGGTCGCGCAAACAATCGCAGTTGCTGAAGCAATTGAACGTGGATTAAACCGCCGCGAAGCAGAGGGTCTAGATATTTCACAGATGGGTCCAGTCTGCACAATCATGGTTGGCCGCGTTGATGACTGGGTAAAAGTCTCCGTCGAAAAATCTGGAACCCTGATTGATCCAGGTGTGATGGAATGGGCAGGTGTTGCTGTCTTTAAGCACGCACATAAGATCTACAAAGAACGTGGATATCGCACGCGTTTACTATCTGCCGCTTTCCGCAGTCACATGCATTGGAGCCAAATTATTGGCGGGGATGCAGTTATCTCTCCCCCTTATGGCTGGCAGGTAAAGATTAATAACTCCGGAATGATCCCAAACTCAAATAGCGTAGAAGAGCCGGTTGATCCAACGACTTTGAAAGCTTTGCAGACTTTGCCAGAGTTCAACAAAATGTATGACATAGACGGATTAAAGGTAGAAGAGTTCACCAATTTTGGAGCCACTTTGCGTACTTTGCGTGGATTCTTGCAATCAGCGAATGATTTAGAAGCCTTCGTCCGCGACGTGATGGTTCCTAATCCAGATAAATAGATATCGATTATGGATAGCGGAGTAAATCAAGCCCCCCATCACGACGGTAGCGATCTTTATGTGAGTAATAGCGCGCCCAAAATTGGTGGCAAGGTAACGCTAAAAGTTAGAGTTCCAAATAGTTACACCTTTGATGAAGCTTATATACGTCTTTATGAAGATGCCGAACCTCGAACTTACAGACTAGAAGAGAAGGGTGCTTCTAAGACAGAACGTTGGTTTGAAGTAAAAATCCAGATCACCAATATTCATACGATCTACCGCTTTGTCTTTGTCGGAGAGAACAAGTACGAATGGTTAAATGCCAAAGGGCTATTTGATCACGATGTTCACAGCAATAACGACTTCCAAATTGTGGCGATTCCCGAGAATCCTAAATGGATAAATAAATCGGTTTTCTATCAAATCTTTCCAGACCGTTTTGCGCGATCAGGCAAAATCAATATAAATCCAGATTGGGCCTATCCTCGCGAATGGAATGAATTACCTCGCGGACGAAGCAAGTACACCGGCCAAGAACTTTACGGTGGCGACCTTTACGGCATTGAAGATAAATTAGATTATCTAACTGACTTGGGCGTAAATGGTATTTATCTAACTCCAATATTCCCATCGCGTTCTAACCACAGATATGACGCAACAACCTTTGATGAAGTTGACCCGATTCTTGGCGGAGATAAGGCCTTTAAGTCATTAATACACAGCGCAAAGAAGAAGAAAATACGCATCCTAGGAGATCTAACTTCAAATCATTGCGGCGTTGGCCACGAGTGGATTATTACGGCGAAGAAAAACAAGTCTTCAAAGGAGCGTTCATTTTTTTATTTGGATAAATCAATTAAATGGGGTTACGTTGGCTGGTTTGGCCTGGAATCTCTACCAAAATTTAACTACTCATCTAAAGCGCTCCGTAAAGCAGTGTATGAGGGAAAGAATTCGATTGTAAAAAAGTGGATATCTCCAAAATTTGGTATGGCTGGCTGGCGGATCGACGTTGGCAATATGACCGGTGTGCAAGGCGCGGAAAATCATCACGTCGAAGTAATGCAAGGCATCCGCAAAGCTATGGCAGATGTTGATCCGGATACTTGGTTAGTTGCCGAAAATGGTGACTTTGTAGCATCAGATTTAAACGGGCTCGGCTGGCAAGGCGCGATGAATTACCAAGGTTTCATGCGCCCATTCTGGAACTGGATGAATCGAAATCCAGAAATCACCGGTGGTTTCCAAGGCCTTCCATTTGCGATGCCAAAGATCGATGGCGAACAATTCTTTGCATCAATTCAAGAGTTCAACGCATCTATTCCTTGGCGTTCCCTTACTGCAAGCATGCTTATTCTTGATTCGCACGACACCGCTCGTTTTCGCACTGTAGTACTCGGTGACAGAAACGCTCACCTTGTGGCAATGACAATGCTCCTGACTTACCCAGGTGTGCCATCTATCTTTGCAGGTGATGAAATTGGTTTAGAAGGTTCTTGGGGTGAAGATTCACGTAGGACAATTAATTGGGAAGGTCGAAGCGGTTGGGATTTAGGTTTTTACGCTTCAGTGAAAAAACTAATTAAGTTGCGTAAAGAGAGCCCCGCACTGATCAATGGTGGACTTCGCTGGGTTGCTGTCGAAAAAGATTACCTGGCCTACCTTAGAGAATCGAAGAACGAATCGGTTTTAATCTTTATTTCGCGAACTGCAGTCAAGGCTGAGATTGATTTATCGAATTACGGTTATTCGGTTGCAGAAACGCTTTATGGTGAAACCGCAAACGGAGACAAGATCACAATTGATTCCCATAGCGCAACTCAAGGGGTCTGGCTTCTTACCTAATAAATCTATGCTTTAAAGTGGAAGACCGTTCTCTGATTTAAGTTCATATTTCTTAGCCAAATCCGGATCCAGATCTCCGAAACCGAGTGATGCCAGCCAACCACCCTCAACTGCCAAACTTTGACCCGACACATAGGAAGCTTTCGATGAAAGCAAAAATGAAACGACTTCTGCAATTTCACTCGGATCTGCAAGGCGCTTTAACGGTGTGAGTACTTCGAGCGCTTCACGATGCTTTGAGCCATGTTTAACCAAAAACTCCTTCAACGCCGGGGTCATAACTGCACCAGGTGCAACCGCATTTGCGCGAATTCCATAAGGCCCATAAGTAGAAGCCACGTTTCGTGTAAGGGCATCAATTGCACCTTTGGTCATTTCATAAACGGCATGATCGCGTGCAGCGCGACGAGCATGCACCGACGAGATATTAACAACGGATCCTTTAACTTTTCCGGTGATAAATGATGCAACTGCCTCCGCGCATCCCCAAAAAGTTCCAACTTGATTAATCGCCATTATTTCGTCCAGAAATGTTGGATCATTTGGAAAATCATGTAGCGGTGCACCATGTGTTAGGCCCGCACAATTTACCCATGAAGTTAGAGTTCCTTTCTCTTCGGCCAAAGCTCGAGCTCCTTTATGTGTTTCACGAAGTGATACATCTCCAACAAGGCCAAATACTTTTTGTCCGGCACTTGAAAGTTCTTTTTCAACATCCGCCAGGCTCTTGGGATTAATATCTACAAGGATCACAATAGATTCGCTTGCTAATTTTGTAGCGATTGCCCGACCAATTCCTGATCCGCCACCTGTTACTACTGCGACATCACTCATATTGATTAGCTCCCTTTAGGCATATGGCACAGCCACGAATGTGTGGCCGTGCCTTTTGTAAGTGTGAGAGTGGTGGATTTGCAATCTAAGCGATCAATCCCGACTGCACAACGTGTTCGATATAGGCAGGCATCGCCTTCTGCAGGGCTTGGCAGCGTTTGTACTAGTTCTTGATTGCTTTTTTCAGCCTGCGGACTAGCTAACGGGACCGATGCCAACAAGCCAATTGTGTAATGGTGTTGAGAATTTTTAAAGATATCTTCTCGAGTACCACGTTCAACAATTCGCCCTCGAAACATCACAGCAATTTCATCGGCTACATAGTGGGCAACGCCCAGATCGTGGGTGATAAAAAGGTATGTCAATCCACGTTCTTGCTGGAGCTTGCGAAGCAAATTAAGCACCTGGGCGCGCACGGAAACATCTAGCGCGGATACGGCCTCATCCAAAACAACAATTTTCGGATTTAAGGCAAGCGCACGAGCGATAGCTACACGCTGGCATTGGCCACCTGACAACTCGTGCGGACGTCGCAGGAGATGCTCTTTCTCAAGTCCAACCGCTTCTAGAAGTTCGATTACCTTCTTCTTACGAGATTCTTTATCACCAATATTAAAAGCAAGTAGCGGCCCTTCAATAATGCGTTGCACGGAGTGTCGCCTGTTGAGTTGGCTATAGGGATCTTGTTGCACAACTTGAATTTCTCTGCGTAAAAGACGCATCTCCTCGTTTTTAAGAGTACCGAGAGTCTGGCCCAATATTTCAACAGAACCAGCACTTGGTGTATCAAGTCCTAAAAGAATTCGGGCAGCAGTGGTCTTTCCGCTACCTGATTCGCCAACTAGGGCAAGTGTTTTGCCTTCAAATAGAGAAAAAGAAACATTATCTAATGCGCGAACTTCGCGTGTGCCGGAGCGAAAAATTCGGCTGATGCCATTGGTAGACGCTATTGCCTTGAGATCAGCGCTCATTTATTTCACTCTCTCAACCTGAAAAATTTCATCAGCACGAAAACACGCTGTCAATCGCCCTTGCGAATGGATTAGCGGTGGAACCGAGGTCGTGCAGTCCTCCTTTACGTGCTCACATCTCGGTGAAAAAACACAACCACTGGGACGATTATCGGGACGCGGTGGTTGGCCGGCGATTGAATTAATTGGCTTATTTACATCAATCGTGTAGTCACATCGCGAATCCAATAGGGCTTTTGTATAAGGATGTGCAGGGTTTGAAAAAATTTGGTTAACGGATCCATTTTCTACTAGTTTGCCTGCATACATCACCATAATCTCATCACTAAATTGCGCTGCTACCCCTAAGTCATGGGTAATTAGTAAAACAGACAAGCCACGTTCTGCCGCCAATTTATCAATCAAGGTCAACACGCGGGCTTGCGTCGTAACATCTAATGCGGTGGTAGCTTCGTCTGCAATCAAAACCTGAGGTTTCCCGCTGAGAGCAATTGCTATAACAACACGTTGCAACATACCGCCAGACATCTCAAATGGATATGAATCTATTCGACGCTCTGGTTCTGGAATTCCAACGCTCTCCAAAAGTTCAATTGCTATCTTGCGCGCTACCGCTTCACTCGAAGGTGAATGCAGTTGAATACTTTCAATTATTTGCTGTCCTATTCGCATAATCGGATTTAGTGCCGACATTGGGTCCTGATAAATCATGGCAATTTGTTTTCCGCGTAGCAGCCTAAATTCTTTATTGCTTAAACCAAGAACATCTCGTCCGTCCAAAAAGATTTCACCGCCATCGATGGATACTGGATCCTTGATCAAGCGCATGAGTGCATAAGCGGTTAGGGACTTTCCGCTTCCGGATTCCCCTACCAATCCAACCTTCTTACCAGCAGGAATTTCAAAGGAAACATCATCAACAACCGCCACTCTTCCCTTTGCGGACGGGACTGAAATTGAAAGATTTTTAACGGTTAAAGAATTTTTCATACTGAAGATTTCCGAGAATCTAGCAAGACGCGAATCCGCTCACCGTAAGCATTAAATGCCAGAATCGTAATAGTCACGGCCAATGCTGGAAAAAGTACGAACCAATAGGTGTTCCACAATTTGGCATAACCTTGCAACATTAGAGTTCCCCATGATGCATTTGGAGGTTGAATACCTAAACCAATAAAACTAAGTGAAGCCTCTGTCATAACCGCCGAAGCGACATTAATACTTAATTGGACTAATAATTGCGGAGCAATATTTGGTAATACTTCAGAGAAAACAAGTGTTGACTTCTTTACTCCCGATGCAATCGCCGCGACCACATAGTCAGATGCCAATTCAACTACTACAGCGGTACGTGCCATTCGAGCAGTCGTTGGGGCTAATAGAACACCAACTACTATTGGTAGCGAGATTACGCTTGCTCCTACCGCTGAAATACAAACTAAAGCAAAGAGAATTTGAGGAATTGCCATTGTGGCATCGGCTGTGCGCATCAAAAATTCATCAATCCAACCCCGTTGAACACCTGCCACCATTCCCCATAGTGTTCCTATAATCAGTGCAACGATCGTCGCAGCAATTGCAATAAAAATAGTTATGCGACCTCCGTATAGAAGGCGCGAAAATAGATCTCTACCAAGATCATCGGTTCCCATTAAATTGGAAAAACTTGGACCAGCAAAAGGCAACCCAACTCCGACCTTATTTGGATCATGAGGTGAGATAATTGGAGCACATAGCGTGATTCCCATTATAAGTAGAATAAGAAAACCGGAAAATGAGAATCTCGATTTAAACTTCAAGTTGTCGCTCCTTCGAGAGCCGTAATCTGGGATCCACTAAACCACAAGCAATGTCGAACAATAGGGTTGTAAGAATGAACAATCCTATAATCGTTAGTGCGACAGCTTGAATAATTGCATAGTCACGCTTAAATGCACTCTCAATCGCAAGTGAACCGATACCTGGTAACCCAAACATATATTCAATGACTATTACGCCACTTAAGGTGTAACCAACAATTAGTCCCAACATAGTTAACGTTGGAACTAGCGAATTTGGCAGTATGTGGCGAAACATAATATGTGAATTAGATAAGCCTTTACCTTCAGCCGTTCGAATATAAGAAGATTGCTTAATCTCCAACATCGAGGCTCGTAAGTACTTCACCAGATATGGTGTAGCTGTGAGCGCTCCGGTGACTGAAGGCAAAATCATAAGTTGAAGATTCTCACCCGGGCTTTCGGTGAATGGTACATATCCTATTGATGGCAACCATTGAAGTCTTAAAGAAAAAATGAGGGTTAGAACAATTCCAACTATAAATCCAGGAATTGACAATCCGATAGAGGTGAAATAGCCAATGATTCGATCAATTCCGCCCCCAGGTTTAAGAATTGAAAGTGGAGCAAGAATTATTGAAAATATGCAGGCCAACAACACAATGAAAAATGTAAGTTCCAGGGTTACCGGTATGTGTTGAGCCACAAGATCAGATACTGGGAACTGGGAAAAATAGGAAACCCCTAAATCGCCACGAAGCGCATTTGAAATCCAAGAAAAGAGTTGCGCGAGGAGCGGCCTGTCAAGACCGGCTTCCTCGCGCAACGCTTTTAATGCTTCAGGAGTTACTTCGGTTGCTGCACCCAGTCTCGCTAGCACTGGATCGCCTGGCAGAATTCTAATCGACAAGAACACCATTACTACGCTCGTTACAAATACAATCGAGCTAGAAATAGCACGTCGAATGAAATACTGCCTCACCAAACTCCTAACTTAATTCTAGAAACACTAAGGATTTCAAGAATTATCTAATGTATGCACCTTCGAAGTGGGGCTGTCCTCCGCCTTCAACCCAAACACCTCTTACGTTTGCACGTCCTGCGTGAAGGAAGTCAATTGAAAACGGAATAATGTAAGGCAATTGTTGGTTTTCCAACCTTTGAGCTTTACACCATGCAGCCTTGCGCTCCTTGAGATCAAGCGTTCCTACTGCTTCCTTGTACGCTGCATCATAAGCCGCGTTATTCCAGTTGCTCTCTGCACGTCCTGATAACGCGAAGCCCATAGAAAACGCTGGTTCATCCGCAAAATTGAGAAGGTTTGGAAGAACTAGACCTGGATATGTCTTACCTGCTGGGTAGAACTTGGCAGCCCAAGTACCTACTTCATTATTCTGAATATCCATTGTTATACCAATTTCTTTCAATGAAGCTTGCAGAATCTGGGCCATTGCGGAGAATTCAGGATATCCACCTGCGATACCCCACCAGCTGAATTTAGTAACTCCGGCTTCAGCAAATAGCGCCTTAGCCTTCTTCAGATCATATGGATACTCGATAAGCCCTCCAGCAGTACCACATTGCCAAATACTTTTCTGAGGAACAGCAGTGTTGAAAGTTGTGACTTTACCAAAACCATAATAAGCAATCTTCAACATAGTGGCTCTGTCAGTTGCATATGCAAGCGCTTGGCGAACTTTGAGATTGTTAAATGGGGCAGAGGTCATGTCAAATTCCCAGTCAACTGAGCCGCTAGGAACCTTGGCGCGCAATATTTGAAGCTTTTTATCCTTAGCCAAAGGAGCAGCATCCGCAAGCGGAAGATTGTACATAACATCAATGTCTCCAGAACGTAAAGATGTAACAGCGGCTGTTGGATCCGCTGATTTTACGAACTTGATCTCAGTCAATTTTGGCTTTGTTCCAAAGTATTTTGGGTTTGGCACAATTGTCAGAGAAACATCCGGGCTAAATGATTTAACCATAAATGGTCCAGAAGTCGATGGATTCTTATTAAAGTTTGCGATTTCACTAACTTTAATAATAACTATGTTTGGAATAGCTGAAGGAAAGACTGCACTCGGGCTACTTAGATCAAAAATTACCTTATTTCCTGATGCCGTAACCTTTGTGATGGTCTTAATTTTACTTTTCTCTTGTGATGGAGTCTTCTCTAAAAGCGCATAATCAAAAACTTCTTTAACGCTTTCTGAGGTGATTGGGGTTCCATCTGAGAATTTTGCTCCCGATCTAAGAACGAATGTCCACTTATCTGCAGTTTTATTTGCACTCCAGGATTTTGCAAGGTTTGGTCCGACAGTTCCATCTGGCTTCCATTGCGTAAGACCTGCCCATAGAAGTGAAAACAAATTTTCTTCATAGGCAAAGGTACGGATTATTGGATTCAGTTGCGGATATGCCTGCACTGAACCAACAACCAACGTTGTCTTAGCAGCTTGCGCCGGTCCGACTGCTGTAGTAAGAGTGAAGATCATTCCAACAGAAACAACTGCTGCGAGTAATTTCTTATTTGTTCCGAACTTACTTAGGTTCATCTAGATTCCTCCGAGGTTGTAAGGGTCAAAAGCAGGCAGGATGTACCAGCCTCTTGGGGTTACCCAATAGAAGCCCAATTAGAGATGCAAGTCAATCACTTGAGCGCTAGGCCCGAGAGTGCGCTGCGTGTTCCTGGAAATCTAATCTGGAAGCCTAAAAGTTCCACATAAAGCGCACTTCTCGTAGGTGATTACTCTTAGTAGATTTTATCTTCAAAGACTCTTAGCGTGCGGTCCAACCGTTATCTATTCCGAAGGAAGATCCGGTAATTGAATCTGAATATGGTCCACATAAGTACAGCGCAAGTTGCGCGATCTCTTCCGGTTCTATTAACCGCTTTATCGCTGCCGGTTGCAGCATAACTTCTTGAACTACTTCGGCTTCAGACAATTTATTTATTTCTGATAGCGATTTGATCTGTTTTTCAACCAGAGCGGTGCGCGCGTATGAAGCAGCGATGGTATTCGCGGTAACTCCGTGTGGGCCGCCTTCTAGCGCCGTGACTTTAGTTAAACCTTCGAGACCATGTTTTGCAGTTATATACACAGACTTGTTTGGAGATGCTACGTGGCCATGGATACTTGATATTCCAATTATTCTCCCCCATTTTTTTGAGTACATATGAGGAAGAACCTTTTGGGTTAAAAAGAACGGTGTGCGCAGCATTAGTGAAAACATCATGTCGGCCTGAGCAATCGGAAATTCTTCAATAGGGGCAACATGCTGAACTCCAGCGTTGTTAATTAAAATATCTATCTCTAAAGGATCTAGGAAATGTTCATCTGGCTTACTCAGATCTACGACCATTGTCTTGACTTTAAATTGCGATTCAAGTTCTGAAAGAGATTGAGCATTTGAATCAACTGCCAGAACTTCGGCTCCTGCTTCTAAGAAAGCGAGTGCACAGGATCGGCCGATCCCACTTCCAGCTCCAGTAATAAGAGCTTTTTTGCCTGCAAGAAATTTTGAATCAACGCCGACCATAAACGTATTCTAGCCATTAAGGTTCGGTTTATGAATCCGGCATTTAATCGAATGTGGGCATCGAGCATAATTTCAAATCTGGCTGATGGCGTGATGCTTGCAGCAGTTCCGTTGCTCGCCATTTCCTTAACCGATAGCCCCGTTTTGATTTCATTAATTGGGGCAATGGTTATGCTCCCTTGGCTCCTTTTTGCTATTCCAATTGGTGCAATCGTTGATCGAGTTGATCGGCGCTACATATTGGCTGGCGCAAACGCATCAAGGAGTGCGGTCGTTGGTGTTCTGGCTCTCTTGATTGCCTTAGATCACGTAACTATTTTCTGGTTACTGGCAGCCGCATTTATTATCGGAGCTTGTGAGGTTGCTGCGGATACGACCGCACAGTCGCTGATTCCCCAAATTTTGGATGAAAAAGACTTTGAGAAAGGTAATTCCAGACTTCAAATTTCGGAGACGGTTATCCAGGGCTTTATTGGAGCGCCGATAAGCGGGTTTATCTATGCCCTAGCCATTTATTTACCATTCTTTATCAACAGCTTGGGTTTTGCCATCTCTGCATTATTCGCACTTTCGATTCCAGTTAAGTATCTACAAGATCTGCGAGTTGAAGATACAGATAAGGTTCCTACGCGCTTCGTCGAAGATATGAAATTTGGTATCGCATATCTCTTTAATCAAAAAGTTCTGCGACGTTTGGTGGTTACCACTGCCACTATTGGACTTTGTTATGCCATGGGGACGGCAACGATAGTTTTATTCGTCATTAAAGAGCTGGGATTACAGGAGCGCTTCTTTGGCGTTATCTTGGCTATCCAAGGAGTTGGCGCAATTCTTGGAGCTTTGGTTGCCTCGCGAACATCCAGCAAATTTGGACGAAGCCAAGTAATGACCTTTGCAATTGTTGCAAGTTCGGCAGTGCTACTCATCCAGGGTTTTTCTCCAAATATTTATATCTTTGTCGCACTTGCCACTTTTGGTGGTTTTGTAATCTCACAATGGAATATCTTGCTTATGGCTACATACCAAACGGTAATTCCGAAAGAACTTTACGGGCGCATACACGGAACTCGCAGAACATTGGTTTGGGGGGCGATGCCCCTAGGTTCACTCTTAGGCGGCGTATTGGCTAATTTCAGTCTGCGACTTCCGTTATTTGTTGGTGGAGCGCTTGCCTGTGTTGTCTCAATTGCATCCATTGGTTT
This sequence comes from Bifidobacterium breve, assembly GCA_945866305.1. Classification (GTDB taxonomy): domain Bacteria; phylum Actinomycetota; class Actinomycetes; order Nanopelagicales; family Nanopelagicaceae; genus Planktophila. The sequence goes on from CAMBGS010000036.1 coordinate 11,346, forward strand.
CTTACTTAACATTGAAATGAACTCTCGCAGCGAAAGCACAGTCTGAAGCGAAGGTATCTCGCTTTTTCACCTCGAGAATCACCCGCTTCCCCAAAAGCTCATTTTCAAATAAGGTGCGCGGGTGAATAAAAATGTTGATGCAGATTTTCTAGCCCTTCCGTTAGCCGCAGTTAGTGATGCCGCAATCAGCACCGCAAGAGATTCGGGTGCTTCACACGTAGATGTGCGCATAGAACGCACTCGAAGCGGTCTTCTCTCTTTGCGTGATGCCCGTCCAGAGACCCAGAGTGATGAGTCGATCGCCGGTGTTGGAGTGCGCGTAATTGTGAACGGTGCCTGGGGCTTTGCTTCATCACCAGAAATTTCAGTAGACGTTGCAAAGAAATTGGCACAAACCGCAGTTGCTATGGCCAAGACATCTAAGCCACTATCTACAGAATTGGTTTCTCTTGTTACTGAGCCTGTCTATGCAAATCAAACTTGGGTCTCTGATTATGAAATCGATCCATTCTCAGTTTCTGATTCGGAGAAAAAGGATCGCTTGGCAGATCTAAGTAATCGATTACTCAAGAGCGCTGGCGTTAATCACACCTCTGCCACCACAATGTTTGTTAAAGAACAGAAGCATTACGCCGATTCCTATGGAACCAGCACCACGCAGCAGCGCGTTCGTATTCAAACTCAGATTGAAGCAATTTCAATTGGCTCACACGGCTTTGAAGCAATGCGAACACTGGCACAACCGGCTGGCTATGGCTGGGAGTGGATGGGAAATAAGGCTTGGGATTGGGATTCAGAGATCGCAGAACTGCCATCGCTATTGGCTGAAAAAGTTGCAGCACCATCGGTTGAACCTGGTCGCTATGACGTTCTTATTCACCCATCTAATTTGTGGCTGACTATTCACGAATCAATCGGTCACGCTACCGAGTTAGACCGCGCCATTGGTTATGAAGCTAATTACGCCGGAACTTCTTTTGCTACTCCAGATAAGTTAAATACTCTGAAATATGGCTCAAAGTTAATGAATGTGACCGGTGATCGCAGCACTTCACACGGCCTAAGCACTGTTGGATTTGATGATGAAGGTGTCGCCGCCCAAAGTTGGGACATTGTGAAAGATGGTCTCCTTGTTGGTTATCAATTAGATCGTCGTATCGCTGCCCGCGTTAACCGCGATCGCAGCAATGGTTGCGCCTTTGCTGATTCACCAGCGCACGTGCCGATTCAGCGCATGCCTAACGTTTCGCTGCAACCAAACCCAAGTGGTCCAACCTTTGATGAGATGGTTTCTTCAATGGAAGATGGAATCATCATTAAAGGTGATAAATCTTGGTCAATTGATATGCAGCGCTATAACTTCCAATTTACAGGTCAGCAATTCCACCGCGTTAAAGGCGGCAAGATTGTTGGTCAGTTAAAGGATGTTGCCTATCAAGCAACAACAACAGATTTCTGGGGATCAATGAAGGTGGTTGGTGGTCCTTCGACTTATGTTCTAGGCGGTGCTTTTAACTGCGGTAAAGCCCAACCCGGTCAGGTTGCAGCAGTAAGTCACGGTTGCCCAGCGGCGATCTTCGACAAAGTAAATATCCTTAATACTGTTGCGGAGGCCGGAAAATGATTTCAGCTCAAGATTTAATTGAAAAGATTACTTCTGCTGCTACTTGCGATGACTGCATCGTTGTCGTGCGCGATAAGACTCAAGCAAACTTGCGTTGGGCCGGCAGCACGCTGACAACTAATGGCGTGATTCAAGAGCGCAGCGTCACTGTAATCGCCTTTGTATCTGTCAACGGTGGAATGGCCTCAGGCGGAGTAACTCGCACCGATGTCTCACTTGCCGATGTTCCAGCGCTGCTAGAAGCTGCCATCGCTACAGCGAAAGCTGCAGGTCCGGC
>CAMBGS010000037.1 GCA_945866305.1 Bifidobacterium breve
GCACGCTCTTCACCAACTTCGCGCAATAAGTCGGCAGCATCATCAGGGTCCATCTCGCCAAGAACATCGGCGGCACGCTCTCCTTCTAATTCTGCAAGCAAAGCAACGCGTTCTGCTTCATCCATTTCTTGCAATACATCTGCCAATCGTTCGTCATCAAGAGCACGTGCAACTTCGACTCTGCGCTTTGGTGCTAAATCTTGAATCACTGCCGCTAAATCAGCTGCGCGCAAATTGCTTATTGTTGAAAGTAAATTGGTTACTCCTTGATTGTGTTCAGGCAGAGTGAATCCTGTTACTTCTTCCCAAGCGACTGTTGAAGTCGCGCCTTTGCGACGGAGACCACTTGCTTTTCGCATAATGTGCACGCGATTAATAAACCAATCACCTATACGTGTTTGCTCCATACCTAGATCTTCGACAACAACTGGTTCGCCACCATCTATCAAGGTAATTGACCGATCAAGTAAATCTCCCAAAACGAGTAATTCACCAGCACGGGATTCAAAGCGTCGCATATTGACTAGACCGGTAATTACGACGGCGCCAGATTCAATGGAAGTAACTCGAGTAATTGGAACAAAGACGCGACGGCGCAAAGGGACCTCGACGACGAGGCCAAGAATGCGCGCGGGTTGGCTATTTGAGCGAAGCGTCGCAACAGCATCTCGTACCTTTCCAACTGGATCTCCATTTGGATCAAAGACAGCAGTCCCTGCAAGACGAGCGATAAATACTCGGTTAATAACATTGGCACTCATTTTTGGCCTCCCTTCATTGCCTAAGAGTATCGGCTACGGTTACATCTATGTCGCAGCCTTTATCTAGAGATAACCACACTCAGATTCCAGCGCGTCCAGATTTAATTCGTTTAGGGATCGGAATTATTGGCATCGGAACTTCGGGGCCACTTATCGCGATGAGCGCGATGCCGGTCTTAACACTCATATTCTGGAGAAATCTTGGTGGTGCAGTAATGACCGCACCATTTGCGTTGCGCCATCGTATTGATCGCACTGGTGCAAAATGGGCCATTTTGGCTGGCTTTGTCTTGGCGCTTCACTTTTATGGATTCTTCTTGGCGATGCGAATGACAACTGTTGCTGCAGGAACTGCACTCGTTGCACTCCAACCAATTTTTGCAGCACTCTTCTTAAAGCTTACTGGCGGAGAAATTCCATCACGAGCTTGGCTGGGAATGTTTGTCAGTTTTGGGGGAGTGTTACTAATCTCAGGAATTGATTTACAAATTTCTTTACGCGCTTTTCTTGGTGATTTAGCCGCCATAATTTCCGCAGCCTTAGCCGCGATATATATGTTGATCGGCGCTCGTGCACAAAGAACACTTGAGACTTCAACTTACACATCCATTTGTTATTTCTTTTGTGCAATGACCGCACTTCCGATAGCACTCATTGCTGGAAATGAGATCTTCAACTTCAAGGTACGCGAGTGGTGGATTTTGCTCGGCCTTATCCTTGGTGCGCAAGTTCTTGGACATACAATGTTTAATTCAGTACTAAAACGAGTATCACCCGCGGTTGTTTCACTAATCGTTTTCTTTGAAGTTCCAGTTAGTTCGATATTGGCAATTTGGTGGATAAACCAGAAGCCACCAGTAGGGGTAATTCCCGGGATCGTTCTGATTCTCTTTGGATGCGCACTTGTGGTTTTGCGTACTAGGCCAAATCAAGTGATGATCGAAGAGTGATGATGATTGACCTACATACGCACACAACAGCTAGTGACGGAACAGATTCGCCAACTGAGTTAATAAATAAGGCACTTTCTGCTGGTATTCAAACTCTGGCAATAACCGATCACGACAGCACCTCTGGCTGGAATGAAGCGATCAGCGCACTTCGCCCTCCTATGTCTTTAGTTTTAGGTGCTGAAATTTCAACGCTTACTTTAAATGGCGTTAGCGTTCATATCTTGGGCTTACTTTTTGATGGTCAAGATCGTGACCTTCAAGCAATGTTGTCGGACTCACGAGATACCCGAATCCCACGAATGCGTAAGATGATTGAACTTTTAGCAGCTGATGGAATTCCGATCACAATGGAAGATGTGATTGCTGTGACTCCGCCAGGTGCCACCGTCGGGCGCCCACATTTAGCAGATGCTTTAGTGAATAAAGAAGTAATCGCCTCTCGTGATGAAGCATTTATAGATCTCCTTCACAACGGCTCCAAATACTATGTAACTCACGCTGCCCCAACCCCCGAAGATGCAATTTCTCAGATTAGAAAGGCAGGGGGAGTCGCAGTTATTGCACATCCATTTGCATCGCGGCGGGGAGAAATCATTTCTACTACAACTTTTTCCTCTCTCGTGGCGGCGGGTTTAAATGGAATTGAAATAAATCACAGGGATCACTCGCAAATTGAGCGTGAGCAGCTAACTGAAATTGCAGATGAATTGCATTTGATAAAAACCGGGTCGAGCGATTACCACGGAAACGGTAAACTTAATGCGCTAGGCGAAAATCTTACTGATCCCATACAGTGGGAGCGCTTAGAGAGTTTAGCTAATGAAAGAAGGGTGGTAAGCAAGTGAATACAATTGAAGTTAGCGCCCTTACATTTTCAATCCAAGCATTTGTCACTCTTCTTGTGATTCTCGATCCTCCGGGTGCAACTCCTATATTTCTAGGTTTGGTAGCAGATAAATCTAAGAAAGAACGCGTTCAGTTAGCCTGGCAAGCAGCTTTGGTATCGCTTGTAGTTATTACATTCTTCTCCATCTTTGGCAGATTTATTTTGGAGTACATGAACGTTTCTATAGAAGCGCTACAGGCCGCGGGCGGGTTATTACTTCTCTACGTTTCGCTAGAACTCTTAACTGGTCGCGACATGAGCGGTGAAGATTCGAAAAATAAGAACATCGCTTTGGTTCCGCTAGGTACTCCACTGCTAGCAGGCCCAGGTGCGATCGTTGCAACCATGATCTTCGTTCAACAGATTGATACTCCAGCACAAAGTTTTGGTCTAATTGCAGCCGTGGTCGCTGTTCATATTGTTATCGCAATTTCTCTAATGGCTTCGACAACAATATTGGGAATCATTAAAGATGCAGGCGTCACTCTATTGGCGCGAATTGCTGGTTTATTGCTTGCTGCTATAGCAGTTCAAATGTTGGTTGATGCAATCAAAGCGTTCACTGCGCAATAAGTGAATTCAAATGGATATTTCTTCTTCATCAGTTGACCCACGCGGACTTTTCGTACCTGACACAGTAACTTGGCAAATACATTCTGATCCGGCAATGGCTGTAGGTGGAATCCGTGCACTGTTACAACAGGCCTTACATCCAGATGCTATGGATGGCGTGGCCAAGAATTCGAATTTTCGTGAAGATGCTTGGGGCAGATTGCAGCGCACTGGCGATTACGTCTCAACAATTACATTCGGAAGCAGTGAAGAGGCTCTTGCCTTGGCTGCCCGAGTTAGAAAGATTCATTCCTCACTTGGGCTTGATGATCCACACTTGCTGCTTTGGGTACATATGTCGATGGTTGATTCATTTTTAGATATAGCGATTCGATCAGGTATGTCGATTGGTCAGGCGGAGGCAGATCAATATGTCTCAGAAATGGTGCTATTTGCACAACTTGTAGGTGTAACCGCTGAGAATGTTCCGAACACGGTGAGCCAGATGCAGAACTATTTTTCAGAGATATCTCCAGAACTGCGCGCTTCTGAAGATGCTAAACGCGCTGCACTCTTTTTAACAATTCCTCCACTTCCCACAGCAGTTCGCTTCGCGACACCAGCAGCACCTGCTTGGGCCTCACTCGCACTCTTGGCAGGAAGTTCACTGCCATCGTGGGCGCGTTCACTTTATGGAACGCCACAACTGCCGGGACAAAACTTTGCAACTGACATATCGCTGAAAGCAATTAGAAAGACAATCGGTGTAATACCTGATGCAATTCTGGCACCTCCAATTTATAAAGAAGCAATGAAGCGTTGGGATTTGGTAGGAATAAAATGAAGATAATTGCAATTGCAAGCCCAGCAGGGGGAGTGGGGAAAACAACTTTGGCGCATGCAATTTCAGTTGCCGCCGCAGAATTCGGAAAGAAAACGCTGCTTATTGATTTAGATCCAGCTGGTTCACTTACTTTTCGCCTGGGATTTGAAAATCCCCGTTTTACAATAACCGACTACCTAACCGGAAAATCTCTAAGTAGCGAGAATTTGGATTTAACCTCAGAAAGGTTTGCGTTTATACCGGCAGATTCACGCTTAACAACCGAGTTAGCGATCGATTCACTTTCAGCGTTTTTAAAGGAACTTCCTGAGCCCTTTGATTTAATTGTATTAGACACCGCTCCATCTCTTACTCAGTCACTAAAGTTGGCTCTTTCTGTGGCCGACCATATCTTTACACCTGTAGATTCGTCGCTACATTCTCTGCGCGCACTTCTGCAATTACGTGCTATGACCGACATTGCAGTAACTGCAATTGCATCAGGTGAAGTAAATATTAAAGAGTTCTCACCGATTTTAGATGTTGCTTTGATTCGCTCTAGCGAGATGGATGGATTGATCAAAGGAAATTTGTCGATGTTAACCACGGATAAGAGCGGTGATGTTGCAGAGAGTTATAGAAGCGCAACTTATTCTATTTTGGAGATTTTAGGGCTGGAGTAATTCCCCGCTAAGAAGAGAATTTTTTGGTGCGTGTTCTATTGCGAACTGGGCGTTCTGCCGCTGGTTTACTTTCTTTCACAGTTGGCGCTGTTCTCTCTGGCTTTGCAGCAGGTTTTTGCTTGGTGATTCGACCATTAGAACCAGCAGGAATATTTAAGGTTTCATAGAGATGTTCAGAAGATGAGTAAGTCTCTTCAGGTTCGCCAAGACCTAGCACTAACGCGGTATCAATCATCTTCCAACGGGCTAGATCATCCCAATCTACAAAGGTCACTGAAATACCATCAGCTCCGGCACGAGCTGTACGCCCAATTCGATGAACATAAGTTTTCTCATCTTCTGGACATTGGTAGTTAATAACGTGAGTTATTCCATCAATATCAATTCCGCGTGCAGCAACATCGGTTGCAACAAGTACATCAGATTTTCCAGCCTTGAAATCATTTAGTGCTTTTTCACGTGCGCTCTGCCCCAAATCACCGTGGATAGAAGCTGCTCGGAAGCCGCGCTCTAGGAGATCATCTGATGTCTTCTGACAAGTACGTTTAGTACGGCAGAAAACAATAGTTGGGCCGCGACCATCAGCTTGCAAGATACGAGCGAGCATTTCAATTTTATCTAAAGCGTGTGCTCGCAAAACGTGTTGCTTTATACGAGAAACTACCGCGCCTTCATCTTCATTATCTTGCGTACGAATGTGAATTGGTTGATTCATAAAGCGGCGCGCTAACGCGATGATATCTCCGGGCATAGTTGCTGAAAAAAGCATAGTTTGCGCGCGATTAGGAGTGCTTGTAAAAATCTTTTCTACATCTGGCAGGAATCCAAGATCTAGCATCTCATCTGCTTCATCTAAGACAACGCGTGAGACTTCCTTTAACTTCAATTGCCCTTGACGGTATAGATCGAGTAATCGACCCGGAGTTCCGACAACAATTTCAACTCCGTTGGCAAGAGCTTCGATTTGTGGCTCAAATGCCCGACCACCGTAGACAGCCAAGGTGCGAATGCCGCGATTTCCGGTTAATTCATCAATATCTTTTGTAACTTGGACACAGAGTTCGCGGGTTGGCACTACAACTAAAACTTGCGGTAAACCTTTTGCGGTAAGTTCGGACCATTCAAGATCTAGTGGAGCGATAACGCGCTCAATAAGTGGAATTCCAAAGGCAAGCGTCTTACCTGTACCAGTTTTTGCTTGGCCGATCACATCTCCATCGCCTAACGCAATTGGTAGAACCATCTCTTGAATTGGAAAGGGAGAGATAAAACCATGTTCTGCCAGCGCCGCTTGCGTTTCCGGGCGAAGCGGAAGATCTGCGAAAGTTATTGACACCTTAAACTGCGCCGAAACCAACGCGGCGGTCGGCTGCAACACCAATGTCAACGAACCCAATTTTCTCTGCCGCAACAACTATTTCGTGGCCACGAATATCTTGCAAGGAAAGCGTGGTCTTGGCAGCAATCGCAGTAGCGACTTCTGTCTTAACATCGGCCACTGATGAATTAGTCTCAAAAGCTAGTTCGCCAGAGATATTGGTTATTGCGATGCGGACGTAGGTGCTTTGCGCCACATCAGATTTCTTTGTGCTCATGTAACTATCCTATCGGCAAATCACTCCGTTGGATTCTCGAAATTAACGCCTAGAAAAGTTGGAGTTATTGACTTTCCGAAAGCGGGAAGCCAGATATACCCCGCCACATTAAGTTTTCAACTAATTCAACGGCTTGTTGGCGCGATAGTTTGCTATCACGATCTAGCCAGTGGCGCGCTGTAACTTGTGTATATCCAATTAGTCCCACACCAAGCAACATCGCAACCTCTTGAGGCAATCCTGTGTCGTTAGAAATAATTGCGCTTACCGCTGCGGCGCAATCATATGTCATACGATTCAATCTTTCGCGAACTTGTGGTTCAACATTCATATCGCTCTCAAAAAGCAAACGGAATGCTTCACCCTCATTTTCAATAAAGGCAAAGTATGCAACTACCGTCGCATGCACACGCTTTTCATTGTCTGGCGTAGAAGAAATTGCTTTCTGTAATTCGAAAACAAGTGAATCGATGTGCAGATCCAGAACCGCTAAGTACAAATCTAGTTTGGATGGAAAGTGCTGATAAAGAACCGGCTTACTTACATTTGCACGATCTGCGATTTCATCCATAGCCGCAGAGTGGTAACCGGCAGCAGTGAAAACTTCAAGGGCAGCGTTTAACAAAATTGCACGACGCTCATCGCGGGGTAAACGCGCCTTATCGCCTTTGGCGTTGGTATCTACAGTAGTCATTGCGCATATCGTAGAGGTATTACTAGTAATAATGAAAGATTAATTGCAGATGAGAACCATTTGCAGCGTAATGAATTTATCAAATTGGCGCAGAGTCGAAGGCTGCGGCAGAATAGCGCTATGACAAGTTCTCCCATTAAACCTCTAGCGCTGGTTTCACCCGGACCCGCACTGACGGTAGATGAGGTGCGTCGCTACAGCCGTCATTTGATTATTCCCGATGTAGCAATGGCGGGGCAGCAAAGATTGATGAATGCAAAAGTTTTATGCGTGGGTGCAGGTGGATTAGGTTCTCCCGCCCTGATGTACTTAGCAGCAGCTGGGGTGGGAACAATTGGTGTTGTTGAATTTGATACTGTGGATGAATCTAATTTGCAGCGCCAAATAATTCACGGACAGAGTGATATCGGCAAAAGCAAAGCACAATCAGCAAAAGCAAAAATTTCTGAAATAAACCCTTATGTGCAAGTAATCACTCACGAAGTTCGTCTTGATAATTCAAATGTGAAAGAGATATTTTCTCAATATGACATTATCGTTGACGGAACTGATAACTTCGCTACAAGATATTTAGTAAACGATGCTTGTGTTTTGCTTAAGAAGCCTTATGTCTGGGGATCTATATACCGCTTTGATGGACAAGCCAGTGTTTTTTGGGCTGAATACGGTCCTTGTTATCGCTGTCTCTATCCTGAACCACCACCTCCTGGAATGGTTCCAAGTTGCGCTGAAGGCGGAGTACTTGGTGTCCTTTGTGCCACCATCGGTTCAATTCAAACAACTGAGGCAATAAAAGTAATTACTGGAGTTGGTGAACCAATGATCGGTTCGTTGATGATTTATGACGCTCTGGAAATGTCATTTAGAAAGTTAAAAGTTCGTAAAGATCCAAACTGTCCGCTCTGTGGGGATAATCCAACTCAAACAGAATTACTTCTAGACTATGACGCTTTTTGCGGCGTGCTCTCTGATGCTGCAGAAGTTGCGGTTAAGGATTCAACCATCTCTGTCACAGAGCTTGCGAGCAAAATTAGCGCTAATGAAGATTTCTATCTAGTTGATGTTCGCGAACCAAGCGAATTTGAAATTGTTCGCATACCCGGATCTCACTTAATACCAAAGCAAGGTTTTCTAGATGGTTCAGTCTTGGCGAATTTGCCACAAAATAAGCCGATCATTCTGCATTGCAAGAGCGGTGTGCGCTCTGCCGAGTGTTTAGCAATATTAAAGAGCGCTGGATTTGCTGACGCATCTCACGTTGCTGGCGGTGTAATTGCTTGGGCAAAACAAATAGATAAGTCGCTACCGGTTTACTGATGCGCGACTCATACAGCGGTTATCGCGTTCTTCTGGTGCATGCACACCCAGATGACGAGACAATAAACAACGGTGCGACCATGGCTCTTTATGCAGCGCGCGGTGCCCAAGTAACATTGATAACCTGCACTCGCGGTGAAGAGGGCGACATTCTTACTCCAGAGTTAACTCATCTGGCCAGTTCAGCGACCGATACCTTGGGAGAGCACAGAGAAATCGAACTATCCAATTCTATGAAGGCTTTAGGAATTACAGATTTCCGCTTCTTGGCACAAAGTGAAGGTAAATATCGCGATAGCGGAATGATGGGAACCGAACCAAACAACCGACCAGATGTCTTTTGGCAAGCCGATCTAGAAGAGGCATCAGATTATTTGGTAACAGTCATCGAGGAAGTTAAGCCACATATTCTGATTACCTATGATGAATTTGGGGGATATGGGCACCCGGATCACATCCAAGCCCATCGCGTTGCAATGCGAGCTAGCGAAAAGTCCAAATGGCAGATTCAGAAAATTTACTGGAACACCATGCCTAAATCAGTACTCGCAGAAGGAATGGCCAAGATGAAAGAGTTGGGATCTGATTTCTTCGGAGCAGATAACGTCGATGATCTTCCTTTTGCTAAAGATGATTCTTTTGTGACAACTCTTATCGATGGAAACTCTTATGTTGATGCGAAGATGGAGGCGATGCGGGCGCATCGTACGCAGATTTCACTTGATGGACCATTCTTCGCGCTTTCAGATAATTTAGGATTACAAGTCTGGGGTAACGAGTACTACACATTGGTAAAGGGAGAAAAAAGTGCGCCATTTGATAACAATGGGCGTGAAACAGATTTATTCTCAGGAGTTAATCTCTAAATGAAGTTTCTTGGTGCTCTCGCAGTAGGAGTTACCTCTGGAGTAGCGGCAATATTTCTTCACCACTTAGCTCCGCCCTTTGGAATTGTAATTGCAATTACCGGCACATTCGCAGCGATCTGGTCTGTAGGGCGATCTTTTGGAAAACGTTTTTATAAGTTGGTTGCTGCTACATCGTGGCTAGCTATTTTCTGGCGTGGAGCTGCGCTAGGTGTCGGGAATGAGCTTTTCATTCAGGGAGATAGATTGGGGAATATTTTCTTAATTTCATCAGTCATAACGCTAATTCTTGCAGTATCGCTTCCCGCAAATTAAATCCAACTCCAACTCTGTCCATCTGGGCCGTCGTTGATTGCTACGCCCAAGTCAGATAACAAATCTCGAAGGCGATCACTCTCACTCCAATTTTTATCTTGTCTAGCTTGCGCACGCAGTTGCAAAAGCTCAATCTGAGCAGAGTTGAGCGGTTGCACATCAATCTTTCGGTGTAGATCTAGACCAAGCACCGAATCGGCATAGAGAAATGTTGCGCGTTTTACCTCATTCGGAACAGATAGATCCTTTTCAAGAGCTCGTAATCTCAATAAAACACGTGGTGTATCTAGATCTCTTTCGATAGCGTTAAGAATTTCGAGATCAACCAAGCGATTCTCATTTTCTCCCCAGGCTGCCATATTGATTCGCCAGCGCTTTAAAGTTGAGTTAGCAGCTTCCAACCCCGCCCACGTTAAATCCATTTGTGAGCGATAGCGATTTTCAAGTAGAGAAAGACGCAAGGCGAGAGGATCTAGTCCACGCTCCATTAAGTGCTGAACTAGAACAACATTTCCAGAGCTCTTTGACATCTTGCGACCTTCAAAGAGTAAGTGTTCGCCGTGCACCCACAGCTTTACTGCTTCTTCTCCAATAATTGAATTTGATTGAGCGCGCTCATTTTCATGGTGTGGGAAACGCAAATCAATTCCACCAACATGCAAATCAATTCGCTTATCCAATAAATCGAGTGACATAGCAGTACATTCAATATGCCAACCTGGAAAACCTTTACCCCAAGGCGAATCCCAAACCATTTCAGTGCGACTTCCCGCAGATTTCCAGAGCGCCCAATCCGCGTGGAACCGCTTATCGCTTTCATCGTTGTACTCGTAACGATGCCCAGGCTTTAAGGCATCTAATTTGTTCCCACTTATAGCGCCATAACTTTCAACTGATCGCGCGTCGAAGTAAACCGAGCCAAGATCGGTTGCATAGGCGTGTCCGCTAGAAATCAATTGAGCGATAGTTTGCAACATTAAGTCGATGGTTTCACTTGCCCTCGGATATGAGTCTGCTGGAAGAATGTTCACTTTCGCTAAATCTTGATGAAATTTTTCTTCGTATTTACGAGCAATCTCAAATGGATCACGCTTTTCAACCTGTGCTTGTTGTAACAATTTATCCTGTCCTTGAAAATCTTCTGACATATGTCCAACATCGGTTATATTCTGAATGAATTTAACTTGACGTCCCTGAAGTTTTAAAGTGCGAACAATTAAATCGGCAAGCAGAAAGGTTCTTATATTGCCCACGTGTGCGTCGCGATAGACAGTTGGGCCACAGCAATAGATATTCACCGAGTTTCCATCAACCGGAACCTCTTGTAGCCCACGAGTCAAAGTGTCATAAATTGTGATCATGATTTGGCCACCTTATTTGCCAAAACACGATACACAAATTTATGGTGCGTCCTAAAACCCATAGATTGATACAGGGCTAGCGCCGCACCGTTTTCATCGTCGACTTGCAGCGCTACTTTGGTAGCGCCATCTTTACTGGCAGCGGCTAGCAGATTGTTCATTAAAATCTTTGCCACACCTTTTCCTCGAAACGAAGGATTTACAAATAGCCTCGTGACGATTGACCAATTACCAAGTGTTGCAATTCGTCCAACGGCAACAACTTGCTCACCAATCTTTATAGCTCCATACCTGGCGGGATATCGTCGCATCAACTTTTCTAGTGGCTGATCTGAATTGAGTTCTAGCCACACTTTGGATGGGTAATCTAAAATTTCAATCAAAAATTCAGGATGGTTAGAGACCTCTACTGTTCCTATATCTCTGATCAAGAAATTTGCATCTATCTTTAAATTCCAGCCGTCCTGCTCTAAATATCTATCTAATTCATCAAATATTGGTAGCGCGATGCTAAAGGTTGGCCTTAACTTATTTTCACGATAGATCTTCACTACTTGGGCAACTGCAGCAGCAAGATCGATTGGAGGTTCACCGATTGGCAGAACAGAGTTAGCGCGCATACTAAATCCATCAGAAATACGAAGTTGCCATTTACCAAATTCAATATTTTGTTCAGCAGGCCAAGTCAGGTCAGAGAGTTTTTCTAACTCAATTATTCTTTGTGAAAGCGGCGCACCTTTGCCAGCCAAATCGGGGAGTGGTTTAATTTCGCGCCAAATTGCGATCTCATCTGGTGAAAAGGAGATTGTCTTAGATTTAGAAGTGATTAACTGCCGCTCACTCTGTAAAATTCCGACGATATCCCGGTATCCACCGTTTGGTTCATGCAGGCGAATAGTGACGCGTTTACCGATCGCCCCAAGTAGTGACGGCATAGATTTTTGGGCTGCCTCGGTCATGTTGATACTTTAATCGGGCAACCTCGCCCGCGCATGGTTAGAATAAGCGTCGTCGTAAGGTGCGCCTTTCGAGCGCTATCAAATTTGGAGGTTAGCTCGTGACTTATGTAATTGCCCAACCGTGCGTTGATGTTAAGGATAAGTCTTGCATCGAAGAGTGCCCAGTTGACTGCATCTATGAGGGAGCGCGCTCGCTCTATATCCAACCTGATGAATGCGTGGATTGCGGAGCATGCGAACCGGTCTGCCCAGTTGAAGCGATTTATTACGAAGATGACACCCCATCACAATGGAAAGACTCTTCCAAGATTAATACCGAGTTCTTTGTTGAACTAGGTTCACCTGGCGGCGCCGCCAAAGTCGGTTTAACAAATAGCGATCATCCGATTGTCGCCGCGCTTCCACCCAAAGAATAATTAAAGTAAGTCTGCCGTACCTCAGATCATGCGCCAACCATTGCCGGATTTTCCGTGGGATGCACTTGCGCCATATGCTGAAAAAGCACGCGCGCATTCCGCTGGAATTATCGATCTTTCGCAAGGAACTCCGGTTGATGCAACACCTGAATTAATTCAGAGTGCACTGCGTGAAAGTTCTGATTCGCCTCGCTACCCAGTGACCGCCGGAACGAAAGAGTTACAAAGCGCAATTCGTAATTGGGCAATTAACCATCTCGGTGCAACCGGAGATTTCGATGTGCTCCCTGTCATCGGTTCAAAAGAGTTAGTCGCTTGGTTACCGACATTTTTGGAAAGCAAGCAAGTTATTTATCCCGAGGTGGCCTATCCAACATATTTGGTTGGTGCGTTATTGGCGCAATCTCAACCCATTGCGGTTGGAGTCGATGCCAAAACCTGGCCGAACGCTGACTTCGCTTGGATAAATACCCCCGCAAACCCAACAGGACGCGTCCATTCTGAAACTGAACTTCGCCAAGCAATCAATTGGGTGCGCAGTAACAACGCAGTTTTGGTTTGCGATGAATGTTACATAGATTTTGGTGACACGACCGTCCCAACTTCGCTTCTCAAATACACCGATGGAGATAACTCAAATATTCTTGTTGTGCATTCTTTATCAAAGCGCTCATCAATGGCTGGTTATCGGGGTGCATTCCTTATTGGTGACTCAAAGTTAATCGCAAAAATTCGCGAAGTTAGAAAACATGCAGGAATGATGGTTCCGCTGCCAATTCAAAATTCAATGGTTGCAGCACTTAGCGATGAAAAACACGTAGAAGAACAGTGCGCACGATATAACTCGCGCCGCGCAATACTTGCCCCGGCTTTACAAGA
>CAMBGS010000038.1 GCA_945866305.1 Bifidobacterium breve
ACAGATTCTGGCAAATTCATCTCTTTCGCCATGGTTTCAATAATTCGCACATTTGCTTGATGCGGAATAAATGCATCGATTTCGTTAACGCTAAGCCCGGCCGAATCCAAAGCTTTCAGCGCTGCTTTACTCATTGAAAAAACTGCCCAGCGAAATACTTTCTGGCCTTCTTGAGAAATATTTGGCCACTTGATATCTGCTTTAGTTAGTTGCGTTTCGGTATTTCGCACATCTATCCAAGACGGATTCATCAAAATTGCATCGCGATTTTCCGAATCTGAACCCCACTCAACTGGTCCAATACCCGCATCCTTAGTTTCACCGATTACGACAGCACCTGCACCGTCGGCGAAGATAAAGGCGGTGGCGCGATCTGTTGGATCTGTGAAATCAGTAATCTTTTCAACGCCAATGACCAATACTTTCTTGGCGCTTCCAGCGCGGACAAAATCGTGGGCCATGGCAACGCCGTAACAAAAGCCTGCACAAGCAGCGCTAATGTCAAAGGCAGCGGCAGTTGGATTTCCCATTCTTTGAATAATCGCAGTTGCTGCAGACGGTGCTTGATGGGGATAAGTAATAGTTGCCACAATCACAGAATCAATATCTTTAATAGTTAACTTAGCGCGCAGCAACGCTTGTTCGGCTGCGCCGATAGCCATATCCACAACTGATTCATTAGGTCCAGCAAAGCGGCGCGATTCGATTCCGGTACGTTGCACGATCCATTCGTCGCTGGAATCAATGGCATCAACGATTTCTGAATTAGGAACCAAGCGAGATGGACGGTAGGCACCAACTGAAAGTATTGAGCTTTCGCTGCCGGATTTAGTTTTGATGACCATTACTTATCCTCATCGTTCTTCTCATCTTGATGGCGCAATATAAATTCCTTAGCAAGTGTGACATCTTCTACGCTCTTTAAGGCGAAAGTTTCAATAATTGGTACCGCTCGCTTTAGTAAACCAACGAGTGTTCCAGCTGGTGGAACTTCGACTGCGCCCGAAACGTGGCTAGCCAGAGTCGTCATACACAAATCCCAACGTACTGGGTTAGATATTTGCGCAACGATGCGATCTAAGATTTCGCGTCCATCGTGCAAAACTGCTCCATCTTTATTGGAAATGACAGGGCACCTAGCTGCGTGAACCGAAATCTTGGCTGCGATTTCTCGCAACGGCGCAACAGCAGGTTCCATATAAGAGGTATGAAATGCTCCGGCAACTGCCAGCGCACGTACTCGCGCACCTTCTGGCGCTAATTGTGCGAGCGCATCTAAATCGCCAGCCGCAACAATCTGTCCTCCACCATTGTCATTTGCTGCAACTAAACCCAAGTCAGAGATCGCCCGAAGCACAACTTCGCGATCGCCACCAAGTACAGCGGCCATTCCTGCGGGAGCAAGTGCGGCGGCTTTGGCCATTTCAATTCCGCGTGCGCGAACTAACTTCATCGCATCAACATCATCGATAACACCAGCAATTGCGGCTGCAGTAATCTCGCCAATAGAATGGCCAGCAACAATTGCCAATCTAGCGCCACCAAGTGCACGGGCACCCAATAAACCAGCAGCAACAATTAGTGGTTGTGCATTGGCGGTATCTTTAATTTCATCGCTATCTGCAGTGGTGCCTAGTCTTACTAAATCCAGATCAATCTCATTTGACCATTGGGTGAGCAAAAGTTTTGCATCGGGATCGGTTATCCAAGGGGTCAGCATTCCGGGAGTTTGCGCGCCTTGACCAGGTGCGATGAATGCGAGCATGGTTGAGATTTTAGGCGAGTGGCGCATTTACTACCTAGTACCGCGCCTGTGAGATTTAGCGAAAAGTGCGGGTTAACTGCCTCATATAGGCAGTATTGTCAAGATTTTGTAATTCCTCGGCGAGAGAAATTCTTGTGGGGTGTTTCTGCAAGTTTTCAACTCCAAATTTAAAGTGCGAATATTTCTGACGCAAAATGTAAATCAACTCAGCGCCACTTAACCAAATTAGGCCAGGGAGGAGATCTACGCTGCGCTTTAGGAACCACGGGGTTCCATTGCGCAACATCCAAAGTATTGAATCTTTACGACTTCTATTGTTGATTGGATCGATCTTAACCTCACCGATGAAGTAACCACGTTCTCGCAATAAAACCGCAAACTGTTGAGCAATAAATTGATGTCCAGACTTGCTGGGATGCATTCGATCGACGTGCCACTTCTCGCGTTCATAAATTCCAGAAAGTGCTCGCGTTGGTAGGGTGACAGCACCAAAATCTTTGCTGAGTCGATGAGTGACTTCGTTAATGGCTTGTACTCGTCTCCTGCAAATGCGTCCAACCAGGTATGGCATTGGGACAATTACCGTTGGATCGTGCAGCTCTAGCAACATAATTGTTGATCCATTAGAGACAAGATCGACCATAGTCTGTCGCAAATTCTTCTCGAATGTTTCTGGCGAAAAGTTGCTGCGCAGTAAATCATTTCCGCCGACAATTACCGCAGCGAGTTCAGGTGAGTGATCAAGCACCTTTGGCAATTGCACATTTAATACTTCTCCGGAACGAGCGCCTGGTCGTGATGCATTTATATAGACCAATGGCTCTTGAAATGCTTTTGCAAGATGGTAGGTCCAACCAAAGTAGTTACCTTGGTCATCTGAATCTCCAACCCCAGATGCTGCGCTATCGCCAACTACGGCAAAGGTGATTGGGTTATACATTTAAGCCACCCGCAGTTGTCTCTGTGGAGAGAGTGAGAGCATCTGGGAAATAGTGGAAGACCAAGGGAAGTTTTCAGCCTGATGATGGCAACGAGATCGCAGAGTTGGATCAGCGCTAAGGCGAGACAGCAATTCCTTAATTGCCTCAGCAAATGCCGCCCCATTATTTGCCGCCGCTAAACCGACTGATTCGTTGCTTTGCAGAAGCAAGAATTCACCAACTGCACTGGTTTCAGAGCAGACAACCGGAGTTCCGCTGGCGAGTGATTCCAGAGCCGCTAAACAGAAAGTTTCAATTGGGCCAGGTGCTATTGAGATATCGGCCGAGGCAATAATGCGAGCGAGATACTTCTTATCGGATATATAGCCGAGGAATGTCACAGGGATATCTTTGGAACTCTCATATAACTTCTTATGAAGCGGGCCTGTACCAACATAGATAAGGCGAGCGTTAACTCCTTGCTTCAATAGTTCTCGAAGTGCTTCTATTGATCTTTCGGGCTTCTTCTCTGGAGAAAGTCTTCCGCAATGAACAAGAAGAACATCACCATTCTTCAGAAGTTTTGTGCGCAGTTCTTCATCTCTGTTCTTAGGTGAGAAAGTTTGGAGATCCACTCCAAGGGGTACCTGAACTAGATTCTGAGTGTTAATTTCGCGGAACTCGGCCGCGGCAAAATTAGTTGTTGTAACAACGTGATCAAAGCTTGCCGCTAGTCGTGTGTTATGCCAACGCACAAATTTGTTGAGTGAAAGTGGTTGATATGTTCTGATAAGCCCGCGGAGTGTTTCGTGGCTAAACACCAAAGTTGGTATTTTGTGAGAACGGGCCCATCTGCCCACACCCGATAATGTAAATCGATCTGATATCTCTAGTCGATCAGGGGCAAGAGCAAGCAAGATACTTTTTATCTGACGATTAGATCTAATGATTCGGTAACCACCGCTTAAAGGTATTGACCAAGATGGAACCGTGATGCGATTTCCATGTGGTGTTTTCTCTTGGTAGAAGCCAACGCCAGGAACGATGTAAGTGAAATCGTGGCCACGGTTGGTGTAACCAGAACCTAAATTATGAAGCGTTGTCTTTATTCCACCAGATTTTGGGCCATAGAAATTGGCGATATGAATGATTTTCATGCGACCAACTCTTTTCGCAGCGCAACAACTTCTATAACGTCACGGTAATGTTCAATGAGGCTTTCGTTTATAAAGTCCCAGGTCCGGTGTTCAACCGATTTACGCGCCGCAATTTGCATTAGATCCAGCGTTGGATGCTCAAGTAGCGCATATATCGAGTGAAGAAGTAGGTGTGAATCAGCGGTATCAATCAGCAACCCAGTCTTGCCGTGTTCGATTAGATCAGTAGGTCCGCCAGAATCCGGGCCAACAACGACTGTCCCTGAAGCTAGTGATTCCTGAATTGCTTGACAGAAAGTCTCGTGTTTTCCAGTATGTACAAATGCATCGAAAGATGCGACGTGTTCGGCAAGTTCGTGACCAGATTTGTAACCAACGAAAATCGCATTAGAAAGCTCACGCTTTAATCGCGCTTCAGCTGGACCGTGTCCAACAATCACCAACTGAATATCAGGCTGGCGATTTAAAATAGCTAGATCATCAATCCGTTTTTCATTGGCTAGTCGTCCAACGTAGCCAACAACATATTTTGTACCACGCTTGCTCAGGAAGTCATTTCTTAAAAATTCATTTCTCTTCTCTGGAGTAAAGTTGACTAGATCTACGCCGCGCTGCCAAAGCTTTACATTTGTCACGCCAGATTTTTCTAGGTCACGACAAGCCCAACCGGATGGTGCAAGAGTGAGATCAGTCGCAGAATGAATTCGCGCCACCCATCGCTTCAAGGTGTTGTGAGCGACAGTTAAACCGTAATGTCGAGCAAATCCTGCAATATCAGTTTGATACACCGAAACAGTTGGGATATTTGCTTTGTGAGCAAGGCGGGCTACGTAATGGCCTAAGAAAATTGGTGACGCGAGGTGAATAACATCAGGATTGAATCCTTCGATGAATGGCTCTAGGTATTTTTTAGGAAGGCCCATCGGAATCAACTTCTTCATTGCGATACTTGGAACATATTTAATTTTGAATCCTAGATAGTCCTTGGGAGCGTTTTCACTTTCTGGAGCAATTACCAAAACCTCGTGACCATTGCGCTTGCAAAACTCGAGCAAGCGAAGCACCGAATTGGTCACGCCATTTACTTGTGGCAGAAATGCTTCGGTGACGACGAGGATGCGCAGAGGCACGTTGCTCCGGTTTGCGATCATAGGTAGAGAATGAAGGGGGATTCTTAATCGTTCACCGGTAGAAAGGTGAAGTGTTGGCAAAGGTAAGGTGAAGTGTTGGTTTAGGGTTTTCCGCTAGCGCAAACTCCTACTCATCAGTAACATCTGCCCTATGAAGATCGCAGTATGTGTAAAGCAGGTTCCGGATTCGTGGGCTGAGAAGAAGATGGTCAATGGACTTCTCGATCGCGTAAACGTTGATGCGGTTTTAAATGATTTAGATGAATACGCTGTTGAAGAGGCGCTGCGAATTGCAGAAGCACACGGCGGAAATGAAGAAGGTGGCGCAAATACCGTCACCGTTATTTCAATGGGCCCAGAGCGCGCAACCGAAGCGGTGCGTAAAGCGCTTTCAATGGGTGCAAATGATGCGATTTTGATTACCGATAGCGCACTGGCTGGGGCAGATGCACTGGCAACTTCAGCAGTTCTTGCCAAAGTAATTGGCGATGGCGGATATGACATTGTTATTTGTGGAACCGAATCAACCGATGCACGAATGAGCGTTGTTCCAGCGATGATCAGCGCTCGCTTAGGTTGGGGCCAGTTAACTTTTGCTTCCAAAGTTACTGTCGATCCTGCTGGCAAAGTGGCAATTACACGAGTCACCGAAGCTGGCGTTGATGAGATTTCTGCAGCTTTTCCTTGTGTGATTAGCGTGGTTGAGAAAATCAATGAACCGCGTTATCCATCATTTAAAGGAATTATGGCGGCAAAGAAAAAGACCATTGAACAACGTGATTTAGCAACCGTTGGTGTTTCATCGCAAAGCGCTTGGTCGCAAGTAAATGATGCAACACCACGACCAGCGCGCGCAGCTGGTATAAAAGTTACAGATGAAGGCGGCGGCGGAGAAGCCCTCGTTAACTACTTAGCAGAGAAGAAGTTGATATGAGCAACGTATTTATCTTGGCTGATTTCGCAGGAGATAAAGCCACTAAAACCACAGCAGAGTTAGCAACAGTTGCTGCACGAATTGGCGCAGTAACGGCAGTTGTATTTGCTGATGCCGGCAAAGGCGCAGCACTTGCTGCAACCGTTAACCAAGGACCAGTCACAAATGTTTTAGTAGTTGAATCTGCAGAATTTGCAAAGCACGGTGTGCCTGCTGTAGCTGATGCACTTGCCAACTTGGTCAAAGGCAAGACACCCGCAGCTCTCTTAATCGCTTCCCATGCATTCGGAAAAGAAGTTGCTGCGCGCGTTGCGGTTATAACTGAATCTGGAATTATCACCGATGCCGTCGATGTTGCTGCAGATATAACTGCAACTCAATTGGTATTTGGTGGATCTACAACGGTGCACTCAAAGGTATCAAAGGGAACTCCGATCATTACCTTGCGCCCCAACAGCGTTGAAGCCGATTTAACCAGCGCCTCACCTGCAATTGAAAACGCGAGTGCAGAAATTAGTGATGCCGCAAAACTTTCTGCGATCTCTTCTTCACAACCACCTGTTAAGGGCGGACGTCCCGAGTTAACCGAGGCAAATATCGTTGTCTCCGGTGGTCGTGGCACCAACGGTGATTTTGCAGCTGTTGAAAGTTTCGCTGATTCACTCGGCGCTGCTGTTGGTGCTTCACGCGCTGCCACCGATGCTGGTTGGTATCCACACTCACATCAAGTTGGCCAAACTGGAAAAACAGTTAGCCCACAACTTTATGTAGCGTGCGGAATCTCTGGTGCGATACAACACCGTGCTGGTATGCAGACTTCCAAGACGATCGTTGTTGTAAATAAAGATCCAGAAGCCCCGCTCTTCGATATCGCAGACTTCGGCGTAATCGGTGATCTCTTCAACGTTCTGCCGCAGGCAACAACGGGCATTAGCGCAAAAAAGAGTTAATTCTGCGGGTGAACTAGACTGCTCCAATGAGCGTCTATCTAGATCACGCGGCTACTACGCCGATCTTTGACGTCGCTCTAGACGCCATGCAAATTGCACTGCGTAAAGTCGGTAACCCTTCATCACTTCACACTGAAGGCCGATCTACTCGCAAAGATGTTGAAGATGCGCGAGAGTCCATTGCAAAGGCGATTGGATGCCTGGCATCGGAAGTTATCTTTACTGGATCTGGTACCGAAGCTGATAACGCAGCGATTAAAGGTTTATTTTGGAAATCAGGCAAGAAAGTAATTGTAATTAGTTCAATTGAACACCATGCCGTTCTTGATCCAGCGCGCTGGTTGGTAGAACACGAAGGCGCAGAGTTAATTGAGATACCAGTTAATAAATCTGGGGTAATCGATTTAGATTTCTTAAGAGACTTGATCAGTAAGCGCGGCAGCGAAATAGCTTTGATTTCTGTAATGCACTCCAACAATGAAACTGGAGTGATTCAACCAATCGGCGATGTTGTTAAATTAGCCGACGATATTCCGGTTCACACCGATGCAGTGCAATCATTTACTAAAGCACCACTTTCTTATAAAGATTTAGGCGTTACTTCTATGGCGCTAAGTGGGCATAAAGTTGGGGGACCACTCGGAATCGGTGCGTTAATTTTGCGCCGTGCTTATGAGATCCCGGCTTTGCTGCATGGCGGAGGACAAGAGCGCGAAATTCGTAGCGGAACGCTAAATGCACCATCAATTGTTGCCTTTGCTGCCGCAGTTGCCAGCAATCAATATCGCGCTGAGCAGGTTGCTGATTTGCGCGAAAGATTTGAATCTGGACTCAAAACGTCAGTACCTGATGCTTATATAAATGGTGTGAGCGCCGATCGTTTACCCGGAATTGTTAACGTTACCTTTCCTGGCACCCAGAGTGATTCACTGCTCTTGCTGATGGATTCTGAAAGTGTCTCTTGTTCAACTGGGGCTGCTTGCAGCGCTGGAGTACATCGTCCTTCACACGTCTTGCTGGCAATGGGACACAATGAAATTACTGCACAATCTTCGCTACGTTTTTCCTTAGGTGCTAATTCAACGCAAGCAGATGTAGATTTTGCGCTATCGGTACTTCCGACGGTTATTGCACGTGGACGGGCGGCTAATCAAAAATGAAAATTATCGCCGCTATGAGTGGGGGAGTCGATTCTGCAGTTGCTGCTGCCCGCGCCGTTGAAGCGGGCCATGAAGTAATTGGAGTGCACCTTGCGCTGGCTGCTAACCCGCAGAAATATCGCTCTGGTGCACGCGGTTGTTGCACGATTGAAGATTCACACGATGCGCGTCGCGCCGCCGATAAAATTGGTATTCCTTTCTATATCTGGGATATGGCCGAAGAATTTCACGATGGCGTCGTAGAAAACTTCCTTGCCGAATATGCGGCCGGCCGTACTCCGAATCCTTGCCTGCGTTGCAACGAGAAAATTAAATTTGCTGCAGTGCTAGATCGCGCTAAAGCGATGGGCTTTGATGGCGTTGTTACCGGACATTATGCGCGCACTGAAATTGGCCCAATGGGAAAGACCTTGCATCGCGCCGTTGATCCGCTAAAAGATCAATCATACGTTCTTGCGGTATTAACCACTGAACAAATCAACGGTGCAATATTTCCACTGGGAGACACTGAAAAAGTTGATATTCGAATTGAAGCCGAAGCTCGTGGTTTAGCCGTTGCGCAAAAACCAGATAGCCACGATATCTGCTTTGTGCCATCAGGTGATAACGCAGGTTGGTTGCGCGATCGTTTAGGAAGTGAAGTAGGGCCAATTGTTGATCAATCCGGAACAAAAATTGGTGAACATAAAGGCGCTTACACATACACAATCGGCCAGCGTAAAGGTTTAGGTTTATCTGTTGCGGCCCCAGATGGCTCACCACGCTTTGTTTTAAAGATCGAACCAGTTACAAATACCGTCGTGGTTGGCGCACGTGAAGAACTTGCAGTGAGCAAACTCTTTGGCGAAAAAACTATTTGGTGCGGACCTTCAGTTGGCGCAGATCCATTGCGTGGATTTGTACAAGTTCGCGCCCACGGTGCACCGCTAGATTGCACTTACTTCTTTGATGGGCAACGTCTAATTGCTGAATTAGATGAGCCACTTCTTGGAATCGCCAATGGTCAAGCAATGGTTATTTACGACGGTGACCGAGTAGTCGGATCGGCAACGATCTGCGAGAGCGCATGAGCAACGCTGCCCGCCACCGAATTACCGAACTCACCAACGAGATTCGCGATCATCAATTTAAATATTATGTATTAGATGCACCAACGGCCACTGATGCGCAATTCGATGCTTTACTGCAAGAGTTAAAGGCGCTGGAAGCAAAAAACCCGGAGTTGCTCGAGCCTGATTCACCCTCACTTGGTATCGGTGGGGGATTCGCCACCACATTTACCCAACACGATCACATCGAAAAGATGATGAGCCTTGATAACGTCTTTGATACCGAAGAACTAACTGCGTGGTTTGATCGAGTAGAAAAAGAGAGTCCCAGCCCAAGTTATCTCTGCGAACTAAAAGTCGATGGCCTGGCAATTAACTTGCTATATGAAAATGGCCAGTTAATCCGAGCCTTAACTCGCGGTAATGGAGTTACTGGTGAAGATGTAACGTTAAATGTTAAAACGATTAGGGATCTGCCACACAGTTTATCGGGCAAACGTATTCCGGAGTTAATTGAAATCCGTGGTGAAGTCTTCTTTCCAGTTGCCGCATTCAATCAGTTAAATGAAGAGTTAGAAGAAGCCGGCAAACAACTCTTCGCTAATCCGCGGAATTCTGCTGCGGGATCGCTGCGCCAGAAAGATCCACGCATCACCGCATCTCGTCCACTCAGCGTGGTGGTTCACGGAGTCGGTGCAAATGATGGGCTGGCTTTCAAGTCGCAATCAGATGCTTATGCCAAGCTAAAGACTTTAGGTGCGCCAACTTCTGATCGCTTTAAAGTTTGTGCCACGCGCGCCGAAGTCATTAAATTTATCGAGTATTACAACGAGCATCGCCACGATGTTGAACACGAAATTGATGGCGTAGTCATAAAAGTCGATGACATTGCGCAGCAGCAAAAATTGGGATTCACCTCACGTGCTCCAAAGTGGGCAATCGCCTTTAAATATCCACCTGAAGAGGTGACAACAAAGTTACTTGATATAAAAGTCAGCGTTGGTCGCACTGGTCGCGTTACCCCATTTGCATTTATGGAACCGGTAAAAGTTGCAGGTTCAACGGTTACTAATGCGACCTTGCACAATCAAGAAGAGATCGAACGCAAAGGCGTTTTAATCGGTGACACCGTCATTATTCGCAAGGCTGGAGATGTAATTCCAGAAGTGCTAGGACCGGTTTTAGATAAGCGCACTGGCAAAGAACGTGCCTTTGTAATGCCAAGTAATTGCCCGGAATGCGCAAGTGAATTGCGTGCAATCACCGCAGGAGATGTAGATATTCGCTGTCCAAATACTCAGAGTTGCCCTGCCCAACTGCGCGAGCGTATTTATTACATCGGCTCACGCGCCGCCCTGGATATAGATGTCCTTGGCCTGGAAGCAGCGGTTGCTCTACTGAGTGATCAGATTATTACCGACGAATCTGATCTTTTTGCACTGACGACTGAATCACTAACGCGATCTGAATTCTTCACTAAAAAAGACGGCAGTACCGGTAAAAACACTGAGAAGTTGTTAGCCGGTTTAGAAGGCGCGAAGACTCGTCCGCTTTGGCGCATTATCGTTGCGCTTTCAATTCGTCACGTTGGACCAACGGCTGCGCAATCACTCGCCAATAACTTTGGTTCAATGGATGCAATTTCGAAAGCAACGGTTGTAGAGCTTTCCGAAATTGATGGACTTGGTGAAACGATTGCGCAATCAATAGTGGAATGGTTTGAAGTTGACTGGCATCGTCAGATTATTTCCAAGTGGCAAAATGCGGGCGTAGTTATGCAGGCACAGGCCGCCGCTGATCTGCCACAGACGTTGGCTGATTTAACTTTTGTAGTCACTGGTGGCTTAGAAAATTTCACTCGCGATTCCATCGCCGAAACAATTACCGCTCACGGCGGAAAGGCAGCAGCATCAGTATCTAAGAAAACAGATTATGTCTTGGTAGGTACCGACCCAGGATCAAAGTTGGCAAAAGCGCAAGAACTCGGCGTAAAAGTGATCGATGAGGCGCGCTTTTTAGAGTTACTCGCAGGACGGGGGTAGTCTGTACCTATGTTTATCGCCTCAACAGAAGCCCTTCGTGAACTTCCTGCTCCACCGTATGCTTTTGGAGTTGGAACTTTCATTATCTTTTCTTTATTTCTCTATCTTGTACTTCGCCTAGATAACGATTAAAAAGCACCAGGTCACTGGGCTTTAGCTAATTTAATATGGCAAAGATTGCAATCTACGGCGGAACCTTCGACCCAATCCATAAGGGCCATCTGCACGTAATTACCGAAATCATTTCTCGCAAATTGGCAGATCGCATTCTCTTAATTCCTGCGGGTCAGCCACAATTGCGCGATGCGAAACCAATTGCAACGGCGAGTGATCGGCGCGCGATGTGCCAATTAGCGCTAAAGGATTTACCTTCGGAAGTATCGAGCAAAGTAGAAGTAAATCCGATTGAGATATTGCGCCAAGGTCCAAGTTTTACGATTGATACAGTCGAGGCGGTCGTACAGAGTTATCCGGGAGATCAAATTGCGCTCATTATCGGCACAGATGCCTTCACCAGAATTGAACAATGGCATCGCAGCAGTGAATTACAGGATATGGTCGAGTTTATAGTTATTGATCGCCCGGAGTTTCCAGGTGAAGCAAACCTCGATATCGGGGCACTTAATATTTCTGCAACGCAAGTACGCGCTGGAGATTTAGCAGCAGTTTCACCACAAGTAGCAACTTATATAAAGGAGCACCACCTCTATGCCAGCAAGTAAGAGCGTTACCGAGTTGACCCAGGTTGCAGCTCGCGCAATCGCCGATAAATTTGGCACAGAGATGATCGCTATTGATCTATCTGGTCAAATGGTTTTATCTGAAGTATTTCTCATTGCAACGGGTGCGAATATTCGCCAGGTTGATGCGATTGCAGATGAAGTAGAAGAGAAGTTGCGCTTAATTGGTGAAAAACCCGCACGCCGCGAAGGAACCGATGAATGGATCTTGCTTGATTACTCAGATTTGGTTGTGCACATACAGAGCGCTGAATTGCGCCGTTATTACATGCTCGATCGTCTTTGGAATGATTGCCCAACTATTGAACTCGATGTAGTAAAGGAAAATGTGGCAAATGGCAGGTAAGAACAATCGCATTCTTTTATGGCGCCACGGTCAAACTGATTGGAACGTGGTAAATCGCTTCCAAGGACATTCCGATATTGAGTTAAATAGCGTCGGTGTTTACCAAGCCGAACTTGCCGCTCCAATCATTGCCGGAATGGAACCAACTGCGATTTTAGCTAGCGATCTTTCACGCGCACGAGTGACGGCTTCTAAGCTTGGTGAAATCGTGAATATGGAAGTTTTGGTTGATGAGCGTTTACGGGAAACCAATGGTGGTCATTGGGAAGGAAAGACGGGCGCAGAAAATCGCGCGGCAGATTTAGAGAATTTTATTCGCTGGATAGATGGCAACGATAATCCGGCAGGAACTATTGGTGAGCGCCGTAGCGAAGTTGCGGCACGTGCCAGCGCAGCAATCGATGAATT
>CAMBGS010000039.1 GCA_945866305.1 Bifidobacterium breve
TCTGAATCAGATGAGATTCTGCGCCAAGCCTTTATTGAAATTGTTGGAATCGATCGCAAAATAGAAGTGGTAGTCGATGCATCTATCGATACAACTTCAACTCCT
Source organism: Bifidobacterium breve (assembly GCA_945866305.1). Classification (GTDB taxonomy): domain Bacteria; phylum Actinomycetota; class Actinomycetes; order Nanopelagicales; family Nanopelagicaceae; genus Planktophila. The sequence goes on from CAMBGS010000039.1 coordinate 106, forward strand.
GAGGCGCGCGCAGTGCGTAAAGATGAAGCCCCATCAGATAAAAACTTATTGTCAGGTGCAGCGCTTCTAGCAGCAGAACTCGGCGCTACTGTTATCCCTGAAAAGAAAAAGAATTAATGAGCACTGGTATGTATGAAGGTGCGATCCAAGATCTCATCGATGCCTTAGGCCGCTTGCCTGGGATTGGTCCAAAGAGCGCACAACGAATCGCATTTCATATTTTGCAATCTGATGGTGATGCAGCACTAACTTTAGTTGATGCTATTCGCACCGTAAAGGAACGTGTCAGGTTCTGCGAACAATGTGGCAATGTTTCGGAAGAAACAGAATGTCGCATCTGCCGCGATCCACGTCGCGATGCATCGGCAATTTGTGTTGTTGAAGAGAGTAAAGATGTAATTGCAATTGAGCGCACCCGCGAATTCCGCGGCAAGTATCACGTGCTCGGTGGCGCAATCAGCCCGATTGATGGCATTGGTCCGGATCAATTGCGCATCCGCGAATTAATGATCCGTTTATCTGATTCAAATATCACCGAAGTAATTCTTGCTACTGATCCAAACCTCGAAGGCGAAGCAACAGCGACTTACCTAGCTCGTTTAATTAAGCCGCTAGGAATTAAAACCTCACGTTTGGCCAGCGGACTGCCGGTCGGCGGCGATCTTGAATATGCCGATGAGGTAACCCTCGGACGCGCCTTTGAGGGCCGCCGTAACGTTGAAGGCTAATCGTCTCACTATTTGAACGTACCGCTGTCTCAATAATTGAGATTTCCCATAATTGGGTGGCCGGATTATAAAAATTGCTTCACTATTGACCTATGGGGCTAATCGTTCAGAAGTACGGCGGATCCTCCGTTGCCGATGCCGAGGGCATGAAGCGCGTAGCTGCCCGCATCGTGGCAGCGAAAAAGGATGGCAACCAGGTCGTTGTCGTTGTCAGCGCAATGGGCGATACAACTGATGAATTGATCGATCTCGCAAATGCCGTTACCCCGATTCCAGGCGGACGCGAATTAGATATGTTGCTTACCGCTGGTGAGCGAATTTCAATGGCGCTACTTGCAATGGCAATTTCAAATTTAGGACACGAAGCCCGTTCATTTACTGGATCGCAAGCCGGAGTGATTACAGATTCTGCACACGGTCGCGCGCGCATTATTGATGTTACGCCAGGGCGAATTCAAGAAGCGCTAAACGATGGTGCGATTGCGATTGTTGCGGGCTTCCAAGGAATTTCGCAAGATACAAAAGATATTACAACTCTTGGTCGTGGTGGTTCCGATACAACTGCTGTTGCACTTGCTGCCGCGCTCGATGCAGATGTATGTGAAATCTATACCGATGTTGATGGTGTATTTAGCGCCGATCCTCGGGTTGTTCCATCTGCGCGCAAATTAAAGACCGTTACTTATGAAGAGATGCTAGAACTTGCAGCAGCTGGTGCAAAAGTTCTGCACCTGCGTTGCGTCGAGTATGCACGTCGTTACAACTTACCAATTCACGTCCGTTCATCATTTTCACCAAACGAAGGAACCTGGGTGGTTGAAAACCATCCTGAAGGAGGAAACATGGAGCAAGCAATTATCTCGGGTATCGCACACGATAAATCCGAAGCCAAGGTCACCATTGTTGGAGTGCCAGATCGCACCGGTGTTGCCGCCCGCATCTTCCAAGCAATTGCCGATGCCGATATCAATATCGACATGATCGTGCAGAACGTCTCTGCTGCTGCAACTGGGCTTACTGATATTTCATTTACAGTTCCAAAAGCAGAAGGCGCTAATGCCACAGCGATCTTGCAGCGCATTCAAGGAGAAGTTGGCTTTGCATCTATTCAATACGATGATTCAATCGGTAAACTTTCACTCGTTGGCGCAGGAATGCGTTCACACCCCGGTGTTACTGCAACATTCTTCGCTGCAATGGCCGAGGCTGGATTAAATATTGAAATGATCTCGACCTCTGAAATCCGAATTTCCATTATTTGCCGCGAAAGCGACCTAGAAAAGGGCGTACGTGCAGCACACACAGCATTCGGTTTAGATGCCGATCAAGTTGAAGCAGTTGTATATGGAGGATCAGGGCGATGACAAAGAAAAAAGCAAAGAAACTTCCGTCTCTCGCCGTAGTTGGTGCAACCGGAGCAGTAGGCACAGTAATGCTCGATATCTTGAGTAAGCGTAAAAATGTTTATGGTGAGATTCGCCTTATCGCATCTGCACGTAGCGCTGGCAAGAAGTTAACTTGCCGCGGTGAAGAGCTAACAGTTGTTGCACTTTCTCCTGAAGCATTCGATGGCATAGATATCGCAATGTTCGACGTCCCCGATGAAATTGCTGCAGAGTGGGCACCAATCGCTGCAAAGCGTGGAGCAGTTGTCGTTGATAACTCAGGTGCATTCCGTATGGATAAGAAAGTTCCACTTGTGGTTCCAGAAGTTAATCCAAAGCAAATCAAGAATCGTCCAAAGGGAATTATCTCTAACCCAAATTGCACAACACTTTCCATGATTGTGGCAATGGGAGCACTTGATAAGAAATTTGGCCTTAAAGAGTTAGTTGTCTCTTCTTACCAAGCAGCATCAGGTGCGGGACAACCCGGCATCGATGCTCTGCACGATCAAATTTCAAAGGTTGCCGGAAAGAATCTTGGATCGGTTGCAAAAGATCTTCGTGGAGTCATAAAAGATTTGGGTCCATTCCCTGCACCTTTGGCAATGAACGTTGTTCCTTGGGCTGGCTCTCTGAAAGAAGCCGGATACTCATCTGAAGAGCTAAAAGTTCGCAACGAATCACGCAAGATTCTTGGCATGCCAAAGCTAAAAGTGGCGGTCACTTGTGTACGCGTTCCAGTAATCACCACACATTCACTTACTGTGCATGCAACATTCTCAAAGGTTGTAACTCGTAAAGCAGCACAATCGGCGCTTGCAAAAGCCGAAGGTGTTTTGCTCTATGACAATCCCGAGAAGAAGGAATTTCCAACTCCAGCAGATGTCGTGGGCACCGATCCAACTTGGGTTGGTCGTGTACGTCAGTCACTAGATAATCCAAAATCTATCGATTTATTTGTCTGTGGCGATAATCTGCGTAAGGGTGCAGCGTTAAATACTGCACAAATCGCAGAATTGGTTGCGGCTGAGTTCACTCGCTAATTCATTAACTACTCGCCTGTAGACTCAACGGCATGACCATAGTCGTCGCAGGTGCCACCGGTCTTGCTGGTTCAGCAATCGTCCGCGCTTACGAAAAATCTGGCGAACAAGTGATTGGCATTAATCGCACCGTCTGCGATCTATTAGACCGTGAAGCGACGATTAGTTTTATGAAGAAATCTAAACCATCAATTGTTGTAGATGCGGCAGCAAAAGTTGGCGGTATTGGCGCAAATAATGCCTACCCGGTTGAATTCTTGGCTGATAACTTACGGATTCAGAACAATTTAATGGAAGCCGCGCATGCAGCCGATGTAGAAAAATTTATCTTTCTTGGATCCAGCTGTATTTATCCGCGTGATTGCGCGCAACCAATTAAAGAAGAGTACTTGTTAACTGGGCAGCTAGAAGAAACGAACTCGGCTTACGCCATCGCCAAGATTGCTGGAATCGAATTAATTAAGTCTTTTAGAAAAGAGTATGGTCGCAAGTGGATTTCTTTAATGCCCACAAACCTTTATGGACCGCGCGATAACTTTGAACTTCAAGGTTCGCATGTATTGCCAGCTTTTATTCGTCGTTTTGTCGAAGCAAATGAATCGGGACGCGCCAAAGAAACACTTTGGGGGACCGGTGCTCCAATGCGCGAGTTTCTTCACGTTGATGATCTTGCATCGGCTGTTGTGATTGCTGGTCAAAAATATGATTCAGCAGCGCATATAAATATTGGAAGCGGCGAAGATTTAACAATCAGAGCGCTAGCTGAACTTGTGGCAGAACTTGCCGGATTCAAGGGTGAAATCGCTTGGGATTCTTCAAAACCTGACGGAACACCGCGTAAGGTTCTTGATGTAACTAAGGTTAAATCGCTAGGTTGGGAACCTGCAATCTCACTAAGAGACGGAATTGCTTCAACCATCGAGTGGTATATCGATGCAACTGCAAAGGGAGTAAGTCGACGATGAGTAGAAAAGTTGCTTTCATTACCGGCGTAACCGGACAAGACGGCTCTTACCTTGCAGAGTTTTTACTTGCAAAAGGTTATGAAGTACACGGCCTAATTCGTCGCTCTTCAACATTTAATACATCCCGTATCGACCACATCTATCAAGATCCCCACGATAAGAACCCAAAGCTCTTCTTGCATTATGGAGATTTAATCGATGGCGTTGGACTAACCAACTTAATTCGCGAGATTAAACCAACCGAGGTTTACAACCTAGGCGCACAATCACACGTTCAGGTTTCATTCACAATGCCTCAGTACACCGGTCAAGTAGATGCTGTTGGCGCAGTCGGTCTGCTGGAATCAATTCGCTCTGCAGATGTAGATACCCGCTTCTACCAAGCATCAACTTCAGAACTCTATGGTTCAACCCCACCACCACAGAATGAACTTTCTATCTTTCGCCCGCAATCACCTTATGCAGCAGCGAAGTTGATGGCTTACTGGTGCACAGTAAATTATCGCGATGGCTATGGAATGCATGCCACTAACGGAATTTTGTTTAATCACGAATCTCCTCGTCGCGGTGAAACTTTCGTAACTCGTAAAATCACACGTGCAGTTGCTGCGATAAAAGCCGGCAAGCAGGAGAAAGTCTTCTTAGGAAATCTCACCGCAGTTCGCGACTGGGGTTATGCCAAAGAATATGTCGAATCAATGTGGCTGATGTTGCAGCAAGATAAGCCATCTGATTATGTAGTCGCCACTGGCGTTGGCGCAACAGTTAAAGACTTTGCCGAAGCAGCATTCGCACGCGCAGGTTTAAATTGGCAAGACCATGTTGAAACCGACAAGAAGTACATTCGCCCAACTGAAGTTGATGCACTTATCGGTGATCCATCAAAGGCAGAGAAAGCTTTAGGTTGGAAGGCTAAGACTCATTGGAAAGAGTTAGCTGAACTTATGGTTGACGCTGATATTGCTGCTTTGCAGTAAGCGTTACCAAACTAACTTCTGGCGGGCTAGCAACTCTAATTCTTGCAAATGGACTAGTTCCCATACCTGCTGAAACATGCAAATAAGGATCTTTCGCAACTTTAGTTAAACCACGCGCACGCCAAGTTGGTAAATCACAATTTGTCGTAAGCGCGCGTGAGCCACCCGGCCAAGGTAAACGAACTTGCCCGCCGTGCGTATGTCCGGCAAATATGGCATCTAATCCATCTGCTGCCATTCCTTCTAGAATTCTTAAATACGGCGCGTGAGTTACGCCAATCGCAATATCGCATTGTCCAGGTTTACCAGCGACCAGTGAGTAATTATCAAATTCCAAATGTGCATCGTCGGTGCCACGTGATTCAATTGTTGTATCGCAAACTTTAATTGTTGCACGCGCGTGATTTAGATTTTTCCAACCGCGTGCTTGCAAGGCTAAATCTAATTCTGGCCAAGGTAAATCATCCCCATGAATTCGTTTGCCGTGTCCGGGCAGTAAATATTTAAGTGGATTCTTTGGTTTAGGTGCGTAGTAATCATTTGATCCAAATACAAATAGACCTGGGAGATTTAACAATTTATCTAAAGCATCGAGGGCTACAGGAACTGCCTTCATATGAGCCAGAAAGTCACCCGTTGAGATAACTAGATCAGGAGCAAGATCTATAAATGATTTGATATCTGCAATCTCAACCTTGCGGGCTGGGGTCAGATGCAGATCAGAAAAGTGAAGTACCCGAATCGGCGCATGGCCAACGGGCAGAATAGGGATCTCAGCCTGGCGAAGTTGATAACTCATTACATGAGAAGATACACCCGAACACTTCTAGAATTGGAGCATCAAACCAGTGGGACTCAAAGAGACACTTAAAAGCGATCTTACTGAGGCAATTCGCAGCAGTAACAAGGTCGTATCAGGAACAATCCGTATGGTCTTAACTGCAATTACTAACGAAGAAGTGTCCGGTAAAGAAGCCCGTGTACTTACTGAAGACGAGATTATTACTGTCTTATCGCGTGAAGCTAAGAAGCGTCGTGAAGCAGCGGAAGAGTTTGCTAAAGCTAACCGTCCCGATAAGTCTGCAGAAGAGAAAGCAGAAGGCGAAGTAATCGCTAAGTATTTACCAGCACAACTATCTGAAGATGACATTAAGAAATTAATTGCCGCAGCAGTTGCATCAACAGGTGCAGCCGGACCTAGCGATATGGGCAAAGTTATGGGAGCCATCAAGCCACAAATTGCTGGCAAAGCAGACGGTTCACTAGTTTCATCACTTGTTAAAGCAGCGCTAGCCGGAGGAAATTAATGAAATTTGAATATGCAACAGTTCCACTACTTTCACATGCGACAAAGCAGATTCTTGATACCTGGGGTTCTGATGGTTGGGAACTCGTAACTGTTATTCCAGCGCCAGGCGGCGAACAACTCGTTGCTTATATGAAGCGAGAGGTTAAGTAAATATGTCCATCGATGTTCGTGCAAAGCTTGCTGAAAAAGGTTTAACTCTTCCGGTTGCGGCAAAGCCAGTAGCTGCTTATGTTCCAGCAACGCGTACCGGCAACATTGTTTTTACAGCAGGACAACTTCCGTTGGTAAATGGTGCAATTCCTGATACCGGCAAAGTTGGCGCTGAGATCACACAAGAAAGAGCGAAAGAACTTGCGCAAATCTGTGCACTTAACTGCCTTGCAGCAGTTGAACTTGTTGCACCAGTTGATTCGATTGTAAAAGTTGTTCGCGTGGTTTGCTATGTAAATGGTGCGCCCGGCTTTATAAGTCAACCTTTTGTGGCAAATGGAGCATCTGAACTATTCATGCATATCTGGGGAGATTCAGGAATTGCAGCTCGTAGCGCAATCGGAGTTGCAGAACTTCCTTTGAATTCACCGGTGGAGCTCGAACTCACCGTTGAAATCTCTTAATTAAAAGGGTCTAGCGCGAACGCTTACTTAGGCGGTCAACATCAGCAATCAATACTGAACGACCGTCCAGCTTAAGCCACCCGCGTCCTGCGAAATCGGCTAAAGCTTTATTAACTGTTTCGCGTGATGCTCCAACAAGTTGTGCAAGTTCTTCTTGAGTTAGATCGTGGTTAACGAGTAACCCTTCAGGAGTTGTCTTTCCAAAACGATCTCCAAGATCGATCAGTGCTTTTGCGACGCGACCTGGAACATCAGAGAAAACTAAATCACCAACTGCCTCGTTTGTGCGGCGCAGGCGTTGTGACAATCTGGTGAGTAATTGCAGCGAAACTTCTGGATTTTGCTTAAGCCAAGGAATAACCTTTTCGTGGCTAAGGGAAAGCAATTTGGCATCTGTAACTGCAGTGGCAGTTGAGGTGCGGGGACCGGGATCGAAGAGCGAAAGTTCACCGAACATTTCGCCAGGTCCGAGGATTGAAAGCAAGTTTTCGCGCCCATCCCCACTGGATGTTCCAAGTTTTAACTTGCCATCGATAATTACATATAAATGCTCGCCATCATCACCCTCTTTAAAGAGGATTGAACCTTTGGCGATCTTTACTGAATCCATTGAAGCGCGCAGAGAAATGGCGGCAGCTTCGTCTAGGGCGGTAAAGAGCGGGGCTCTGCGTACGACTTCTTCTTCTTGAGGCACATCGGTAGTTTACTCGTATGGCCCCCGATAGCGAAACTCGCAAAAATGCTCGGGCTATCTATCGGATACTGAGCAAGAGATATCCAGATGTGCGCTGCGAATTGGATTTTTCCAATCCGCTGGAACTCACTATCGCAACAGTTCTTTCAGCACAATGCACCGATAAAAGGGTTAACCAAGTAACTCCAGCGCTATTTAAAAAATATAAAAATGTAAGGGCATATGCCAAGGCCTCGTTGCCAGACATTGAAGATTTGATTTACACAACCGGATTTTTTCGTGCCAAGGCGCGCCACATCAAAGGGCTTGCGATAAAAATTATCGAAGACTTTGACGGAGAAGTTCCGCAAACTTTGGATGAGTTAATTACCTTGCCCGGAGTTGGCCGCAAGACAGCGAATGTAGTTCTGGGCCGTGCCTTTGATATTCCTGGAATCACTGTCGACACACATTTTGGAAGGCTCTCTCGTAGATTTGAGTGGAGTAAGTCGCAAGATCCCGTAAAAGTAGAATTTGAAGTGGGAGAGTTAATACCTCAAAAGGAATGGACCAACTTGTCACAACGGATGATCTGGCACGGTCGACGGATCTGTCATTCTCGCAAACCGGCGTGTGGTGCATGTCCGGTGGCAAAGGTCTGCCCATCGGTTGGAATCGGAGAGATGGATAAAGCAAAGGCGCTGCTCTTAGTTAAAAGCGATGCGGATTTTCGATGAAGAAAATATTTTTTCTTATTCTTGTTCTCCTCTTATCAGGTTGCTCAAAGACCGAACCCGCAGCACAAAGAGGTGAGGTGGTTTCTTGCGCTTCTGTAACTCGAGATGAATCGGTTGTTAAAGGTATTGATCTTGAATGTGTGGATGGCTCACCCGGTGCATTCATCGAGTCACTGCGTGGCCCAATGATTTTAAATATTTGGGGATCCTGGTGCACAACTTGTCTTGAAGAAATGCCTGAATTCGTGAGTTTTTACAGCAAGGCTAAAGGTAAGGTGCAATTAGTCGGCGTAGCAGTCGAAGAAGCATCGCCAGAAAATTCCAAAAAGTTTATAGAAAAGCAGGGAATGACTTGGCCTAATTATTATGATCGAGATAATAAAACCAGAGGGTATTTTGGAATGGGAGTTCCAGTAACTTGGTTTATCGATGCATCGGGCAATGCGGCATATGCGAAAATTGGAGTTATAAAATCAGCGTCTGAACTCGTAGCGCTGACTGAAAAATACTTAGGGGTGAAAATTTAATGCTTTTAGACGTCGTTATCGCAGCAGCGGTACTCATTTCAGGAATTATTGGTTATAAAAATGGATTTATCAGAACCATTTTTAAATTTGTTGGCTACATAGCTGGCGGTGTTCTTGGGATTTATTTCGCACTTAAGATCTCTCATGACTGGTCGCTAGATTTTAAGCGCATTGGTTTTGTCATTATCGCAATTGTTGCCAGCGGAAGTGTTGGATCTTTTGCAGGAGGGGCACTTGCCAAAGGGCTACGGGCAACGATTTTTCGTGGGCCACTGGCATTTGTAGATTCACTTGCAGGTGCTGCGCTAGAAATCATCCGAGTAATCCTGGTGACTTACTTAATCGCTACCGTTTTGCTCTGGTCACCGTGGGAATCGGTACAGAACCAAGTAGCGAAGAGCCAGATATTGGCGAAAGTTCAGCCATATATTCCACAATTAATTACCCAAGCAAATGATTGGGTGAAGGAAGAGTTTCTTAATCTTCGTCTTTAGAGCTATTTAGCCCTTCTGAAATCAACTTCATTACATTGGGATCAGCAAGGGTTGTGGCATCGCCAACTGCGCGATTTTCAGCAACATCCTTTAGCAATCGGCGCATAATCTTTCCACTTCGCGTTTTAGGAAGTTCGGCAACGACCATAATCTGGCGGGGGCGAGCGATAGCGCCAATTTCCTTGGTTACGTGAGCGCGCAACTCTTTAACCAATTCTTCGCCACCAACATTTGGAATTCCACCACGCAAAATTACGAAAGCAACGATACCTTGGCCAGTCATCTCATCTGCTGCACCAACCACTGCTGCTTCAGCGACGGCTTCGTGCGAAACTAACGCTGATTCAACTTCCGTAGTAGAAATGCGGTGACCCGAAACATTCATTACATCATCGACGCGACCCATTAACCAGATCGCACCATCGCCATCTAACTTCGCACCATCGCCTGCAAAGTAAATCCCTTTAAAGCGAGACCAATAGGTTTCCTTGTAACGCTCGTCCTCGCCCCAAACACCACGCAACATCGACGGCCATGGTTGATCCAAAATTAAGAAACCACCGTGGCCATTTGGTACTGGAACACCTGAATCATCAACAACTTTTGCGCTGATGCCAGGAATTGTTTTCATCGCAGAGCCTGGCTTTGTTGCAGTAACTCCAGGAAGTGGTGAAATCATGATTGCACCAGTTTCGGTCTGCCACCAAGTATCAACAATTGGGCAATTATTTGCACCGATCACTTCGCGATACCACATCCAAGCTTCTGGGTTAATTGGTTCACCGACTGAACCTAATAAACGCAAGGAAGTTAAATTATGGGCTTGTGGGAATTCATCTCCCCATTTCATCCAAGTACGAATTAAAGTTGGGGCGGTGTACAAAATAGTAACGCCGTACTTTGCAATGATTTCAAAGAGGCGTCCTTTGTGCGGTGTATCAGGGGTTCCCTCGTACATAACCTGCGTCGCACAATTGATTAGTGGTCCATAAACAACGTAAGAATGACCGGTAATCCAACCGACATCTGCGGTACACCAGTAAATATCAGTCTCTGGTTTGATATCAAAGACCACGCGATGTGTGTACGCCACCTGGGTTAAATAACCGCCTGTCGTGTGGAAAATTCCCTTTGGTTTGGCAGTTGTTCCCGATGTATAAAGAATAAAGAGCGGGTGTTCGCTTTCAAAGAATTCCGGCGTGTGTGACTTACTTTGGTGGCCAACAATTTCGTGCCACCAGATATCTCGATCTGAGTTCCAGGCCGTTTCTTGATTGGTGCGCTTTACAACCAGCACCTTGCTCACATTATGTTTACCCTTTAGAGCTTCATCAACGGCGGGTTTTAGCGCAAACGCTGATCCTTTGCGGAAGCCACCATCTGCAGTGATTACCAATTTAGCATCGGCATCTTGAATGCGAGATAAAAGTGCATCTGCTGAAAATCCACCGAATACAACAGAGTGAACCGCACCGATTCGGGCACAAGCCAACATTGCAACCGCGGCTTCTGGAATCATCGGCATGTAAATTGCTACGCGATCACCTGCGCTGATCCCAAGTTCAGTTAAAGCATGGGCTGCTTGCGAAACATCTGCGAGCATCTGCGAATAAGTAATTGTGCGAGTGTCACCAGGTTCACCTTCAAAATGAAAAGCGATACGTTCGCCACGACCGGCTGCGACGTGACGATCAAGTGCGTTTACTGAAGCATTTATCTTTCCGCCGCCAAACCATTTTGCATATGGCGGATTCCATTCCAAAACTTGATCCCAGGGTTTATCCCAAGTTAATTCGCGAGCCTGTTCTTCCCAAAAGGTTAAGCGATCACTTTCAGCACGTGTATACAAGTCAGGCTTTGCATTGGATTGTGCGGCAAATGCCGGGCTCGGTGGAAAGAGGCGGTTCTCTTGTGAAAGGTTTTCAATTGAATCGCCAGTTTTTTCTGCGCTCATAACTAATCAGATTACTCGTCAATATCAACAGGCGGAAGGCTTTCGAGGTGTGGCATAGGAGATATGAGGGAAGATCCCAGCCTTCGATCATCGAACTAGCGAATAACTAGAGAGTAAATAGAAAGGAAAAAATGTACACATCATTTATTGTCTTGCTTCTGAAGATAATCAGCAGTCCAGCGCTCCTGGCCGGCTTGATCGCCTTCCTGCAGAAATTGCTCCATCCGTAACCGTCTATATATAGGGGCCAATCGGACGAAAAGTCGCCATTTCCTACGCGTGATGGGAATGGCGATTTTTCATCCGCCTGTGAAGGTGGTTGGATTAGGCGTAAGCCTGAATGCGGCCCAATGAAGCGCTCGGTCAGGGATTACGCCCCGAGATAATTTGGAGTCATCATGGCCATAGCAAC
>CAMBGS010000040.1 GCA_945866305.1 Bifidobacterium breve
ATTCTTCTCAAGCAAGGCTTCACTTTATCTACACCTTCGGATGTAAGCGTTCTGGGAATTTCTCAGATGGACGCTAAATCTTTGGATGCAGCTGAAGTGGTAGTTGTACTTGGGGGAGATGGCACGATTTTACGCGGTGCTGAAATCGCACGTACAAAAAGCATTCCGATCCTGGGAATCAACTTGGGACACGTTGGATTTTTAGCTGAAGTTGAGAAACCAACGCTGGCGGAGATCGCTTCAAGCATCGTTGCAAAGGGATACGTAACTGAGAATCGTATGGTTCTTAAGTATTCAGTGATCCGTGGTGGTTCTGTGATTTCAGATGGTTGGGCGCTAAACGAAGTTACTGTTGAACGTGATGGCACAACAATGGTTGAGCTATTTGTACAGATTGATAATCGCCCACTCTCTCGTTGGGGTTGTGACGGTCTTATTTGTTCTACGCCGACCGGTTCGACAGCCTATGCATTTAGCGCCGGCGGACCAGTTCTTTGGCCAGAAATCGATGCACTCGTATTGCTTCCAATTTCAGCACACGCACTCTTTGCTCGCCCGATGGTGGTCTCGCCAAATTCTGAAATTGTGGTTGAGATTGAATCATCAGATGCACTTCTCTCTGGCGATTCACTTCGCAAGTTCGCTTTAAAAGCTGGGGATCAAGTTCATATAACAAAGGATGCATCTGTAATAAAGCTTTCACATATAAAGCCAACTTTATTTACCGATCGATTGGTTGCGAAATTTAAACTTCCCGTTGAGGGCTGGCGCGGTGAGTGAACGTACTTATCTAGAAGAAATTACCATCCGTAATCTTGGAATTATTGATCAATCAACGCTGGAACTTGGCAGCGGGCTAAATGTTTTGACGGGGGAGACCGGAGCAGGCAAGACAATGATCTTGACCGCGCTTGCGTTGGTACTTGGCGGCAAGAGCGATAGTTCTTTAGTGCGAACAGGAGCAGAGCGCTTAGTTGCTTCGGCGCAATTTAACCTTCCGGCGATTAACGCTGACCTGCGAGAGATTGTCGAGAGTTCTGGCTCAGATATTTCAGAAGGTTCGTTGATTCTTACTCGAACCGTGAATAGTGATGGCAAAAGTAAAGCGGTCGCAGGGGGCACCACTGTTCCGGCTGCAACGCTCGCTAGTTTTGCGGATCAACTTGTTGAAATTCATGGTCAAGCGGCCAATCATCAGATCGTAAAGTCCGCACGGCAGAGAGAGTTGCTGGATCGCTACGCGGGTTCAAAATTTTCGGTCGCTTTAGTGGATTATCAAACAGCCTTCGCAACTTACAACGATTTAAAGGCGCGGATTAAGGCAGCGCTTGATAGCGCTAGCAAAAAAGATCGTGAAATCGTTGAGTTAGAAGATTTTCTAAAGGCCTGGCAAAAATTGAAGGCGGTGCGTGGTGAATACGCTGAGACCACAAATCAAATCGCTCGCTTATCGAGCGTTGAGGATCTTCGTGCGGCAAGTGCAGGCGCTACCGAGGCTCTTTCCGATGAGGCTTCCGGTGCACTGACCGTTTTGGGTGCCGCACGAAGGTCTCTTGATATTGCAAAAGGCAAGGACGCAAAACTTGATGAGATCGCGGGTTCTATCGCCGAAGGTTTCTATTTAATAGATGATGCCGCGCGCGAACTCACCTCTTATCTCTCCGCCTTAGAAGCTGATCCTGGGAAATTGGATGTCCTGCAAAGTCGAAAATCTGAGATCAATACTTTTCTAAAGAAGTATGGAAGCGCAGTGGCCGCCGACGAGGATCTAGTTTTGCTTGCAGCTCGTGCAAAGGGCGCGAAAGAAGCCATCGCAGATTTGAACGGCGGTGAAGATCGCATCAAAGAATTACAGTCTGAAATAGCTGGACTCAAGAAAGAATTGCTTAAGTACGCAAAGAATTTGACAGATATTAGAACGGCGTCAGCGCTCTCACTTTCGAAGGCAGTCACTTCTGAAATTAGTGCGCTTGCGATGCCACATACAGTTTTCTCGATTGCACTTACATCTGCTGATTACAACGGCTCACTTAAAGAATCAGATTTCACTAATTTGGGATGTGATGAAATCGCTATGCAGATTCAGGGTCATGCAGGTGCGCCTTTGATCGCACTCGGAAAAGGTGCAAGTGGTGGTGAGATGTCGCGCATAATGTTGGCGCTTGAAGTGGTACTCGCACAAACGCATCCAGTCGGTACCTATATTTTTGATGAAGTTGATGCAGGTGTTGGAGGTAAGGCGGCGATTGAGGTTGGGCGGCGATTGGCGGCTCTGGCAAAACATACACAAGTTATAGTGGTTACACATTTGCCACAGGTTGCAGCTTGGGCAGATACACATTTTGTTGTTAAGAAAAGTAGTGATGGTTCAGTTTCACAATCTGATGTAACAAAGTTAGAAGATAAGGCGCGGGTGGAGGAGATCGCTCGGATGCTTGCCGGGCTGGAAGGTTCGGCTAGTGCGCAAGAACATGCTGCCGAACTGCTAGCGATGCGCGAGTCAATTTCTAGATAGCTAGCGCCACATGATAGGTTTGTCTTCCATGGGCCAAGCGCATGTGACTAAGCATATTTTTGTAACAGGCGGAGTCGCCTCAAGTCTTGGCAAGGGTCTCACCGCTTCCAGCCTAGGTCGTCTGCTAGTCGCACGCGGTATCCGAGTGACAATGCAGAAATTGGACCCGTATTTAAACGTTGATCCCGGCACGATGAACCCCTTTCAACACGGCGAAGTATTCGTTACTGATGATGGAGCCGAAACCGATTTAGATATTGGTCACTACGAGAGATTCTTAGATCGCAATCTAGAAGGTTCGGCGAATGTAACAACTGGTCAGATTTATTCGCGCGTTATTGCTCGCGAGCGCCGTGGTGAATATCTTGGTGAGACAGTGCAAGTCATTCCGCATATCACCAACGAAATTAAAGAGCGCATGAATGCAATGTCGTCGCCAGATGTAGATGTGATTATTACCGAAATAGGTGGAACGGTTGGCGACATTGAATCCCAGCCATTTTTGGAAGCGGCACGCCAAATGCGGCAAGAAGTAGGCCGCGATAATGTCTTTTATCTACATATTTCGCTAGTTCCTTATATCGGACCATCTGGTGAGTTAAAGACGAAGCCAACTCAACATTCTGTTGCCGCACTACGCAGTATCGGAATTGCACCTGACGCAGTGGTTCTTCGCTCTGATCGTCAAATCCCGATCGGCATTAAGAAGAAGATCTCGTTGATGTGTGACGTTGATGTAGAAGCTGTTGTTGCTGCTGTTGATGCTCCTTCGATTTATGACATTCCCAAGGTGTTATTTGCTGAAGGTCTCGATGCATATGTAGTACGCCGGCTGGCACTTGGTGGGCACGAAGTGCAATGGGGCGAATGGGATGATCTCTTGCAGAAAGTTCATCATCCAAAACATCAAGTTAAGGTTGCGCTGGTTGGGAAATACATTGATCTACCGGATGCGTATCTCTCTGTTTCAGAGGCGTTGCGTGCAGGTGGTTTTGCGAATAACGCCAAAGTTTCGATTGTCTGGGTTCCGAGTGATGATTGCGAAACACCAGATGGCGCAAAGAAAGCGCTTTCCGAAGTGGATGCAATTTGCGTGCCTGGTGGATTTGGCGTTCGTGGAATAGAAGGCAAATTAGGCGCGCTAACTTATGCACGCACCAACAAGATTCCCACCCTAGGTCTCTGTCTTGGATTGCAATGTATGGTGATTGAAGCTGCGCGAAATATGGCCGGAATCAAGGATGCAAACTCTGCGGAATTTTCTCCTGATTCCGGAACTCATGTCATTGCAACTATGGATGATCAGAAGGCAATTGTTTCCGGTGAGGCGGATATGGGCGGCACGATGCGACTGGGTCTATATAAAGCATCACTTACACCAGGTTCGATAGTAGCCAAGACCTATGGTGCAAATGAAGTATCAGAACGACATCGCCATCGCTATGAGGTAAATAATCAATATCGCGATCAAATATCGAGTGCTGGTCTTTCATTCTCAGGTTTTTTCCAAGAGCGTGACCTGGTGGAGTTTGTAGAACTACCAGCTGAGGTACATCCTTACTATGTGGGAACGCAGGCTCATCCTGAACTTCGTTCACGTCCAACACGACCACACCCGCTATTTGTTGGTTTGATTTCGGCGGCTATTGCTGCGAAGGGTTGAGAATGTTAGTTGGTGTACCAAGAGAGATCAAAGTTCACGAATCAAGAGTTGCTCTTACTCCCGAAGGTGTCTTTGAGTTTGTTCGCTTAGGACATCAAGTTGTTGTCGAAGCTGGTGCGGGAATTGGATCAGCCATCAGTGATGCGGATTTCATCGCCGCTGGTGCGCGCATCGAAGCTGATGTAGAAAAGATCTGGGGTACCGCTGATTTAATCTTAAAGGTGAAAGAACCGATCGCTGCCGAGTATCCGCGTCTTCGCTCTGGACAGATTCTTTTCACCTATCTTCATCTAGCGGCATCGAAAGAATGTACTGATGCGCTTTTAAAGAGTGGAACAACTGCAATTGCTTATGAAACTGTGGAATTTAATGGAACGTTGCCACTATTAGCGCCGATGAGTGAAGTTGCCGGACGTTTAGCAGTACAGGTCGGAGCATATGCTCTGCAGAAACCTAATGGTGGTCGCGGAGTTCTTCTCGCGGGCGTTCCTGGAGTTGCACCCGGCAAAGTTGTTGTAATTGGTGGGGGAGTCGCTGGACTTAACGCTGCAGTAATTGCGATGGGTATGGGCGCTGATGTCACCGTCCTCGATCGATCATTGCCACGATTGGCATATATAGATTCACTTTATAACGGAAGAATTAAAACGCTGGCGTCAACCTTGCACGCAATTGATCGTGAAATAAAGCTGGCAGATCTGGTTATTGGAGCGGTACTTGTACACGGAGCAAAAGCGCCGAAGTTGGTGACTAATGCTCAGGTATCACAGATGAAACCGGGCTCGGTTCTTGTTGATATCGCTATTGATCAAGGCGGCTGTTTCGAAGATTCCAAACCAACAACTCATGCCGAGCCAACCTTCCAGATCCATAACTCTATTTTTTATTGTGTTGCAAATATGCCCGGTGCAGTGCCAGTTGCATCAACTTATGCGCTAACAAATGCAACGCTGCCGTACGCCTTAGCGATCGCAAATAATGGATGGGAGCAGGCAATTTCTGAAGATCCAGCGCTAGATCGTGGTCTAAACATTCACGCAGGAAAAGTCAGGTATAACGCGGTTGCGATGGCTCATGGTTATGCAGTTTGAAAGTGCTCGTAAAAGTTTTATAGATCATCTACAAATAGAGCGTGGACTCTCAGCTAATTCGATCGCAGCGTATTCACGAGATTTATTGAATTTCGGAGACTTTTTAACCTTACACGGGCTGGATTTTCAGAAGATAGATGCAGGTTCTGCAACTGATTTTGAGATCTCACTTAAAGATCGCGGTTTAGCGCTATCGTCAATTAATCGAGCGGTCTCTGCGCTAAAGACATTTTATAAATATGCGGCGCGGGAGTATTCAATTTCTGATCCGACCACTGAAATGAGCGCTAATCGGTTACCGCGCAAGTTACCAAAAGCGCTAACGATCAGCGAGATGACCTCTCTGCTCAATTCAACGGAGCGCGTTGGTGACCTCACCGCATTAAGAGATCGTGCAATTTTAGAAGTCTTATACGGAACCGGAGCTCGGGTAAGTGAAGTCGTCGGATTAAATGTTGCAGATTTAGGTAAGTCAACGCTAACTGGGGATGAGATCACAACTCTCAAATTGCGGGGCAAGGGATCAAAAGAACGAATTGTTCCCCTTGGAAGTTTTGCAAAGGATGCGATTGAAAATTATTTAGTACGTCTTCGTCCAGTATTTCTTGAGAAATCTAAATCCGGTAAGGCAACTTCAGCGCTCTTTTTAAATTCCAAAGGAACCAGGCTATCTCGTCAAAGCGCTTGGCAGACGGTGATAGATGCAGCTGATGCAACGGGGTTGACTGGCAAAGTCTCGCCGCACGTTTTTCGGCACTCGTACGCAACACATCTTTTAGACGGCGGCGCTGATATACGCGTTGTGCAGGAATTGTTGGGACATTCATCCGTTACAACTACGCAGATTTATACTTTAATTACGATAGATAAGGTGCGCGAGGCATATGCCAGCGCGCACCCGCGAGCAAATTAAACGCCGCGTAAACGACGAGCCAAGATGCTTTGATCGCCCTTAGCTTCTAAATCAGCAACGATCACAGCGATTGATTCGCGCACAATACGACCTCGATCTACCGCTAAACCAAGATCTCCGCGCAAAGTTAAACGCGCTTGATCTAAATCGAAAAGTTCATCAGGCGAAAGGTACACAGTAATTTTCTCGTCGTGTCTTTCGCGACCTGATGGGGAACGATCAACTGTTGTCACGCGGCGACGCGGAGTCGAGCGAACACCTTTCTTACTCTTTGGTGTTGCGCTAACTCCAATAGGTTTAGAAACTTCTTGTGCTTCCTCAACGACTTGGCGCACTGCGCTAAGTGCCGGGGTGTTCGCGCGAAATAACTCATCGGCTCCTGGCAAACTGGCTCTGCGGGTCATCGTGCGCCTCCTCTGGCAATTAATTCACGGGCGAGTCTGCGATAGGAAGCAGCTCCGCCTGATGATGATGCGTAACTTGTGATTGGTTCACCGGCAACTGTTGTCTCCGAGAAGCGAATAGTTTTAGCAATAATGGTTTCAAATACATCTTCTGGATATTTCTCAAGAATTGCAGATAGTACTTCGCGATTGTGAAGAGTCTTCTTTTCATACATCGTCGCCAAAATACCGATCAAATTGAGATCGGGGTTAAGGAAGCTCTTAACCTTCTCGATATTTCCTTTCAACTCAATAAAGCCGTGAAGAGCAAAGTATTCGCATTGCAATGGAACGATAACTTCATTAGATGCAACGAGTGCGTTAATCGTTAGCTGTCCCATTGTTGGCTGGCAGTCAATCAAAATCACGTCATAACGATCCTTTAAGCGAGCAAGTGCGCGCTTTAAATATTGTTGTCCGCCAATTTCAGCACCAAGGGTTGTCTCTGCTGTTCCAAGATCACGGTTAGCAGGTAAGAAATCTAGATTCGCAACAGAGGACTTCAATACGATTTCATCAATATTCGCATCCGGTGTCATCAATGCGTAGTAAACGGTGTTCTCAAGGGGAAGCGCGTGTGCATTAACGCCCAAGCCGAGTGATAGACCACCTTGTGGATCGAAGTCCACTAAAAGCACGCGGCGACCAAGCTCTGCAATTGCAGCGCCTAAGTTGATTGTGGTCGTTGTCTTGCCAACGCCACCTTTTTGATTAAAGATAGAGATTACTTTTGCATCTAGACCTGCAACCGGCGCGCGAGGAATGCGAAAATTCTTTGGTTCTCGTCCAAGGAGGTTGGCGGTAGTTGCCACATCATCATCAAATGTCGATTTAGCGTTCAAGCGAGAAACCTCTTTCTGTTGGCGCGACTCTACGCTCCGTGCGCAGTTTTGAGCAAGTAACGAAGTAAGGTTCGCAGGTGGATATTGAGTCAGATAGCGCTATCGCCGTTACTTCAGCGCCGGCGGTTGGCACCGAAGATGTAGAGATCGGCGCTTGTTTTAGCGTCCACCTTGAAAACTTCGATGGTCCATTTGACCTCCTGCTCCAGCTCATTTCGCGCCACAAGATGGATATCACTGAGGTTTCGCTCAGTATGGTCACCGATGAGTTCATCGCCTTCATCAGGGCGCTAGAAGTTTCCGGTGAAGGCTGGCGCCTAGACCAAGCCACCGAGTTCTTGGTCATCGCCGCAACGTTATTAGACCTGAAGGCAGCACGCTTGCTGCCCAGCGGTGAAGTTGAGGATGAAGAAGACCTGGCCTTACTCGAGGCCCGAGATATTCTCTTCGCCAGATTGCTCCAATATCGCGCCTTCAAAGAGATTGCCGCGACCTTTGCACTGCAAATTGAGGCCGCAGATAAGTCATTTGCTCGAGTGGTTGCCCTTGATCCAGCCCTGTCGGCGCTCTTGCCTGAGGTTCTAATCGGAGTCGGTGCAGCCCGCTTTGCAGCGATCGCTGAGCGTTGTCTGACCCCGAAGGTGGCTCCTGTCGTAGCCGTTCAGCATCTGCATTCGAGCCTGGTGAGCGTGGCCGAGGAGTCTAAGCGGGTGGTCGAAGCACTTCGGGCGGGTCGTACGATCAGTTTCCGCCACTTGATCTCAGATGCCGATTCGACCTTGGTGGTCGTAGCTCGATTCTTAGCCCTACTGGATCTATATCGCCAGGGAGTTTTACGCTTTGACCAGGTCGTCGCCCTCGGAGAGCTCCAGATCAGTTGGACTGGCTCCGATTCTGGCGAGGTTGAAGTTACAGATGAATTTGATATCCCAGTAATTCCGACAGAAGAGGGCGAAAATGTCTAATCCCGAAGTTGAACGTTCTATCGAAGCGATCCTCATGGTCGTTGATGAACCGGTCACTGAACTCACTCTGGCAACAGTCCTCGGCGTAACCGTCGATGAGGTCGTCGCAGCCCTCAACAATCTCGTCGGTTCTTACGATGGTCGTGGCTTCTGCCTCAAGGCGATCAATGGAGGTTGGCGCTTCTATAGCAACCCAGATTGCGCAGCGGTCGTTGAGAAGTTTGTCCTAGATGGCCAACAGAATCGCTTAACTCAAGCCGCACTTGAGACTTTGGCAGTCATTGCATATCGCCAACCCGTCTCTCGCGCCCGAGTATCTGCCATTCGTGGCGTCAATGTCGAGGCGGTAATGAAGACTCTCGTTACCCGCGGATTGGTCGAGGAGCACGGCCTTGAACCTGAGACTGGGGCAATCTTGTATAAGACCACCAGTTACTTCTTAGAGCGACTAGGCCTTAATTCACTCGATGACCTACCGGCGCTGGCACCATACTTGCCTGATCTCGATCGCCTCGATGAGGTACTTGAGTCTCTGACTGATTAAGGACCCATTTGGCCACGCTGGCTCTCTAGCGTAGACTCGCCCTTCAAGCTCGCTCACCCTTAAATGGGGGAGTAGGGCTGCGACTGTCGAGAATGGATAGCCACAAAAATGCCTGAGATGCGCCTAAACAAAATTATCGCCGACGCTGGAATAACAAGTCGTCGCGGAGCTGACGAATTGATCATCGATGGACGCGTCAGTGTCGATGGATTCATTATTAGAGAGCTTGGGGCTAAATATGACCCTGAATTGGTCAAAGTCTCTGTAGATGGTGAGACAATTAAGCGATCAATGACTAAGACTTATCTTGCACTTCATAAACCTAAAGGTGTTCTGTCAACGATGTTTGACCCGGAAGGTCGACCTTCCTTATCTGACTTTATCGATGTACGTACCGAACGACTTTTTCACGTAGGCCGCCTTGATAAGGATTCAGAAGGCCTTCTCCTTCTTACCAACGATGGAGATCTGACCTTCAGAGCCACGCATCCATCGTTTGGATTGGAAAAGACTTACATTATTGAATTTGATGGAAAATTGCCCACCGGTGTCGACAAGGTCCTTTTGAAAGGGATTGAGCTGGAGGATGGCATGGGCAGAGTTCTGAGCTTCAAGCAGCTATCACCTCAATGGATCGAGGTCAGCATTCATGAAGGTCGCTATCACATAATCCGCCGGTTGATGGAGGCGGTCGACGTTAAGGTGCTGCGTTTGATCAGGACTAAGTTCGGACCAATCTCTTTGGGTGATACAGCTGAAGGAAGATGGCGAGATCTTAATAGCGGTGAATTATTAAACCTACAAAAGGCTTTAGACTTATAACGTTTAATCGATACTCTGACAGTAAATATATAAGTAGATATGTCTATATCAATTTTCTGGCGCTCCAAAATGCCTATTTATCGATAAATATGGCTCTACCTGCGCGTAAAAGAAGATATAAATAACTATTTATCGATATTTATGAATCGCGCTGTATAGGCTTGAGCGGCCGCGCCTTGGATTACTCAGCCGACAATAATGCCTTTATCGATTTAATGGCAAAGTAACTTGTTTAGATGTAAATAACGCAAAGATCTGAAGGGATGGAGTACGATTTACCAATGTCTAGCGTCAGAGCAATTCGCGGAGCAACTCAATCTGCTGCAAATACCGCGGCTGCTATTGGCGATGCCACCAAGGAGTTACTGCTTGAGATGCTCAGCGCCAACCAGATCTCATCGGATGATGTCATTTCTGTGATCTTTACAGTGAGCCCAGACTTGAATGCTGCCTTCCCGGCTGGTTCGGCTCGCGAGCTAGGTTTTAGCGATGTTCCGCTCATTTGCAGCGTCGAAATAGATGTACCAGGGGCCCTTGAACGCACAATTCGGGTGATGGCCCACGTTGAAACGAGCCTAAAGAAGAGCGAAATTGCTCATATCTACCTCGGGGCGGCTAAATCCCTGCGTAGAGATATCGCCCAATAAGGGCAGGGACGCTAAAAATGACGAATTCGGCGGGCTCAACTGCCCCATTTAGCAAAGTTCGAATTGTTGGTTCGGGCTTAATTGGCACATCTATCGGATTGGCACTAGCCGCTCGCGGTATCGAAGTGGATATGCGAGATATCGATGCGCGGGTAGAACTTTTGGCGCGAGATTTGGTGAAATCGAAGGATTTGCAAGATCCAGAGTTAGTAATCTTCGCTCTACCAAGTAGCGTCCTTGCAGAGGTTTTAAATGAGGAATTTGAACTCAACCCAGGATCTAAATTTATAGATATTGGGAGTATAAAAACTAAACCTCTACTTGATGTATCGAAATCTCGAATTCCAACAGATCGATTCATGGCCACACATCCAATGGCAGGTCGAGAAGTAGGCGGCGCCGAATCCGCCCGAGCCGATCTCTTCCAGTCCCGCACCTGGGTTTACATGCCGAGTGATCTTGAGGGTAAGCCGGTTGATCAAGATTTGCTTCTAGCTGGTCTCTGGTTGATCAGCGCTTTGGGTGCTGAACCTGTCGCTATGCAAGCTGATGAGCATGATCGCGCAGTAGCCTTGATCTCACACTTACCTCAAGTTATCTCTTCGTTATTAGCCGGACAACTCTTGTCGGGGGATCGCACAGCCTTGGAACTATCCGGGGCGGGGTTGCGGGACACCACGAGAATTGCCGCCTCAAACCCCGCGCTCTGGGATGAAATCTTGCGCTCAAACTCGTCTGAACTCTTACCACTGTTAATAAGTCTACAAAGCGATCTCGCTGCGCTAATCGAAGCGCTCAATAGCAACGCCTCGGTCTCTTCATTTATCGAAAAGGGAAATCAAGGGCGGTCTTTGATCCCAGGAAAGCACGGGGGAGTGGCCCGTGAATACACATATTTGCCCGTTGTGATCGAAGATAAACCAGGTCAATTGGCAGCGCTCGTTAGCGAATGTGCGATTGCAAATGTAAATATCGAAGATCTTACGATTGAACACTCACCAGGACAGTTCACCGGCCTTATTACCCTCGCGCTTTCCAAAAACGATGCACAAGTTCTGAGTGATCATTTGATTAGATCGGGATGGAACGTTCACGCTCCGAGATAGAATAACTACTGCGTGAATTAATTTTGATATGCGCAAGCAACGATGGGATGTAAGTAAATGAT
>CAMBGS010000041.1 GCA_945866305.1 Bifidobacterium breve
GGATCTGCGCCAAGTGATTCGCCTAGTTCGCGACCAATTTGGGCACACTCGAGTGAATGTGAAAGACGAGTTCGTTGAAAATCGTTCTCCCAAGGAACTGCTACCTGAGTCTTCGCCGCTAAGCGACGAAGCGCTGCTGAATGAATTACACGTGCGCGATCGCGCATGAATTCGGTACGTCCCGCACGTTTAGCAGGTTCGAAAAGGAAGCGCTCTTGATCTGCTTCGCTGTAATTTTTCGCCCCGCTCATAGCCTTACCCTAAATGATCGCTGATATGAATGCCGCGACGGCCTAGGCTCACATACGACAGATAAGCCCCAGTTTCACGTATTAAATAGCGCTTTCCCGAACTTTCTAAGGCGTTTGGCCCCGTTTGGACAGGAGAACACGTTGCAATTACACCTAAATCATTGGCCATTGTCATTGCGCGACGACAGTGAAATGGATCAGTAACAATGATTACATTTTTCCAATCCTTTAACTTCATAAACTTTACATAGTTTTCAGTAGATACCCAAGTATCGCGTCCTACTTCTAGAGCGGTAATATTCTTCGACTTGATACCGTTAGTTGCTAACCAGTATTTTCCAGATGCTGCTTCTGTCGTGCGATCACCAGGTGCACCTGCTCCGACAGTGATTATGCGTGGCGCTAAACCTAAATCGTAAATTCGTTTTGCTTCATCAAGGCGCGCTTGTAAAACTTCGCCTGGTCGACCATCTAGCTGCGCAGCACCCAAGACAACAATCACATCGCCATTGCGAGTCAATGGATTATTAGCAGCGTGCCACGTTAATGCAACCGCGTAAAGTGGCACCGCAATTATCACTAGTAAAATTGCAGCGATAACTCGACGAATAATCTTAAAGAAAATCATCCGCCTGAGAACGCATCTTCTAACTCGACTGCAACATCTTCATCGGGATCAAGTAACCATCCATCTGGCAAGGTCGGAGGACGTCCGTGACTTACGCGCCCGCGTGGTTTTTCAGCGACTTCAACTGGATATGGTTGATCGGTTAATTGATCAAGAAGTTCGCGAAGTTCAGCCAGCGATGAATGCATTCCAAATTGACGGCGCAACTCACTAGGCACTCTAAAACCCTTTAAATACCAAGCCATATGTTTACGCAGGTCGCGACATCCGCGATCTTCTGATTCAAAGTAATCGACAATCAACTCACCATGGCGATACATAACTTCGCGCACTTCATGCAGCGTTGGAAGTACTCTCTTATCGCCGCCATTAAAAGCTTCTACCAAATCGGCAAAGAGCCAAGGCCGGCCCAAACATCCGCGCCCAACCACAACACCAGCACAACCGGTCTCTTTCATCATCGCCAAACCATCGCCGCCTGACCAGATATCGCCATTACCAAGTACTGGCGTTCCGGTTGGTTTTAAATGCTCAACTAAGCGAGTGATTGCCGACCAATCAGCTTTTCCTTCATACATTTGTTCTGCTGTGCGCGCGTGCAATGCTACCCAAGCAACGCCGCTATCAGATGCTGACTTAGCTGCTTCTAGGTAAGTGTGGTGATCGGTGTCGATACCGATACGCATCTTTACCGTCACAGGAATTCCAAAAGGTTTCGCTGCCTGCACTGCTGCATCAACAATTGCCGAAAAGAGTTTGCGCTTATATGGAAGTGCTGCTCCCCCACCTTTGCGCGTTACCTTCGGGACCGGACAACCAAAGTTCATATCAATGTGGTCGGCTAAGTTTTCTTGACCAATCATTGTCACAGCAGCACGCATTGTGTGCGGATCAACGCTATATAACTGCACTGAGCGCGGCCATTCACCGGCGCCGGGGGCAATCATGCGCAAGGTATCTGGCCGTCTCTCAATTAGCGCGCGTGCAGTAACCATTTCTGATACAAATAAACCAGCGCCTTGTTCGCGACATAACGCACGAAAAGCAGAGTTGGTTATTCCCGCCATCGGCGCAAGAACCACCGGTGGATCAATTACATGGTCACCACTTGCAAGTGGCAGAGTTAAAGCCACTTAATTAGCAACCAAGTAGTTTGGGAGCAAGCCAGGCTTCTACTTGATCGAGTGCAATGCGCTCTTGCGCCATTGTGTCGCGATCACGAATAGTCACTGCTTGATCATCCAAAGTTTCAAAGTCGATGGTGATGCAATAAGGAGTTCCGATTTCATCTTGGCGACGGTAGCGACGACCAATTGCGCCGGCATCATCAAAATCAATATTCCAGTTCTTACGCAATTGTGCAGCCAAATCACGTGCCTTTGGTGACAGATCAGCGTTACGAGATAACGGCAAAACCGCAACCTTTACTGGAGCTAAACGATGATCAAGCTTTAGCACAGCGCGCTTTTCCATCTCACCCTTTGCATTTGGTGCTTCGTCTTCAGTGAAAGCGTCCATTAAAAAGGTAAGTGCGCAGCGATCTACACCAGCTGCAGGCTCAATTACAAATGGCGTCCAACGTTCATTCTTCTCTTGATCAAAGTAAGAAAGATCTTTTCCAGATGCAGCTGAGTGCGCTTTGAGATCGAAATCAGTGCGGTTAGCAATACCTTCAAGCTCGCCCCATTCAGTACCAGCAAATTCAAATTTGTATTCAATGTCTGCGGTGCGCTTTGAGTAATGTGACAACTTCTCTTTTGGATGATCATAAATTCGCAAACGATCTGGATTAATTCCGAGATCCTTGTACCAAGCCAGACGAGTATCGATCCAGTATTGGTGCCAATCTTCATCTGTACCTGGAACAACGAAGAATTCCATTTCCATCTGCTCAAATTCGCGAGTACGGAAAATGAAGTTTCCAGGCGTAATTTCATTACGGAATGACTTTCCGATCTGGCCAATACCAAAAGGTGGCTTGCGGCGCGATGTTGTCATTACCTGATCAAAGTTGATAAAGATTCCTTGCGCTGTTTCGGGGCGCAAATAAGCAAGACCTGATTCATCTTCTACCGGACCGAGGAAAGTTTTTAATAAACCTGAAAATTGCTTTGGAGTTGTGAATTGACCCTTATTACCGCACGCCGGACAGTTCATATCGGCAAGTGATTCAAGTTTCTTCTTATGCTTTGCTTCATATGCTTCTTCAAGATGGTCTGCGCGATAACGTTTATTGCAAGCAGTACATTCAGTTAGCGGATCACTAAAAGTTGCAACGTGTCCTGATGCTTCCCAAACTTCACGCGCTAAGATCACACAGGAGTCGAGACCGACAACATCTTCGCGACCCATCACCATGGATTTCCACCATTGGCGCTTTACATTGTTCTTAAGTTCAACTCCGAGCGGGCCGTAATCCCAAGAGGCGCGAAGTCCGCCATAAATTTCTGATGAGGGATAAACAAATCCACGTCGCTTTGCGAGTGAAACAATATTTTCTAAACGATCTACGGCCATTTCAATTTCCCATCCGGCTGGCTGTCGGCGAAAAGCAACGGGCGTTGCTCACGGGTTAAGTTTACTCGTACGCACCGGGCTCATCGATTGCGCGAGCTAGCACTGGAATCGCCTCTAACTTTGCGCGCGTAGAACTAAGTGCGCGGCGATAAGAACCCACGTTCTCCCATTCGGTGGTTAAAACCCAGAGCGTTGGCTCATCAAGATTTTGGCCGATCGTGCCGCTGAGAAATCCTGTTGCCTCGGCTAAAACTGCCTTTACCGCCTCAAGTTCAGCGCGAAAGTCTGTCGCTTGGCTCAGCGGGAGTTCAAATCTGGCGATCGCGATCATGGCTTCAGCCTAGGGTGCTGCTCAGTGGTAATGAAAATCATTTTCATTTGTGCTATCTTCTGGGTATGAATATCGCTATCGGCTTGGCCGCCATAACAGCCATTGCAACTGCAGCAGGTGGATTTCTCGCAATTAAATCAAAGGACCGCCTCCATTTAGTTCTCGGATTATCCGCAGGTCTATTACTCGGATTGGTCGCCTTCGATTTACTGCCAGAAGTCTTTGAACTTGGAACGCAAGAAATTTTCCACGCACCAGCGGTTTCTGTTGCCCTGATTGCCGGATTCTTGCTTCTTCACTTCTATGAACAACTCTTTGGTTCACACGAACCAGCAGAGTCAGATTATGGACATGACCATAAGCACACATCCAATGTCGCTGGCGCACTTGGCGCTCTCGCTATGGGTGGGCACGTATTCCTAGATGGTCTAGCACTCGGTGTTGCCTTCAAAGTTAGTTCAGATTTAGGAATCGCAGTCTTCATTGCACTTCTGGTTCACGCATTTAGTGATGGCTTAAATACCGTTTCATTTTTAGTCAAGAGTGGCAAGTGGACTCGTAAAGGAGTTTGGCTACTTGGCGTCGATGCGATTGCTCGAGTAAGCGGCGCTGCTCTAGGAACTACTTTGGTGCTCGGCGATAATCTGATTGCGATCTATCTTGCAGTCTTCTCTGGAATCGTCATCTATCTTGCGACTTCGCATATTTTGCCAGAGGCACATTCTCGTCACTCTTCAAAGCTAACCATTCTCTCAACGGTTCTTGGAGTATTTGTTATGTGGGGGCTAGTCAGCTATCTACATAGCGGAGATGCACATTCTCACGGTAGCAAGAGTTCTATTCACGAAGAGACTGACCATCACGATGAAGCTGGTCACGATGAAGCTGGTCACGATGAAGCTGGTCACGATCACGAGAAGCCAAAGAATAAGTAATGTCTAGATCCAATCCAAGGGTTCTGAGCACCCTTGAGCGCGCTGGTGGATTCGCCAGCGCGCAGGAAGTTTACAGACTGATGCAACGTGAAGGCGAAAGTATCGGTTTAACAACTGTCTATCGCGCGCTGCAGAGTTTGGTCAACGACAAGATCGTTGATGTACTGCGCCGCGATGATGGTGAAGCTATTTACCGTTTATGCGGTGAAGCCCACCATCATCATTTAGTTTGCAAGGGTTGTGGTGATACCGTTGAAATTGAAGGTGGCGCCATTGAAAAGTGGGCGAAGATGATGGCTGAAGAACATGGTTTTCGCGATGTCGGACATACTGCAGAGATCTTTGGACTCTGCGGTAAGTGTTAAGCCTTAAGCCTTCCCAAACCTACGATCTCTCTCCGAATAAATCTCGATCGCTTTCCAAAGTTGCTTAGGCGTCATATCTGGCCAAAGTACATCCATAAAAACAAACTCAGCATAAACCGATTGCCAAGGTAAGAAATTGCTGGTGCGCTGCTCCCCTGATGAGCGCAAGAAAAGATCAACATCGCGCATCTTCGGTGAATAAAGATACTTCTCAATAGTCTTTTCAGTTATTGCATCGGGCTTTAACTTGCCGCGTTTTACATCGCGAGCAAGTGCGGTAGTGGCATCAACAATCTCGGCACGACCACCATAGTTAACGCACATATTTAAAGTTAAGGTCTTGTTTTTCTTGGTTAACGCTTCGGCTTCTTCAAGCTCAGAAATCACCGATTTCCAAAGTCTTTGAGGGCGGCCTATCCACTGAATCTTTACGCCCATTTCGTTAAGTCGATCGCGACGGCGGCGCAATACATCACGGCTGTATCCCATTAAGAACTTAACTTCTTCGGGGGTGCGCTTCCAGTTTTCCGTTGAAAATGCATACGCACTTAACTCTTTAACACCAAAACCAATTGCTGCTTCTACTAAATCAAAGAGAACTTTCTCGCCTGCTTCGTGTCCGGCAGTTCGTGCTAATCCACGATCTTTCGCCCAACGCCCATTGCCATCCATCACGATTGCGATGTGTTCCGGAACTTCAATCTTTTTGCTCAACGTTTAAACTCTTTCTACAATCGGCAGACTGCGTAGCCCGCGTTCTAGGTGCCATTGTAAGTAAGCGATTACTAAACCACTAGCCTCTCGGCGATTGCGAGCTTCACTTGCTTGGGCAACTTCCCAATCACCGCTCAGTAGCGCACCTAACAAATCGAGAGTTTCAGGGGCAGGCGTTGCACATGCAGATGGGCGACATTCAGCACATACCGAACCGCCTCCGACGAGTGAGAAATAACGATGTGGCCCTGGTTTTTCACAGCGTGAACAATTTGAAGTTGAAGGCGCATAACCACCGATCGCAAGCGAGCGAAGCAGGAAGGCATCGAGAATCAACGATGCGTCATAACGACTTTCCGCAAGTGCTTTCATTCCGCCAACAACTAATTGAAACTCTTGCAAAGCAGGTTCATGCTCTTGCGAAGTGAATCGTTCGGCAGTCTCCAAAATTGCCGATGCGATTGTCCAGCGTTGATAATCCTCAGTGAGCGCTTCACCATAATTATTGATCGCTTCAACTTGGGTGATCGTGTCAAAGGTGCGGCCTTTGTGAAGTTGAATATCTACGTGGCTACCTGGTTCCAGGCGCGCACCAAATTTAGACATAGTGCGACGAACACCTTTAGCGACGCCACGAACTCGACCGTGTTCTCGCGTTAATAGCGTGATGATGCGATCTGCTTCACCCAACTTTTGGGTGCGCAAGATAATTGCTTCGTCACGATAAAGGCTCACGAAGGTAAAGGTAGTCAGCGAATAGCGCGATTTATTGCAGACACGACCGCTTTAAGTGAAGCAGTTGTGGTGTTGGGGTCGATTCCGACCCCCCAGAAAACTTCGCTATCGATTGAACACTCTAAATAGGCGGCAGCTGATGCGTCGCCTCCTGCAGAAAGTGCATGCTCGTAATAATCAAGGACACGAACGTCTACGCCATAATCCTGCAAGATATTGCAGAACGCTGCAATCGGTCCATTTCCTTGTCCAACTAATTCTTTCATTTCACCGCGATCTAAAATCTTCACGGTTAAGTGAACATCTTCGCCAAGTACTGAAGTTTGTGAAAGTCCCTTTAATCTGAAACGTCCCCAAGGTGCTGATTCAGTTGGCAGGTATTCATCTTCGAAGATATGCCACATTGCACTCGCTGTGATTTCTCCGCCTTCAGAATCTGTCTTTGCTTGCACGACGCGGCTAAATTCAATTTGATGACGACGCGGCAGATCAAGATGATGTTCGTGCTTCATTAAGTAAGCAACACCACCCTTGCCTGATTGTGAGTTAACGCGAATAACCGCTTCGTAAGAGCGACCAATATCTTTTGGATCAATCGGCAAGTAAGGAATTGCCCAAGTAAATTTATCTTTATCAACGCCGGCAGCTTTGGCATCTCTTTCTAGATGTTCAAAACCTTTCTTAATTGCATCTTGGTGAGAGCCAGAGAAAGCAGTGAAGACTAAATCTCCCCCATAAGGATGGCGCTCTGGCACACGTAATTGATTGGCATATTCAACGGTGCGGCGAATTTCATCGATATTTGAGAAATCAATCTTTGGATCAATTCCATGCGAAACTAAGTTCATACCAAGGGTCACTAGACAAACATTTCCGGTGCGCTCTCCATTGCCAAATAGCGTTCCTTCGATGCGGTCTGCACCAGCTAAATAACCAAGTTCTGCTGCGGCCACTCCAGTACCACGATCGTTATGTGGATGTAGCGAAACAATCACGCTCTCACGATTTACTAAATTGCGGCACATCCATTCAATTGAATCAGCGTAAACATTTGGAGTTGCCATTTCCACCGTTGCTGGCAAGTTCATAATCGTCTTCCATTGTGGAGTTGGCTTCCAGATGGCATTTACTGCATTACAAACTTCGACCGCGAATTCTAATTCGGTGCCGGTGTATGACTCAGGTGAGTATTCAAAGGAAACCTTGGTGCCAGGCACTGTGGAAACCAAATCTAGACATAACTGCGCACCGTCGGTTGCGATCTTCTTGATACCTTCTTTATCAAGCCCAAAGACCACGCGCCGTTGCAGCGTTGAAGTTGAGTTATAAAGATGAACGATCGCTTGCTTGGAGCCCTTAATCGCTTCATAGGTTCGGCGAATTAACGGTTCGCGCGCTTGGGTTAACACCTGAATGATTACATCATCAGGAATCATCCCTTCATCGATAATTTTGCGGACAAAATCGAAATCAGTTTGAGATGCAGAAGGAAAACCAACTTCGATCTCCTTGTAACCCATTTCTACTAAAAGCTTAAACATCGCTAGCTTGCGCGGAGTATCCATTGGATCAATCAGCGCTTGATTGCCATCGCGCAGATCAACTGAGCACCATTGCGGGGCTTTACTCATCTGCTTAGTCGGCCAGGTGCGGTCTTTAAGATCTACTGGGATAAATGATGAATAACGATGCACCGGCATCTGCGATGGTTTTTGTTCAGGAAAATTCTTTTCTTGAGACATTTGCTTACACTCCTAAATTATTGGGTTTTGTCGGGTTTTACCGGTGCGACAAACCCCGCGGCGAGGGGACCGGTTTACTTGGCCCCGCCACGGCAGCGAAGGAGGAGGCTGCGAAGTGTCATAACCAAATAGTAACGCGCAGCGTTACATCTGAGCAAGTAAGCGTTTACGCCAGTTTAAAAGACGTGAATCTGCTCCATTACTTCCATAATTTTCACTGTTTCGGCAAGACTCAAAATTGGACTATCACTAAGTCCTTGGGCGATGCACTCTTCAAGATGAACGGCTTGGTACTGCATTCCGCGACCTTTTATCTTCTCTTCATATTTGCGGATTAACTTATTTTGGTTGTCATAGATGCTAAATGTGGCCTGCTCAAAGAACCAACCATCAATTTCTATTCGCCCCTTTGTGCCGTGGATTGCCGCATTACACGTTCCCGCCATTGTCATACACGAATTAATCAGAGCCAAGCTTCCGTTGTTATATTGCAAAACCGCAGCCGTTGCCGAATCAACTCCAGTATCTGTCATTATCGATTTTCCACTGACTGAATCTGGAAAACCAAGGGCGCGTATGGCCATGTGCATTGGATAAATTCCCAAGTCGTAATGCGCTCCGCCGCCTTGTTCGCGATTCCAAAGTCGTGGTGCGCGCTCGATTGGCAAGAACTGGCTGTGATCGGCATAAACGAAATGTGGAGTACCTATTTCGCCTGCTTCGATTGCAGCGAAGACCGCGACCATGGTTGGCAAGAACCTCGTCCACATCGCTTCCATTACAAATACATTTTTACGCTTTGCGGCGGCGTAGATTTCGTGGGCATCTGCGGCATTCATGGTGAATGGTTTTTCCAGCAGAACGTGCTTTCCAGCTTCTATCGCAAGTAGGGCATGGTCACGGTGCAAGGTTTGAACCGTTGAAATATAAATAACATCTACTTCAGGATCTGCCACGAGAGATTCGTAATCAGGATGACGATTTGGGATATTGAATTGATCAGCAAAGGCGTTGGTGCGCGCCATGTCGCGAGTAGCGACTGCTTGGATCTTCAACCCAGCATGACCGAAATCTGCTGCGATGATCTTGGCAATGCCGCCCGCGCCTAAATATCCCCAACGAAGTGCCACTTATCCTCCAATAAAAGTTTTATCAAATCTTTATACGGGTATGAGTGTATTGGCGAAAATCTGCCAAGCAAGTAGTGATTTCGCAACCAGCGAAAGAGTGATGTAGGTGCGCTCACCACGCAAATAATCAGACCATTTGCCGACCTTCTTATATTGCAGAAATTGCACAAGTGCGAATGAGTTAAACAACGCGAAAATTGTAAAGACTATGAAATACACAAAGGTTGGCGCTTTATTTTCACCAGCTCCACCAATTGCGAAGACATAGAAGACCAGCGCAAGCCACGGGACTACACCGGCAATGCAGCCGAAGATAAATGGAATCCAGCCGCCGTTGCCTGGCTCTTCATATTTTTCTTGGAGCCAGCCGAAGAGAATCATGGAAGCGTTAACACCAAAGATTGAAATCAGCGCAGTGACCTCTGAGATTCCAGTTACTTGTGCGATCAAAACGATCATTACCGAAGAGCTAATTGAATATTCAACCCAACGGAAGAAATTTCGGTGAGCGGCAAGACCTGCGATATATCGCGGAAAGAATTTAGGGCTTATGACTATAAAGTGAGCAAGCGATGAAAGTCCCAAGAAAATAGCTACACCGATTGCAAGTGGGGCGTTGTACAAGACAATTAAATCGCCATAGGTACTTCCGGGAGGGCCTGACATGTATCGCGCAGTGATTGGTAGCGTGAAGTCAGATGAGAGCGCAAGAACCGCCACCATCTGTGCCAAGTGAAGAACGCCGGCAAATAAGTTGATGCGGCGCAAACCGCGATCTGTGATCTCTTTAGTCATAACAATAAAGTAACAGCCAAAAGTTAAATTCTGGCCTTATTGCGGGTTAAAGAACCGGTAAATAACGATCTAGCTCGTAGGCACTGACCTGGCGGCGATAGTCCTGCCATTCAGCGCGCTTATTTCGCAGTACGTACTCAAATACATGCTCACCCAGTGTTTCCCGGACCAGTTCACTCTTCTCCATGATGGCAATCGCTTCATCAAGATTGGCCGGCAGAGATTCGGGGGCTGCGTCATTGTCAACTAACACATACTTTTCTTCAATGCCTTTTAGGCCTGCAGCCAACATAACGGCGTAGGCCAAGTAAGGATTGCAAGCTGAATCTGGAGAACGAAATTCGATACGAGTTGAGTTCTCTTTATTTGGTTTATACATCGGAATTCGGACCAAGGCGCTGCGATTGTTGTGGCCCCAAGAAATCAGCGATGGCGCTTCGCCCCCACCTTGCAGGCGTTTATAAGAATTGACCCATTGATTTGTGACCGCAGTAATTTCAGATGAGTGCTTCAAAATTCCTGCAATAAATGAACGTGCTACTTTCGATAAATTGAATTCAGCAGATGCGTCATAGAAGGCATTTTTCTCACCTTCAAAGAGCGAGACGTGGGTGTGCATTCCACTGCCGGGATGATCGGTAAATGGCTTTGGCATAAAGGAGGCGTAGAAACCTTGTTCTAGCGCAACCTCTTTGATTACGTGGCGGAAAGTCATGATGTTATCTGCAGTGCTTAAGGCATCGGCATATCTCAGATCAATTTCTTGCTGACCAGGTGCACCTTCGTGATGGCTAAATTCAACAGAGAT
>CAMBGS010000042.1 GCA_945866305.1 Bifidobacterium breve
CGGTGAAGAGCTATTGGAGCGTGTTTATAAAAAGGGATTCCATCCAAAGACATCGCTTGTGCGCCGCAGTTCACTAGAAGATGTATTTCTGCGCTTAACCGGAAGAACGCTGATCGATTAATGAGTTCTTTCCAAACCAGACAAGGTTCGCTCAAGATTGTTGATGCCGCAAGAGTTGCTGCTCGTGGTGCTTTGTTTGTAACTGAAGCTCGCTTGCGCACAATGCTCAAATGGGTTTGGTTAATAATCTCGATTGCGATCGCTAACCCGGTTCTCTATCTCGTTTCGATTGGCCTCGGGCTCGGTTCTTATATTGATAAGAACACAGGTGCGATGGGCGTTGATGGAGTCTCGTATCTAACTTTTCTCGCACCTGCACTTTTAGCCACCGCTGCGATTCAAGGAGCGATGGATGAGAGCGTCTATCCAACTCTCGAGGGATTTAAATGGGATAAAACTTTCTTCTCGATGAATGCAACACCACTAAGCGGTAATCAAATTGCAATGGGTGTTTTCCTTAATAGTTTGATCCGAACTATATTTACCGCGGTTATATATTGGTTAGTGATGCTGGCTTTCGGAGTACTTGATTCTCCGCGCGCATGGCTTGCCATCTTCACCGCGGTTATGGCGGGTGCGGCTTTCGGTGCTTTTATGCAAGCGCTGGCCGGCTTTCTTGAGAATGAAAATGTCTTCTTCACCATCGTTGAGCGATTTATCATTATGCCGCTCTTCTTATTCTCGGGCACTTTTTACCCACTCACAAATATGCCGATATTTCTGCAGTGGATCGGCTGGATCTCACCGCTCTGGCACGCAACCGAGCTAGGTCGCTGGTTAACCTACGGTTCTGAAATTTCTACGGCGATGCTCTTGTTGCACTTCATTTTTTTGAATTCAATTCTCGTTGTTGGATTGATTGCATCACGCCGAATCTTTACCAAGAGGCTAGGTAAATAATGATTCTCTCGACAGCGGTCGCAATCGCTGAAGCGCGCATGGGTAAACCTGGCGAAAAGTATTATTCAGGTCGCTCACGGGCAATAATGGAGCGCGCCTACATCGCCTTTAAATCTTCGACGTGGCTCATTGTTATCTCTGGATTTGTTGAGCCAGTATTGTTTCTTCTCTCGTTTGGTTACGGCTTGAAAGATCTGGTTGGCGATATGACGGTTGCGGGTCAACCGGTGGGTTACGTGGCATTTATTGCACCGGCACTTCTTGCAACCAGTGCTATGAATGGCGCGATTTATGACTCAACCATGAATGTTTTCTTCAAGATGAATCACGACCGCGTTTATCACGGAATGCTTGCCACATCCCTTGGGCCAATGGATGTAGCACTCGGTGAAATTAGTTGGGCGCTGCTCCGTGGTTTCTCTTACGCTGTGGGATTTATGGCGGTAGTTGTTCCGCTGGGGCTTGTTCCGAGCGCGTGGGGTATCTTGGCAATTCCGGCAGCAGTCTTAATTGCCTTTGGTTTCGCATCATTTGGAATGGCGGTTACTTCATATATGAAGTCATTCCAGCAACTTGAAATGATCAATATCTTTTTGCTTCCAATGTTTTTGTTTTCAGGTTCTTTCTATCCACTTTCGGTCTTCCCTGAATGGCTACAAACGGTAATTCGACTCTTCCCCTTATCGCACGCCATTGATTTAGTTCGCGGATTGACGCTGGGTAACGTTTCTTGGGCGCTAATGCAGCACGTAGCGTATTTCGTAGTGATGATTGTTGTTGGGCTTTTCTTTACAACAAAGCGCTTAAACGCGCTATTTATGCGTTAGGAAACTAACTGCAGGCCCAAGTAAGCAGCCGCTAGACCAAAACCTAGTGACATAACCAAGTTGATGGTTATCTCCTTGTAGCGCTTTAACTCAAAGCCGAGATAGATATCGAGCATAAAAGTTGACCAAGTTGTGAAGGCTCCTGCAAAGCCAACGGCAAATAAATCGTATGTACTCTCTGTTTTCTTAAAGGTCAGTCCGATTACGAATGAGCCAATCACATTTACTAAGAAAATTCCGTAGGGTTTTTGGGTAAATTTGCGGATGTATTGATCGATTGCAAATCGAGCGGGTGCGCCAATCGCTGCGCCGAGAATTACGTAAAGGGTATTCATTTGCGCACCGGAATTAACTTGCGACTAATCGGCAAGACAAGAATAACTATTAGTAAACTCAAGAAGACATTTTCTGCCAAGAAAAGTGCGCCGCCAGAAACTGGTTCGACTACTTGAACTGTAACTGCAGAAAAGGTTGTCATTCCCGCGCAGAAGCCTGGAAGTAAGAGATGACGGAGTTCGGTTACACCGCGTCTCTCCATTAAAACAAGTAGCGCGCTAGCAAGGGCTACGCCAATCAGATTTGCAGCAAGTGTTCCGTTGCGATCATCAGGAATAACGATCGATAGTCCGAAGCGGACCAAAGTGCCTGCTACTCCGCCTACGGCAACAAGTAGCAGCGACTTCATCTTTAGCTGCGCTTTTCTCTCTTTAAGAGACCGGCAAACATACGCGCTGGATCGTATTTGATATCAACAACGCGTTCCTTCATCGGAATGATTGCGTTATCGGTGATCTTAATGTGCTCTGGGCAAACTTCAGTACAGCACTTGGTGATGTTACACATTCCAAGACCGTGTTCTTCTTGTGCAGTGCGCTTGCGATTTTTCAAGATATCAAGTGGATGCATATCTAATTCTGCAATGCGAATAAAGAAGCGTGGACCGGCGAAAGATTTCTTATTCTCTTCGTGATCACGAACCACGTGGCAAACATCCTGACATAAGAAACATTCAATACATTTGCGAAACTCTTGGGAACGCTCAACATCCACTTGTTCCATTCGTGCTTCACCTGGTTTTAGGTCAGCAGGAGGTGCATACGCAGGTATCTCCATCGCCTTCTTGTAGTTGAAGGAGACGTCGGTAACGAGATCTTTAATAACTGGGAATGCGCGCAGTGGCGTAACGGTAATTGTTTCGCCTTCTTCAAATGAGGCAACCTGTGTCATACAAGCAAGGCGTGGCTTGCCGTTGATCTCCATTGAACAAGAACCGCACTTTCCGGCCTTGCAATTCCAACGTACTGCGAGATCACCCATCTGAGTTGCTTGGACGCGGTGAATTACATCGAGGACAACTTCGCCTTCGTTGACATCTACCTGCACATCTTTAAGACCACCGTCAGTTGCATCTCCTCGCCAAATGCGAAGGTTTAATTTGCGCGCCATTAGTTGGAACCGCCTTTCGCGATTTCTTCCGGTGTCATGTACTTCTTAAGTTCATCAACTTCAAAGAGATCAAAGAGTTCTTTTGGCATAAATGGCAGTGATTGCTTGCGCACGCTCACTTGGTTGCCATCAAATGATGCAATGTGATTGCTCTGGCGCCAACCAGCATCCATACCCGGGAAATCATCACGAGTATGTCCGCCACGAGATTCTTCGCGACTGATTGCAGACTTCGCAGTGCTCTCAGCAACTAACAACATATTGTCGAGATCAAATGCCAAGTGGAAACCTGGATTGAATTTGCGACCACCAGAGACTGCAACATTTGCGCTGCGCTTTCTAATCTCGGCGATTGCTTCAATTGCTTCTTTTAGCTCTGTTCCGGTGCGGATAATGCCGACTAAGTTATGGGTAACTTCCTGTAATTCTGCGTGCAGTGAGTATGAATTCTCTCCACCTGTACGAGCAAATGGCGCTTCGATTCGCGCGGCTGCAGCAGCAACGGTCGCATCTGAAACAGATGCACTGCTGTTCTGCTTAACGTAAGCCGCTGCGCCCATTCCGGCGCGACGTCCGAAGACCAAGAGATCTGAAAGTGAATTACCACCCAGACGATTTGAACCGTGCATTCCGCCAGCAACTTCTCCTGCTGCAAATAGCCCAGGAACGCCAACTGCTGCTGCAGTATCTGGTTCAACTTCAACGCCACCCATCACATAGTGACAAGTTGGGCCAACTTCCATAGCCTCTTTTGTAATGTCCACGCCAGCTAATTCGTAGAACTGGTGCCACATAGATGGCAGGCGCTTCTTAATAATTTCCGCGGAAATACGCTTAGAAACATCTAGGAATACGCCACCGTGTTCGGTGCCGCGACCAGATTTAACTTCAGTATTAATCGCGCGCGCAACCTCATCGCGTGGCAAAAGCTCTGGTGGACGGCGATTATTATCTTGATCGACATACCAACGATCTGCTTCTTCTTCATTATCTGCGTACTTATCTTTAAATACATCTGGGATGTACTTAAACATAAATCGTTCACCTTTATTGTTGGTAAGAATTCCGCCTTCACCGCGAACAGATTCAGTAACCAAAATTCCACGCACAGATGGCGGCCAGACCATTCCCGTTGGGTGGAACTGTAAAAATTCCATATCAACTAAATTAGCGCCAGCTTTTAGTGCCAGGGCATGGCCATCGCCAGTGCCCTCCCAAGAGTTAGAGGTGATTTTAAAAGTCTTTCCTACGCCACCAGTTGCAATAATTACTGCAGGTGCTTCAAATAGAACTTCTGATCCGGATTCGCGCCAGTATCCGTAAGCTCCGGCAATCTTTCCATTTTCTTTAAGAATTTCCGTAATTGTTAACTCTGCAAAAACTTTAATATGTGATTCGTAATCTCCGTGTTCGCGCTTATCTGCTTGTTGCAGAGCAACAATCTTCTGTTGCATTGTGCGAATTAATTCAAGGCCAGTGCGATCGCCTACGTGTGCAAGGCGTGGATATTCGTGTCCACCAAAGTTACGTTGGCTGATTTTTCCTTCTTTAGTGCGATCAAAGAGCGCACCCCACATTTCGAGTTCCCAAATGCGATCTGGAGATTCTTTGGCATGAAGTTCGGCCATACGGAAATGGTTTAGGAATTTTCCACCGCGCATTGTGTCGCGAAAGTGCACCATCCAGTTATCGTTTGAATTCGCATTTCCCATCGACGCTGCTGCGCCGCCTTCGGCCATAACGGTGTGGGCCTTGCCAAATAGTGATTTACAGATGATTGCTACGCGCAGACCTGATTCGCGCGCTTCAACGGCTGCGCGCAGTCCTGCGCCACCTGCACCAATTACAAGAACGTCGTACTTATAACGTTCGAGCGCTATTTTTTCAGTAGTCATATCTATTGGCATCCCTTAGAAGAAGTAGAAATTGGTCCAGGCGCCAGTTGCAACTTGGCGAACGTAGATATCGGCAAAAGCAACTGCGGCAAGTGAGTACCAAGCAAACTGTTGATGTTTGTGATTGAGAACTGAAACCCAGGACCATAACTTGTAGCGAATCGGATGTGCCGAGAAATGCTTTAGGCGTCCGCCAACTGTATGGCGGCAAGTGTGGCAAGAAAGTGAATAAAACCAGAGGAGAGTAGAACTTGCGACGAGAACAAGGGAGCCAACGCTCATGTGGCCCCATTGGCCTTCAACATTTTTAAATGAAATAACTGCGTCGTAAGTCAGGATTACATTAAATAGTAACCCAGCATAGAAGAACCAGCGGTGGGCATTTTGCAAAATAAGCGGCGCGCGAGTTTCACCGGTGTACTTGGTATGTGGTTCAGCAACTGCGCAAGCTGGTGGTGATAACCAGAATGCACGGTAGTAAGCCTTGCGATAGTAATAACAAGTCATACGGAAACCGAGTGGGAAGATCAAAATAATTAGAGCAGGCGAAAGTGCGAAGTTAAAAATTTCGGCACTGACTGGCGTCCACCCAAAAATTGTTGCTTCAGGTACACAAGCTTCAGAAAGACATGGTGAATAGAAAGGAGAGATTAAATGGTCTTTGTAATAATTTGCGCCTTCGAATGCGCGGAAGGTGGCATAGATAATAAAACTGAATAAAACTCCAAAGGTGATGGCAGGTTCTAGCCACCACTTATCTGTGCGAAGCGTGCGCTCTTTAATCTTGGCGCGGGTTGGAGAAAAGACTCCGGACATTGCTTCCCCTTTGGCTTAAAGATTTCTTAAGGGCAAGTGTGCGCTTGAATATGAAAAGCCGCTAGGCGTAACCCCGCAGGCAGGCTATGAAGTCAGCCACAGGTTGAAGAAAACTGGCGGAGGGCGTGGGATTTGAACCCACGAAACTTTCGTTTGCCGGTTTTCAAGACCGGTGCACTCGGCCGCTATGCGAGCCCTCCGTGGGAGAGATTACCCGAACTTGGTAAGCATTAAAAATCGGTGGGTATTACTGCGGAAGTTCGAGGAGCTTTTCAATCACGATCGCAACACCATCTTGATTGTGAGGGGGCGCCACATCTTTCGCATTTACTGGACCCGCGTGATGACCATCGATCATTGCATACGAGCGTCCCGCCCATTGCAACATAGAAAAATCATTTGGGTTATCGCCGAAGGCAACACAATCTTTTGCTGTTATTCCGATACGTGATGCCATCATTGCCAAAGTTTCGCCTTTAGATACACCTACCGCAGAAATTTCAAGAAGCGAGTCGTTATTAGCAGAGTGCGTAACGTTTACAACACCTTGCAACGCAGGTGTTGCTAAAGCCAACATCTCATCTGCAGAAATTTCTTGTTGCGAGAGTCTTGCAAGTAATTTCAGCGCGGGACGATTCGTAACTGAATCAATAGTATCAACGCCAATATCATCCATTCCGACGTCCCAACGTGGAATGTACGCCTTCTCGCGATGATAGTGATCGTTTGATTCAATCGCAAAAGAAACATTTGGAATTGTCTTTCGCAAGATATCCACCGCTTTTTGCAATTCGGTTGGTTGAATCATCCATTGCTCAAGAACTTTATCGTTGTGCATGTCGTACAGAAGCCCACCATTGCAACAAATCGCCGTTCCAAAATCAAAAGCTTCGCGCACGTCTCCCATCCAGCGAGGTGGGCGCCCAGTAACAAAAAAGACTTGTACACCTAAATCACGGGCCTTGGTAAATGCGGCAATCGTGCGATGCGAAATGCCTTCGTTGTGCGGAACGATGGTGCCATCTAAATCTGTTGCAATTAACTTGGGACGACGTTCACTCACACAAGCTCAAATCTCTTCATTCCGAGGAATGGTTGCAGTGAGGCCGGAACATTTACAGTTCCATCAGAATTTTGATGATTTTCAAATATCGCAACGATCATGCGAGGAATCGCTACCAGAGTGCCATTTAACGTTGCCACAGCCTTGGTTCCGTCGGCATCTTTATATCTAATATTTAAGCGGCGAGCTTGAAATTCTGTGCAGTTAGAAGTGCTTGTTACTTCACGATAGGCGTTCTGGGTTGGAATCCACGCTTCAATATCAAACTTACGGGTTGCACTTGACCCTAGGTCGCCGGATGCCACATCAATTACTCGGAATGGAATCTCCATTGCATTAAGGAAGTCTTTCTCCCATTGCAATAGACGCTGATGTTCTGCTTTCGCTTCTTCTGGCTTACAGAAAGAGAACATTTCTACTTTATCGAATTGGTGAACACGAATTATGCCGCGAGTATCTTTGCCATAACTTCCAGCTTCGCGACGAAAACAGGATGAGTAACCGGCGTAACGCAGAGGAAGTTTTTCTGCAGGTAGAACTTCATTCATATGATAAGCAGCGAGTGGAACTTCACTTGTGCCGACTAAGTAGTAATCATCTTTTTCTAAGTGGTAAACATTTTCGGCTGCTTGTCCAAGAAAACCAGTGCCTTCCATTGCAGCTGGCTTAACTAGAACAGGTGGAATTACGGGAGTGAATCCTGCTTTTAGCGCACTTTGAATTGCATAGTTAACTAGCGCAAATTCCAACATTGCTCCAACGCCAGTTAAATAGTAAGAACGTGATCCAGAAACTTTTGCACCGCGCTCAGTATCGATTGCGCCAAGTAACTTGCCGAGTTCAACGTGATCTTTTGCTTCAAAACCATCTTTCTTAAAATCACGTGGGGTGCCAACGTGTTCGATCGTTACGAAATCGGCTTCGCCGCCAATCGGGGCTTCTGGATCCAAAAGATTTGAAAGCTGCATTAAGAGAGCGCTAGCTTGAGCTTCAACTTCTGCGCGCTTGGCATCGGCAGCTTTTACCTTTTCCGCTAAAGCTTTGGAATTTTCAAGTAGAGCAGTCTTTTCATCGCCTTTTGCTGCGCCAACAGATTTAGAAAGGGAGTTCTGCTCTGCGCGCAGCGTTTCAAATTCAGTGAGCGCCGCACGGCGAAGATCATCAATTGCTAAAACTTTATCTACGATCGCAACATCTTCGCCGCGACCTTTCTGTGAAGCGCGCACAGCATCAGGGTTTTCGCGCAAGAACTTAATATCGATCATTGTTATTGCGCCTCTCTTGGATAAGAGCCTAGGAACCTGATGTCATCGCAGATCTCTTTCAGTTCTGCGATGCTAGCGCCAACTGCTGGATCATTAATGTGGCCTTCCACATCAATAATGAAATGGTAGTGACCTAATTCGCGACCAGTGGGACGACTCTGAATAAATGTCAGGTTGACGCTATTTTTCGCAAATACTTGCAAGATTTCCAGCAAGGCTCCGGCATGGTCAATGCCAATAAATACCGCCATTGAAGTGCGGTCATTGCCGGTTGCTTCAGGAACCCAACCTGGTTTCTGGGCACAGATAAATCTCGTAACGGCTCCGGTGTTATCGCCAATATCTTCGGCGATAACTTGTAAACCAAAATGTGATGCGGCAGCACTCGATGCAATTGCTGCATCTAATTCGCCCTTGCTGACCAGCTCTGCTGCTGCCGAAGTTGAGTTTGTCGGCACAATTTCTGCGTGCGGATAATTCTTTGCGATGAATGCGCGGCATTGTGATTCTGCATGTGGGTGTGTACCGATTCGAGCAAATTTAGTTGTGCCCGGTTTTGCCATCAATGCAAAGGAAACAGGCAGCGTTACTTCGGCTGAGATTGTTAGCGGATCTCCAGTTGCAAGTTCATCGAGGGTGCGGGCAACAACGCCTTCTACCGAATTTTCAATTGGCACAAGTGCGTATTGCGCATCTCCAGTGCGGACTGCATTTAAAGCCGCTGTGACATTTGCAAATGGAATGAGTACATCTGAATCACAAGTAATCTTCTTTAGCGCAGCCTCAGTAAAAGTCCCGACTGGACCCAAGTAGGCAAATCTATGGCTTTCTGATGCGCTCACTGGTTAAGGATACCTGTTAATAAGTGGACGTTGATCCTCAATTAAATCGTTAGCTAATTTTTGCGCAAAATTTCACGCACAAAGCCAGGTCGGTCAGTTATGAGATTGTCCACGCCTAACTCGTAACAGAGCCGAATATCAGATGGTTCGTTGACGGTCCAGACATTTAATTTCCGGCCTGCGCTCTTTATACGTTTTGCCAAATCAGGATTCTTTTGCAATTGGGTAATTTCTGGACCTAAAGAGCGAGCAGAAGAGTGCAGCGCGTTAAACCAAGGAATGAAGTTATTCAATAAATATGTGGTTTCAATGTTTTTTTCTAACTGCTTAATGTGTTCAATGGCTAGCCAGGAAAATGACATTATATTTACTTCGATTTCAGCTCTCTTTATGCGCTTTGCTTCCAAATTGATTTTTTCTACTAAAAGGCTTTCGATCGCGGTGCGGGATGGCACGGGATGTTTAGTTTCCAGAAGAAGAGATTTACTCTGGCTAATTGCAAAATCTAAAATTTCATCAATAGTTAATATCTGTGGGTAAATGCTCTTCAACTGCGCGTAGGTGCTTGCCGAAATAACAGCCTTGTTATTTGCGCACCGCTGTAAATCTGTGTCGTGCCATAAGACAGCAACTGCATCTTTTGTTAAACGCAGATCGCATTCGAAGCCATCGGCACCTTGCTTCACCGCCTCTTCGTACGCAGCCATCGTCATCTCGGGATAGTCGTGCGATGCCCCGCGATGAGCGTAGATCTTCATAGTTCGAGATTAACACCATTAGGCTAAGCGGTATGAGTCGCCTTTACTTTCAATGTGCCGCGCGATCTGCTGTCGGTTTGGTGCGCAATGGAAATGAAGACTCCGCACTCGTTGGTGCGCAATTAATCGCTGTTGCAGATGGCATGGGTGGTCACGCTGGAGGAGAATTTGCATCTTCAGTTGCTATCAACACTCTCTCTGAAATTGCTCCAACTTTTATAAATACAGAAATTGATAGCGAATCAGCGAGTGATTTATTTCTAAACTCTCTACACACGATTGATGGGCAAATTCACGCCGTGACTTTAGATGAACCTCAATTGGCTGGCATGGGAACGACGCTTACCGCACTATTTCTTAACGGTTCTGAAATCTCATTGCTCCACGTTGGCGATTCCCGGGCTTATCGATTGCGCGGAAATGATTTAGAGCAGCTGAGCGCGGATCACACTGTTCTGCAAGAGTTGCTTAATAAAGGGATTATCTCTGAATCAGATGCTCAAGTTCATCCGCAAAGATCGATGCTTACACAAGCGCTCATGGGTGAGGGCAATCTCGAGCCTTCTCTTCACATATTCGAAGGAAAAATTAAGGATCGCTACTTACTATGTAGCGATGGATTAACCGGTGTTTTAAGCGACAAGGAAATCAAATCTTTGATTAAAGGTAAGGATGCAGCAGCG
This sequence comes from Bifidobacterium breve, assembly GCA_945866305.1. Classification (GTDB taxonomy): domain Bacteria; phylum Actinomycetota; class Actinomycetes; order Nanopelagicales; family Nanopelagicaceae; genus Planktophila. Next base: position 10,556 of record CAMBGS010000042.1, read on the forward strand.
GCAGTTGATGCCTTGATAGATGCCACATATATAAATGGGGCTCCTGATAATGTCACTGTAATTCTGGCGGATCTCGTCGAATCAAGTTC
>CAMBGS010000043.1 GCA_945866305.1 Bifidobacterium breve
GGCAGCTTTGATTCCAATACCGCCGCGACCTTGCAAACGATATTCCTCAAGCGGAGTTTTTTTGCCGTATCCACCATCGGTTGCGGTAAATACAAATGAAGATGCAGTTTTTGAATCAATGCGCGCCATAGTTAAAAGTTCATCACCAGTTCGGAACTTCATTCCGATTACACCACTTGTAGAGCGTCCCATTGGGCGAAGTGATTCTTCATCTGCCGCAAAACGTAAAGACATTGCTTTTTTGGAAACCAAGAGAATTTCATCGCCTTTGTTAATGAGCGCTGCAGATACAACTTCATCGCCTGGTTTCAGCGAGATTGCAATCAAGCCACCGGTACGAGGAGAATCGTATTCAGTAAGTGGGGTCTTTTTAACTAAACCGGTTTTTGTAGCAAGGACCAAGTAAGGAGATGCTGTGTAATCCTTTATTGATAAAACTTGAGCGATTGTTTCATCGGATTTAAATGCCATTAAGTTAGCGACGTGTTGTCCACGAGCATCGCGACCAGCATCTGGAAGTTCGTGCACTTTGGCGCGGTAAACACGGCCTTGGTTGGTAAAGAACAATAACCAGTCGTGCGTGCTGGCAACAAAGAAGTGATCGACTACGTCATCTTGTTTAAGCGCAGCGCCTTTAACGCCACGGCCGCCACGACGCTGAGTCTTATATAGATCGGCGTTAGTGCGCTTGGCGTAACCGGTGCGAGTAATTGTGACAACTGCATCTTGATCTGGGATTAAGTCTTCAGCAGAGAAATCACCTTCGCTGGCCACAATTTGGGTGCGGCGCTCATCGCCATACTTTGCAGTGAGATCAGTGAGCTCGGAAATGATTATTTGGCGCTGCTTTGCTTCACTGGCCAAGATCTCATTGAGTTCAACGATATCTGCCATAAGGCCGTTGTACTCATCGTTGATCTTCTGACGTTCCAGTGCTGCGATACGACGCAGTTGCATATCAAGAATTGCATTTGCTTGTACTTCATCAACATCTAGTAACTTCATCAAACCAGTGCGCGCTTCTTCCGGCGTTGTGGATGCGCGGATTAATGCGATAACGGCATCCAGTGCATCAAGAGCTTTTAGATAACCCTGCAAGATGTGAGCGCGTTTTTCTTTTTCGGCTAAACGGTATTTGGTGCGGCGAATGATTACTTCTACTTGGTGTTGAATATAGAACTTGATAAATTCATCAAGGCGCAGCGTGCGTGGCACACCGTCGACCAGTGCCAACATATTTGCGCCGAAGGTATCTTGCAGTTGTGTCTGCTTGTAAAGATTATTTAAAACAACTTTAGGGATTGCCGATGATTGAAGAACAATTACTAAACGTTGGCCTAAGCGCTCGTTTCCTTCATCGCGCACATCAGCGATACCTTTAATTTTTCCATCTTTAACGAGTTCCGCGATTTTAAGTGCCAGGTTATCTGGGTTAACTTGGTATGGAAGCTCGCTAACAACCAGACAAGTGCGCTTGTTAATTTCTTCGACTTGAACCACTGCGCGCATAGTTACTGATCCGCGACCCGTGCGGTAGGCCTCTTCGATTCCGGTGCGCCCAACAATTAAAGCTTTTGTTGGGAAATCTGGGCCTTTAACAATTTTTAACAACTCGGATAGAAGTTCTTCTGGTTTTAGATCAGGGTTATTGAGTGAGTAAATAACACCTTCGGTGATTTCACGCAGATTGTGGGGTGGAATATTTGTTGCCATTCCAACTGCGATACCGGCAGAACCGTTAACTAATAAGTTTGGGAAGCGGCTTGGCAATACATCTGGCTCTTGTGAGCGACCGTCGTAATTTGGTGAGAAGTTAACTGTGTCTTCATCGATATCGCGCATCATCTCCATCGCGATAGGTGAAAGGCGGGCTTCGGTATAACGCATTGCCGCGGCGGGATCGTTGCCGGGAGAGCCGAAGTTTCCGTTGCCATCTACTAATGGATAGCGAAGTGACCAATGTTGGGCTAAACGAACAACGGTGTCATAAATCGCGGTGTCACCGTGCGGATGGTAATTACCCATGACATCACCGACGATGCGAGAAGATTTGTAGTAACCCTTATCAGGACGATAACCCGCGTCATACATTGCATATAAAACTCGGCGGTGCACTGGTTTCAAACCATCGCGTACATCAGGTAGCGCACGTCCGACAATAACCGACATTGCATAATCAAGATAAGAACGTGCCATCTCAACTTGCAGGTCAATAGTTTCAACACGATCGAAATCATCTCCGGGATTAGCCATGCCGGTGCGATCTACAGGAGTTTTATCTTCAGCCATTTAAATATCCAGGAATCTAACATCTTTAGCGTTACGTTGAATAAATGCGCGGCGTTGTTCTACATCTTCGCCCATCAACACTGAGAATAAATCATCAGCTGCTGCCGCATCATCTAGTGTCACTTGAATTAAAACGCGGTGTTCTGGATCCATTGTTGTATCCCACAATTCTTTAGCGGGCATTTCTCCTAAACCTTTGAAGCGTTGAATGCCGTCATCTTTTGGTAAACGTTTTCCGGCATCTAAACCAATTTTGATCATGCCATCGCGTTCGCGATCAGAGAAGGCATATTGCACTTCATCTTTTCCGCCCCATTTAATTTTATAAAGTGGTGGTTGCGCCAAGTAAACAAAGCCATTTTCAATCAGCGGGCGCATAAATCGGAATAACAAAGTCAGTAACAATGTGCGGATATGTTGTCCATCAACATCAGCATCGGCCATCAGAATAATCTTGTGATATCGCAGCTTTTTAATATCGAAATCTTCGTGCACACCTGTGCCGAGTGCGGTGATTAAAGCTTGAACTTCGTTATTTTGTAGTACACGATCAATGCGCGCTTTCTCAACGTTTAGAATCTTTCCGCGAATAGGCAGCACTGCTTGGTTACGTGAATCGCGTCCACCTTTTGTGGAACCACCGGCAGAGTCACCTTCAACAATATAAAGTTCGCACTTTGCTGGATCTGTCCATTGGCAATCAGCGAGCTTGCCGGGCATTCCGCGGCCTTCTAATAAGCCTTTACGGTTACGTGATAAATCGCGGGCTTTGCGTGCCGCCACACGTGCGGCGGCGGCATCAATACTCTTTCGAACAATGTCTTTGCCTTCTTGTGGGTTCTTTTCAAACCATTGCGTTAAAAACTCATTTACAGATTTTTGTGTAAAAGACTTTGCTTCAGTGTTTCCGAGTTTAGTTTTTGTCTGTCCTTCAAACTGTGGGTCGGCCATTTTTATAGAGACGATTGCAGTTAAACCTTCACGCACATCATCACCGGTTAAGCGATCTTCTTTTTTGCGGATGTAGCCAGCTTCTTCGCCGAATTTATTTACAACTGAAGTAAGTGCAGTGCGGAAACCTTCTTCGTGAGTTCCGCCTTCATGAGTGTGGATTGTGTTAGCAAATGTATAAACAGATTCAGAGAACCCTGCGTTCCACTGCATCGCTACTTCTAGGGAAAGTTTGGCTTTTTTGTCTTCGCCTTCAAAGAAGATGATGGATTTGTGAGTTTCACCGCGCGTTGAATTTAAGTGTTTTACGAAATCTGCGATGCCGCCGTCGTATTTGTAATTAACATACAGTGGCTCGCCTTTTTCATCAACGTGGCCGGGGCGTAAATCAGTCAGAGTTAAACGTAGGCCTTTATTTAAAAATGCCATCTCACGGAAACGAGTAGATAAAATCTCGAATGAGAAATCTGTTGTTTCAAATATTTCAGCAGATGGCCAGAATTGAACAGTGGTTCCGGTTTTTTCTGATACGCCACCTTTTTTAACTGGCGCAGTTGGAACGCCTAATTTATATTCTTGACTCCAGAAGAAACCATCGCGTTGTACTTGCACAGATAAATCGGTTGAAAGCGCGTTGACTACAGAAATGCCGACACCGTGTAATCCACCAGAAACTGAGTAGCCACCATCGCCGAATTTTCCACCGGCGTGCAAAACTGTAAGAACAACTTCCAGAGCTGGTTTCTTTTCAACGGGGTGTATATCAACTGGAATTCCACGGCCGTTATCGATGCATTGCAGCGAGCCGTCTTCCATTAAAGTTATATTTATTTCATCGCAATAACCAGCGAGTGCTTCATCAACTGAGTTATCAACTACTTCATAGACCAGGTGGTGCAGGCCGCGTTCGCCAGTTGAGCCGATATACATTCCGGGGCGTTTGCGGACAGCGTCGAGACCCTCAAGGACGGTGATCGAACTGGCGTCATATCCGCCGGTTTGCTTCGTCACTAAAGCTCCTTTTTAAATCTGGTTCTGGTCTTAAAACGCACCTAGAAGGGGAATTCCTTCATTGAGCCTGGTAATCCTATCTGTAAATGAAAAGCCCGCTAGCCATAAAAAGCCATAGGTGTGCCAAATGCGCCATTTTCTGAGCGTGGGTGAGGGTTCCTAGTGGGTGAGGGGGGTTAAAGCGCTCTAACCGTAGGTATCCCGCGGGCCGCGTTCGTTCTTGATTGTCCGCAAGCCGCGCTTCCAAGAAGGTGCTTGCGGGCCGATAAAAGCGAGTGAAGTTACTCCTGCACCAGGTGTGGAATCTTGAATTGTATTTAGTAAATCTTGTCCGACCGCGTTTAGTTGTGTGGCCCAAGCAGTTGATGAACATTGAATTAGAAGTGCGCCTTCAAGAAGTGAAATTGGTGTTGTGTGTGAAGCAATATCTTCGCCGACAATTTCTTTCCAAGATGAAAATAAGGTCCCTTCTGCGATTCCCAAATGCCATTCGCGTTGGTTGATTAAATCTGACATAACCTCGCTGATAAGAGTTGGATCGCCTGGGGTGTTGGTTCGCTCTTGCACAGGTTTTGATTTTTTTATAAATCCAGTTTTATAACTGCGAAAGAGATCAAGAGCTAAGTCGCGCTTACTCATCGCTTGCCCTTTCTTTCGAAACAAATCCTGGTGTTACATAATATTTAGTAGATAGTAATTCGGTTGGCAAGTCACTTTCAACGGCTGCGGTGATAATTGTTTGCTCTGCCATTTGGGTAACCGAAGTTAATTGTTGGCGGCGTGCTGTATCTAGTTCTGCAAAAATATCGTCAAGGATTAACACTGGTTCTGCACCTTCAGATTTAAGTAGGTTATATGAACCGATTCGTAGTGATATCGCCATCGACCAAGATTCGCCATGGCTGGCATAACCTTTCGCGGGGAAGTCGCCAAGTTGTAGATGTAGATCATCGCGGTGTGGGCCTATTAGTGAAGCCCCGCGTTCTATCTCTTGGCGCGCTACTTCTAATTGCCGGGCGGTGAGTAGTTGTGAGTTTTCTTCAGGATTTATTGATAAACCCTCTGTGCTGGACTTGTATGAAATGGATGCCGGTTTTACTTCATTTAAATTGGCGTAATTTGCAGCAACATAAGGGTTAAGTGCTTCTACTAGTGCGACACGTTCTGCACTTAACTGTGCGCCGAGGTTGATGAGTTGTTCTGTCCATGGCGCTAAAGCATTTTCGGGGGCGCGGGTCTTTAGTAAAGCGTTGCGTTGTTTAACAACTCTTTCGTAATCCGAGATAACGCCAGCTAAACGCGGGGCGCGGGTAATCAGTAATTTATCTAGGAAATCGCGGCGGTGAGTCGGTTCTCCACGGACTAAATCAAGATCTTCTGGGGAAAAGTAAATAACTTGTAGAGCTCCTAATATTTCGCGTTGTGATTTGGTCGGGTTTTGATTTAGTCGCGCACGGTTTGCTTTGCTTGCATTTATTTCTAAGTCGACCTGCAGGGTGCGGTTATCGCTTTCAATTTCGGCGCGGATTATCGCTTGGTCACTTCCTAAATTTAAAAGTGGAAGGTTTTGTGAAACTCGGTGGGATGAAAGGTAGGCGAGATAGATCAGGCTTTCCGCAATATTTGTTTTGCCTGAACCGTTATTGCCAATGAAGGTTGTTGGTCCGGCACTAAAATCTAACTCTAGGTTTTTATATGAGCGGAAGTTGGTCAGCGCTAATTTAGTAACGCGCACTTTATGCTCTTAATAAAATCTTTAAAGTGGTTATGAGGCGTAACGCATCGGCATTAGAAGGTAACGGTAGTTTTCAATTACTTTACCGTCGCGATCTGATTTACCGCTGAGGATTGCTGGTTTATTAGAGCCAGTAAATGAAATCTGCACAAATGATGTGCCAACAGCTTGCAGGCCATCTGCGAGGAATACCGGATTGAAAGCGATTGAGATTGGTTCGCCGTTTAATAAAATTTCAATTGCTTCGGTTGCTTGCGCTTCTTCGCCTGCACCCGCTTCTAGTGAGACAGTGTTGTTAGCAAACTCGAGACGCAATGGGACTGTTTTATCGGTTACTAGTGCCACGCGGCGAACCGAATCTAAGAATGGTGCAACTTCAACTATTGCTGTTGTGGTTACTTCTTGTGGTAGCAAGTGACGGTATGGAGGAAATGTTCCATCTAACATTCTTGAGGTCATTGATTTACCTTCACCCGCAAAACCGGCGAGGCGATCGTTACTGGTATTCGGTGCAAATGAAAGCGAAACGTTTTTAGAACCAGTTAACGATTTAGCAGCATCGGCAATTGTGCGACCGCGAAGAAGTGATGTTGTGGAAAGCCCTGGTGTGGTTGGTTGCCAAGTAAATTCACGCACCGCTAAACGGTATCTGTCGGTCGCTGCCAAGGTCACTGTGTCTTCATTTATTTCAATGTGCACGCCTGTGAGTGTTGGTAATGAATCGTCCTTACCCGCGGCAATCGCAACTTGTGCCACAGCGGTTGCGAATAAATCACTTGCAACAACTCCGGTTGTTTCAGGTAGCTCTGGTAAGCCTGGGTATTCAGAAATTGAAAGTGTGGGCAAGGTGAATTTCGCAGATCCTGATGTAACTAAAACCCGGGAACCATCGAGTGCGATAGTGATTGGTTTATTTGGAAGAGATCTAGAAATTTCCGCTAGTAGTTTTCCGGGAACTAAAACTTTTCCTGGTTGAGAAATATCTGCTTTGAAGAAAGCTTTACTAGATGTTTCTAAATCTGAACCAGAAAGGATTACTTCATCGCCGGTTGCATCGATAACAATTCCTAGTAGTTCGGTTTTAATAGGTCTGGTTGAAAGGCTGCGGGATACCCAATTGACGCCATCAGTTAATGCGCCTTGCTCGACAGTAAATTTCACGCGGTTGCCCTCAGTTTCTTTAGTTGAAAGTCTTTCATGGTGGTAGAAGAGTTAGATAGTCCAAAAAAGAGGCTTAAGGTTGTGGGGTTCGCTTGGATGCGGGTTTTCTGTATATATAGGTAGTAGTAGTAACCAACCAAAACAACTGTGGACAACACCAAAAAGTCCTGCTCAAAGGTGTGTCTTGTTGTTAAAAAGGTGTGGATAAACAAGTTAAAACTGTGCGTAAAGTCAGCAACCATAACCCACTCTCCCTTTCCATTTCAAAAAAACCTAAAACAAAACTTTGTTAACCACAGATCCGCCACCGCAATCCACAGTTATCCACACCTTCTCCACAACTGGGGGTAAGGTTCTTAAATCGGACAAATAACCGAAATCAACCTCTGTTCTGAGATTTGATCCGGTTGGTTAACTCAGTGACTTGGTTATAGATCGACCGGCGCTCTGCCATTAATTGGCGGATCTTCCGGTCGGCGTGCATAACAGTGGTGTGGTCGCGGCCCCCGAAGGCCTGCCCAATCTTTGGTAGCGAGAGCTCGGTTAACTCTCGACATAAATACATCGCGATCTGACGGGCGTTAACCAAAACACGAGAACGAGAAGTGCCACATAAATCATCGATTGTAAGGCTGAAATAAACAGCGGTTTGGGCCATGATCGTCGCGCCCGTGATTTCTGGGCCGGCGCCACTGGGGATCAAATCTTTTAAAACAATTTCAGCAAGACCTAGATCAACACCCTGTCTATTAAGACTAGCAAAAGCGGTAACGCGAATTAACGCACCTTCAAGTTCGCGAATATTTGTAGAAATTTTGCTGGCGATATATTCAAGTACATCATCCGGCGCATTTAATTTATCCTGTGCCGCTTTTTTACGAAGAATCGCGATTCGAGTTTCTAACTCAGGAGGTTGGATATCTGTAATCAAACCCCATTCGAAACGAGAACGGAGACGATCTTCCAAAGTTGTTAATTGCTTTGGAGGACGATCAGATGAGATAACGATTTGTTTATTAGCGTTATATAAAGTGTTGAAGGTGTGGAAGAACTCCTCTTGGGTGCGTTCTTTATTTTCTAAAAACTGGATGTCATCAACTAACAGAACATCAAGGTCACGGTAGCGGCGTTGGAAAGCAGATGCCTTATCGTCGCGAATCGAGTTAATAAAGTCATTGGTGAACTCTTCAGATGAAACATAACGCACCCGCACACTGCCATATAACTCTTTGGCGTAGGCACCAATAGCGTGTAATAAGTGGGTTTTTCCAAGGCCGGACTCACCATAAATAAATAGCGGGTTGTATGCCTTTGCTGGCGCTTCGGCTACAGCAACGGCTGCGGCGTGCGCAAAACGGTTGGATGCACCGATAACAAAAGTTTCAAAAATATAACGCGGGTTTAATTGCGAAGGCTCATCACTTTTACGTGCACCAAGATCAGAGCCTTCACGACCTGTGCCAGGGCGCGTCGGGGTTGGTTCAACAACAACCATTGGGGCTGGGTGGTCTGCGAGTTCTAACGATTCATCAACCATCACTGCAATATTTGTTTTGTCGCCAAGCTCGCGAGTAAGAACTTCATTAACAACAATTCGCAACCTGGATTCAAGAACATCTTTAGCAAAGACATTTGGTGCAGCAACTAACAAATTTGTGATGCCGCCATCGCTTTGAATCAAACCCAAAGGTTTAGTCATTGTTAAAAAAGCGCGATGCTGGGGTTCTCCAAGTGAGACATGCTCAATAACTCGGTCCCAAAGATCGGCGAGTTCGATCTCAACAACTGCCATTCTCGCCCCCTTGGACTATCCACAAGTTTATCCACAGGCTGTGGTCTAAAGTAGGGCTTTACCCTTGATTTAGAGCCACTTTGACGGATACCTGTGGACAGAGGTGAAAAGTAGGGCTCTTTTGCAAGAAAAGCAAGTGGTTATCCACAACCCTCAACCTAGCCTCCAGTTTGACCCGCGTGTATCCCCACCTCTACCGTTACCTCCTTGCTTCCCCCGTATTTATGAAGAGTTCATAGAAGTCGGCAAAACCGCGAGCTAGGTCAGCAAAAACCTAGTCCGGTGGAAACCTGCTCTACCACCAGAAGTTTTAAGAGGAGTCACCATGACAAAGCGCACATACCAACCTAACACTCGTCGTCGCGCCAAGAAGCATGGCTTCCGCGCACGTATGGCAACTCGCGCAGGACGTGCCGTTCTTTCAGCCCGTCGCGCCAAAGGCCGCATTCGTCTTTCTGCGTAAGTAATAGAGCCGCACCCGAGACCCTCGTGCTGCCTAAAAACGCACGTTTGACCGTAAGCGCCGATTTTGCTCGAGCAACAAAGAGCGGAACCCGCGTTACTACAGAAAACTTTGTTGGATACCTTTATATCTCCCCTGTAACAAATCACGACCTACCTAAATGTGGGTTGATTATCAATAAATCTGTTGGCGGATCGGTAACACGTCACGCCTTGGCTCGCAAAGTCCGCCATGCGGTTCACCCACAACTTTCTAAATTACCATCCGGGTCGCTCTTGGTAATTCGTGCATTAGCAAAAAACAATATCGATGCCGTCAGTGTTGAAATCGAGAAACTAACCAATAAGTTATTGGATCGCGCCTCCCGAATTGTGGTGAAGTAATGCGAAAGATCTTTGTGGCGGCGATCAACGTCTATCAAAAATGGATCTCCCCGGCTTTCCCTGCGCGGTGCAAGTACTACCCATCATGTTCTGCTTATGCCGCATCAGCAATTTCGCATTACGGTCTGCGCGGTATTGTTATGTCGATCTGGCGGTTAATGCGTTGTAATCCGTGGTCACACGGCGGTGTTGATTACGCAGTTAAGAATTCAGTAAATACCTTTAAAAACCAGCCAATTTCAACCCGAAAAACCAGTGTAGGAGTTCACTAATGGGAGTTATTTTAAATCCACTCTATAACCTAGTTTCAGGTGTAATCATTCTCTTCCACAATCTGCTTAGACCAATTTTCGGAGCAGACAGTGGAGTTACTTGGTCTCTCTCCATTGTTGGTCTTGTAATCTTAATTCGAATAATTCTTATTCCACTCTTTGTTAAACAAATTAAGAGCCAGCGCGCATTAACTGCGCTGCAGCCACAGATGAAGGCGATCCAAGTTAAGTACAAAGATGATCGCCAAAAGCAATCAGAAGAGATGATGAAGCTCTACAAAGCACATAAGACAAATCCTTTAGCTTCATGTTTTCCAATTCTTGCTCAAGCACCAATTTTCTTCGCTCTCTTTACAGTTCTTAACGGCATCGCCGCAAAGACAGATGCAGGTGTATCAGCGCCGATCGCGCGCGGTTTTCTAAAAGGCGATT
>CAMBGS010000044.1 GCA_945866305.1 Bifidobacterium breve
AGGTATCGCTTCGCTTTAAAGCGCACCCATAACTGTAATCGTTTCACCGAAAACATAATTCGGTCCTACCGCCTGCCAAGCTTTGCTATTTGAATTGACCATATGCGCATCCCAAGATGGGCGATCGCTCCAGATTTCCCAGACATTTACGACATCTGGCTTCTGGGTATCGCGGTAGATATCAATAAATTCGCAACCAGCCTCGGTGCGAATTACAGCAATGTGGCTCTTGAGTTTTGAAACAAACTCATCGAATTGGCCTGGCTTCACATTTACTTCAACGAATAAAAATACTTTGCTCATGTGCCTCACGTTATCTCGTTTTGGAGGCAATAAAAAGAAAAGCCTTCCGGTGTGAAAGGCACCGAAAGGCTCATCTCGTGCGCGCGAAGGGATTCGAACCCCTAACCTTCTGATCCGTAGTCAGATGCTCTATCCGTTGAGCTACGCACGCCTATTTACTTGTATTACAGGTTAACACCCGTCTGCGAATAGTACAGGCTTTTCAAAGGCCTCCCAAACCTAGTAATTCTTCGCGCAAAATCGCCTTTTTCCGCGGTTTACCAAGCGGCTCACCAGCAGCTACTTCTGCCGCATTAATCGCTTCCCAATGAGATTGCGAAACAAAATTTTTACCTTTGAGTAAATCACTAACATCGCCGTTATCTTTTGCTGACTTTAAATCCTCAACTAAAAGCTTAACTACATCTGATGAATCAGATTTATTCGTACCGATCACACCGGATGCTCCACGCTTAGCCCAGCCAACCACATAGAGATTTTCGTTAACGCGACCATCTGTGTTTACTACTTTGCCGCCTTCATAAGGAATTCCGGGGATACTCGCTGATTCATAACCTATAGCAGTAATGACAAGCCCACACTTAACAGAGAACTTGTCTTCGCTTCCAGTCTTTTGGAAAATGACTTCTTCTACTTTATCGGAGCCTTTTATCTCAATTGGTGTGGCTAAGAATTGAAACTTCATTGTGCGATCGTGGCTGGCCGCTTCTTTTTCGGATATCAATAGCATTGCATCAAGATTGCTTTTGGTGTCTTTTCCAATCGCAGCCCCGGCGCGAGTTATCGCTGCCTCAATATCTGACTTATTTATCAGCACATTTGTGTGTTCCAGCTTTGGAAGTTCGCGAAGTTCGGGTGAGGTAAACGCAGCATGTTCTGGTCCACGCCGAGCGCTAACAATTACTTCGCGGATCTTTGATTCTTTAAAGGAAGCAATTGCATGATCTGCCGTATCTGTCGGATCTAGCTCGCTTGGTTCTAGCGCCAGCATGCGGGCGACATCCATCGCAACATTGCCAGCGCCAATGACAACTGCGGTTTCGCAATTAAGCGGAACTTCGACGCTATGGAAATCCGGATGGGCGTTGTACCAAGGTACAAATTCTGCAGCCGAGATTGATCCTGGTAAATCTTCTCCAGGAATACCAAGTTTCTTTCCAGTAGCAGAACCGGTGGCAAGAACTACAGCGTCATACATCTCTTTTAATTGTTGGATGGAGATATCGGTACCGAGCTCAACTCCGCCAAATAGACGGAAATTTCCAGCCGTCGCGACCTTTTCAAATACCTTTGAAACTGTCTTGATCTTCGGGTGATCGGGTGCGACTCCGCTGCGCACCAAACCCCAAGGGGTGGGCAAGCGCTCGATCATATCGATCGTAAATTGCAACTCTTCGGTCTGTAAATTCTGTAACGCTTGCGCGGCAAAGTAGCCGGCGGGACCTGCGCCAACGATTGCTACTTTATATGACGTCATAGTTAAGTCTATTCGCAAGCCGCAGCGAATTAAAACTTTCCAGCGCTGAACTTAAGTAAGTTCTTGAGCCCGCCGAACTTACGATAATTCTTCAAATAGAAAGCCGCGCGAATAAGTGGAGCGGTTACACCAAAGATTCTTTGAAAGACTTGGGCGCGTGCTCGTAAATCAGACTCTGTTCCCCAACGGCTTCCCGAACTCTCCTCTGGATGAATGGCAATAGTCACTGGTAAGAAAGTGGCCTTGCCACCCTTCTTGAGCAGATCGGTAATGAAGATGTATTCATCGCCCAAGTAGTTATCTACCCCAGCTCCAAAGTTTTCATCGAAGCTTATGTTTTTCTCTCTTACGGTCTCCACGCGAACAATCATTTCGTAAGTTGCCGCCTTGGCGGAGTTAAATCGAGTTAACTTAGTTTCTGCCTTCGGGTAAGCCTTGCGGAGTAAGCCTTTGGTATCAACTGCCTGAGCGAGCACCAAGTCACAGTTTGGATTAGATTCTAAGTAAGCAATTGCAGACTTGATACCGTCACTTAAAAATGTGATCTCATCATCTGCAAACAGCAGGTACTTTGTTTGAGCGTTATCTAAAACAACATTCCGGCTCTTAGCTACGCCTTTTTCGTTAGAAGTGGCAGATCTAAATTCGAATTTAGCTGGTAGTGAATATGCAATATTCATAGGGTTTTGGATTGATATAAAAATGTTGTGAGTCAGATTAACTTGTGGTGCAGAAATGTTATTTAAGCGATCAGCAAGAGTTGAATAGCCAATAGTTAGGAGGATATCTTTCATTTAAACAATTCTTGATTTTTCGCCGGCAATCCACTGGATTGATGAAACCACTAGAAATAGAACTCCGAAATACCAGACTAGGGGAGCAATCGACCATGAGAAGGTTATAAACAATCCGAGGATAGCGAGGCGTCCTAAAATGAAAATGCCCGCATAGGCCAACCACCTTGGCTTATGTTCACCCTGTAAAGCGCGATATAGGTTGTCGTAATGCCCATAGATAATTGCAAAAAGCAGTAAGAAAGCAGTTGGGCGATTTAAGTCGGCTATTAACGTCAAGCAAATGACAACTGCGCCTTCACCTGCGCGCAGGATTGATGGTTCAAGCCAATCAAATCTATTGGTTGATTTAGGATTTTTAAAGGTATCTAGTTGATCGTCAATTAACTTTTTATTGACGCGCTCTTTAGGCCAACTGCGAGAAACTTGAATGCGTGCTCTGAATACCACAACGATTGATATAGCAGCCAAGATTGGCATAATTGTAAAAGTAAAGGCTGCGCCACCGATTACAGCTGAAGCGCTGATCGCCAACCATCTTTCGCCAATCGGGAATTGGATAACTTTCTTAGCCCAGTATTGCAAGCGTGATTTCTTTGCTATTTTTATTGGAACAAATCCATCGTTTGTTAATTTGAAATCAATAATTGGCAGATCTGTGCTTCTCACCTTGTTAATTCGTGCAAAGTTATAATCAGATAAGTGCCTTACAGCCTGGAATACCATCATCGCCATCGCTGGAATCCATAGATCTCGTCCATCTCTTGCTGCGCCATATGCCAGCCCAAAGAAGACTAAATACTCTTTTATCCGATCGGTGATGGCATCTAGCCAAGCACCAAGTTGTGAGAAACGACGGGTGTATCGCGCTAATTCCCCGTCAACACAGTCAACGATTATGCTCAATTGCAAAAGAAATGCCCCGGTGAAAATTGACCAAAAATCTCCACGGCTAAATTCATATGCTGAAAGCAAACCAATGGCAAAAGAGATGAGCGTAATTTGATTTGGTGTGACTTTCAATCGCACCGCTGCCCAAGTAAATAACTTGGAGAACTTGCGAAGCACGAATACCGAGAAGAAGCCATCGTTTGCGCGATTCGCCATTTTAAGGCGAAGCCTGCCATCATTAATTGAATCAATCTCAGATTTGGTCTTTGCGCGCAAATCACTGTCTTTGCTGCGCGCAAAGGGCGCAAATGTTAACTGCGCGCTTGCGACATAAACACCGGCTCGAACTAAAGCAACTAATATCAAGTCCAGTGAATGAGCATTCACACCAGACTTTTCCATTTTATCTAAAGCAGCAATCACATCTTTACGTTGGTTTTGCGAAAGCCTAAGTGCTCCAACAAAAGTGCTGTTGCCTCCACCCGCGGTGTGGAATGAAGAACCTGCGCCGACAACTCTGTCACCGATTACTCGAGTTTCGCCATTGTATAAAGGAGCTACTAGCGCTGTTGCGGTCTTTCGTGGGTAGTCAGTTAGTAATTCTAAATGCGGCTGGCTAAATACAGAATTCTCGTCAATTAAAATCAAATCAGTTTTGCTGTCAGCAAAGGCTTCAGCAATCTCGGAAATTTTCGCACTGTCATTTACTGTGATCGTCCGAAAATCTATCTTCATAACCCCAATATATCCTGATTTTTACTCGCTATGGGTCCGCGCTCTTGCGAATCTCATAAGTGCGGTTGAAATATTAGAAAAATTTGAATTCTGCATTCTTAAACCAAAGAATAGGACGATCGTATTTGGCTTGCCGATTTCACCTGTATAGCTGAGATAGATCAACATTGCTAAGAGAATTAACATAGCAATACTTGAGAAAAGTATCCCCGTCTCTCCTGATTTAATGCGAGTTCCAATCCTTACAACATTTGGGATCGGTTCCTTTTTATTCCTAGCGACCACAAATCCACGCTGCGCTTCAATCTGATTTCTAAATAGCTTTCCATATACTTGAAAAATGGCCAATACAGCCAAGAGGTTTATTACTCCAAAAACCCAATTTAAATATGTGAAGAATAGAATTATCACTCCAAGTTGGGTGAATGTACTAAGCAAGTTTGTTAATTCAAAGGCCAGCGACCAACGCCAATTTTCTTTCGCTCCCGTAACCTCGTTTTTTGATGCTTTAAATGCTTTGTCAAAGAACCTAACCCGGTAAATCCGTTGGATAAAGTGGCCGCCTCGTGTAACGCCAAAGAATAAGAAGAATACTGTTACTAGAACAGCTAGCATCGTTTGGCTGATTGTTCCTTCATCTAAAATAATTTTTGTAAACAACTTTGCAACAGCCAATTCTGATACTGAAATCATCGCTGCGATCAAAACAAGCCCCAATAAAATTATTCTATATTTTGTGGTCGAGAAAAGTTCGGTGAGCGCGTACATCATTTCTCTGGCTACAAAACGCATTTTAGGTATTCCTCAACTTAGACGAAGTTACGATGGCAGTAATATGTCCCAAAGTAACGAATACCGCAATTCCAAGGGCAATCGTTAGAGATTGGCTAAAACTTCCAAAAATGGCAACGAAGATAGTGAATTCAACTGAATGAAACATTCGTTGGGCAGGCAAATAATTAAATGCCTTTCGAATAGACCTAAGTAATCCCTTAATTGGAAGGTTTACTCCCTTTGCATCTTGAATTTTATTTAGCCCCGAAAATGCTCTGGCCACGTGAACAGCGTCATTGAGCCCCTTGTTAATTATTACAAGAATCGCAAGGAGCGCGCCAAAATATGGATAAATCGAACTTGTTATTGGCTCTGTTGGCCATCCAGCAAGGCGAAGTCCTAGGCAGAGTGGCAATAAACCTTCGGCTAAGTAGTGCCCTAATTTATCTAAAAAGATACCCATTGGAGATTTTGTATTTCTCCATCTTGCAACTTCTCCATCACAGCAGTCGATTAGCATCTGAAGTTGGCTCAAGAAGATCGCAAGGGCTATTCCAACCCATCCTTGGATAAGTAGCGCTGGTCCAATTGATGCACCCGTGATAATCATTAGCCAAGTAACACCGTTTGCAGATATTGAAGTCCGCAGAAGAATTCTGGTTAAGTACGGTGAAATCCTCCGTAAGTAGAGATCTGCAATCCAATGTTCAGATGTCGAACGACCGGTGACTGACACGGGTTGTGAAATTTCGCGGATCTGGGTAATTGTTGGGCGAGCTGGTCTGTCAGTCATTTCACTTACAACCTTGCATCCCACGAGAAATCTTAATTTGTGGATGCATATCTAAGATGCAAAGATTTCCCGACATAAGCGGTAATCTATCGTGCTTAAGCGGTATTTTCGGCATGGTTAGGTCTAGAGGATAAAAAATGGCGATTCAAGTTGTAATTCTGGCAGCCGGTATGGGAACTAGATTAGGAAAGCCTTGGCCTAAACCGCTTACCGTCTTATCTGATGGCCGCTCGATAATGCAGCAGCAGATGGAAAATGTCTCGCAAGTTTTCGGCGACAAGGCACGAGTAACCGTGGTCGTGGGATTCAAGTTAGAAATGATTATTGAAGCTCATCCAACTGCTTCTTTTGTATATAACGAAGTTTACGACCAAACAAATACCTCAAAAAGTCTTTTAAAAGCGCTCATTGCAAGTCAAGAATCAGGTGTGCTTTGGTTAAATGGCGATGTTGTATTTGATGCCAAAGTTTTGGAGAGAGTTGCATCTCGTATCAAATCTGAAAAATCATTTGTTTGTGTAAACACTTCTGCTACTGCGGAAGAAGAGGTCAAATACACAGTTGACGATAAGGGATTTATTAAAGAACTTTCAAAGACGGTACAGGGTGCTCTTGGCGAAGCAGTTGGTATCAACTTCATTTCGTCTGACGATAAGAACGACTTCATCGCTCAATTGATAGCCTGTGGAGACCAAGATTACTTTGAGCGTGGGTTAGAACTTGCTATCGAGAAGAATGGCATTCAAATAGAACCAGTTGATATTTCTGATCTATTTGCAGTAGAAGTAGATTTTCAAGCTGATCTAGACCGAGCAAATCAAGGCCTGAAGTAATTAAAGCGAGACTCGGCGTAATCCTTCTTTAATCGCCATCTCAACTTCTGAAATCTTTAGCTCTGGAATTTTGATCGTTTCTGTGATCGGTTCGATTTCGCGCCAGTCAAGTTTCGGATTGATTGGTGTTGGGCTCATTACTTTAACATCGGCACCAAGTGCGTAATCTATATATTTGATTCCATCGCCGTGTACGTATTCTTCAAATCCTTTAAATACGACTAGTGCGCAAGGAATTCCGTAGCTTTGGCAGGTAATCAGTACGTGCATTGCGCTAGTAACAACGCTCTCATACTTAATTAGCGTTTCAACGAAAGTCACAATTTCGTCTGGATGTGAAAGTTGCACTGACAACTCATCAAAATTCTCAGGAAGCTTTACTGGTGCTTGTAAATGTGTGTAATGGCGCACCAGCGCGATCCTGCCGTTCGTCGCACCACGGGTTAACGGAATTATTCTCGAAAGAACTATCCCTGGGTCGCCAAAATTCTCAATCCTTGGTCCCCCTGATTGCACGATCAAATCTGCAGTATGTGGCCCCCGTACTGAAACGAAATCTGCCTTTGCATTGATGGCGTGCTTAAATGAACTAACGCCTGTACCAACTACTACAGAGTTACTCTTAATGAATCTGCCTACTGAACCCAAACTCACAATGTGCTTTTTCGATGCACGAGTCGTCAATCCTTGAAAGATAATTTTGCTATCGGTGTAGTGGTTAAAAATAAAGGGAGTTAACCAATCTCCGTAATTGCCTGGATAGGGATTCTCCCACCAGGCCAATTTAATTTGATTGGCACTTGGTTTAGCTGAATATTCTAAGAAGCTTGAGGCTACTTTAATCGCAGCTGTTTCATATCTATTTGGAAGGACCTTCCGCCGAAAAACACCAAGTGCTTCTTGATATTTGGCAGTGTCTCCAGATTTTCCTGCACTTAACAAATCTCGGACAGCCTCTCCGCTGAGATTATTATGTTTCTTGCCAGTTAAGAATCCGGTTACTCCTGATGCATCTACTAATAAACGCAATCGAGTTGAGATAGTTTCAGGCAATTTCTCTTCAATCAATTTCGCTAATTCTAGAAGTTGTTTCTTCGGTCCCAGCTTGCTTTTGGTATTTCCCGTGTGCTGTTCAACCTTTTTCTTAAAATTGTCAACTTGTCCGCTAGAACCGAATCGAAAGAATACTTCGTGGCTTTCTAAAGTGCCTGCTCCCTTGTCAACTGCGCAGTTAGAAGGGATTACCTGGAATGTCATATTTGGGGAATTCGCTCTCCAAGCTTCTTCAAAGAAGAAGTCATCAGTTGCTTTAACCGTTGCTGCCGTTTCAAATTCTGCCGCTGCTGCAATCATTTTCCGGGCTTGCGCTGTTGTATTAATTCCCCAGAAGCAAGGTTCCCAGAAGCGTCCTCGGCGCTGATATCCAATATTTACTGGGGCGCTGAATCCGCGCTGAAAACCAATAATGTCAGCCGTTGAGTTAAGAATGAAATCAGGAATGGAAAAGATCTCACAGTCGACATCGATCCAGAAAACTTTTTTATTTGGATTAGCCGCACAGACTTCAGCTATGAATCCGACTTTCTTCCGGCATATATCTGCCCAGTCTTCGTCTTTACGTTTAGATATTTGGCGTAACTCGTATGCAATGCCAAGTTCTTCTAGGTTCGCCTGAAGTCTTAAGGCATGGCTTTTGTAATACGCGTCCCCTGTAAAAAATGAACAGATAATGGCATTTTTTATCGTTGACTCTTTAAGGCTTTTTAGGGCACCCACTGGTGCAAACTGGTCTTCGAGGGCATCAAGTATCTGATTTCCGTCAAAATCTAAAGCACTCACCCCTTGAAGTTAAGGGAGTGGATTGAATGCTTTCCGTCGTCAGAGCAAATAGAAGTTATACATTAGGTGAACAGAACCTTGTTTATCAGAGGTTCACCCTTTGCCAGACGAGCTAACTGTCCTTCAATGAAGCGCTTACCTCGAGATTCAAATGCTGAAGAATTACCGCCTACATGCGGGGCAATTATGCAATTAGGTGCGCTCCAAAGAGGATGGCCTTTCGGCAGCGGTTCTGGATCTGTTACATCCAAGCCAGCGAATAACCTGCGGTCGTTTAACTCTTTAACCAGAGCATCTGTATCAACTATTGGGCCGCGTGCAACATTGATAAGTAGCGCTCCATCTTTCATCTTCGCTAAACGGGCTGCGTTAAAATATTTATGACTCTCAGGATTTAACGGCAATGCTAGGAAAATAGCATCGTATTTTGAAATTTCTGCATCAAACGCAGATAGCTGCTTAGAACCATTTTTGCCACTTCGTGAATACCCAGTTATTGAAACGTCATATACGCCTAGATACTTAGCTATCGTCTGTCCGATTGATCCGAATCCAATGATGGCAATTTTGCTGTCACTTAATGAGTTATAGCGTTTGTTTGTCCACTCTTGTCTATCTTGTGCGCGAATAAAATCTTGAAAGCCTCGTCGCACAGAGATAGCCAACCCAACTGCAAGTTCTGCCGTGGAAGCATCGTGGACACCCCGTGCGTTACAAAGTTGAATTCCAGGTTTTACAAACTCCAGGGCATCTTCATAACCTGCCATTAAAAGTTGCAGCGTTTGCAATCTCTCCATTTTTAGCGATGGAAGTAAGCCTTCTCTTCCGGTCATATATGGTGGAACAAAAAAGGTAATTGCTTTTAAATCATCGGTCTTGAGGTCACAATTCTGTGGTGAAAGTCTTGCAAATCCTTCAGGAATCTGAAGGTCATCCCATTGCGACCACACTACCTGTGACATTTTCAAAGCCCCTTATTTCGATTCCACTCAAAAGGTTACATCTGATCCGTGATTTTACCTAGAGCGATGAGGCGAGATTGTCTAACTGAATGTCGTTACCTTGAAAGATGATTGAAAGTCCTTTCGAACTAATTGACACTGACTTAACTTTGAGCCCCTGGGGGACTGTAATGTCTTTTGCACTCCGGCTCTTTATTTGATCTTGAATATCTGCAGGCAGCGATGATGCTGGGATCAGGCTACCCATTACCGAAACACTTTTAATTTGGAAGTAAATCTGGCCATTTGCATACTCTGGGACAAGTAAAGCTTTCCCAAGTCCGCTAGCTCCGACTGATATCTGCAATGCGTTACCAATAATCTCTGCGTCGTTGAATCCAGATTCTTCCAATAATTTAGATACAGGAATAGTCGCCGTGAGATCAAGAGACCCTATCTGCGTGGGCTTTGATTTACTTATATTTTTCGCAGATATTGCCAGTGAAGATTTTGTGCCACTGCCTTTTAGTGTGTAATCAGCGATCTTAATTTGGACCGATTTTATTAAATCTGATCTTAAATCACTTGGTAATTCGAATAGTGGAATAGATGCACTTATCCCCGAAGCACTTGGTAACTGCTGTTCTACGCGAGTAACAATTTTCGATGAGACTAGTTTTTCAACTGTTATTGCACCACCACAAATGAAGAGCGCCGTAACAGTGATTGCAATGCGTACTTTTGATTTCTTCAACATTTGAGAGAGGGTAGTCATACAACCTGTGAAAACACTTAAAGGAGGAACGGGCGTGAATTAGAGCGGAGACGAGGAGATTTGAACTCCTGAAGGCTTTTACACCTTACCTCGTTAGCAGTGAGGCGCACTCGACCGGGCTATGCGACGTCTCCAAGTACAGGTGAAGTATACATCTCAGTCATCGGCGGAATCTACGCACAATTTGCCAGGTAACTAGCGCGAGTAAGGCGATTCCGACCCATTGCCA
>CAMBGS010000045.1 GCA_945866305.1 Bifidobacterium breve
GGGTTTGAGATATACATATATTCCACACCAACTGAGCGGCAGTAAGAATCACGCAAAATACCGAGTATCTTGCGCAGCTTCATAAACTTCTCGCCACCAAAACCGCCAGTTGCAAATTCACGATCAAGATCCCACAAAGTTAGGCCGTGTGTAACAACATCGAGATCTGGATGAGTGCGTTGTGCGTATTCCAGTGGATCGGTGTCAGCCATTAAATGGCCGTAGGTGCGATAAGCCTGAATTAGTTGTTGTACTCGTGCGGTCTTGCTTATCTCTTCATCTTTAGAGAATTCAAAATCAGAAGCCCAGCGAATTGGCTCATATGGAATACGAAGAGCAGCAAAGATTTCATCATAGAAACCATCTGCGCCAAGCAGAATCTCGTGGATGCGACGCAGGAAATCACCTGATTGTGCGCCTTGAATTACGCGGTGATCGTATGTACTAGTAAGTGTCACTACTTTGCTAATTGCCATGCGAGCCAAAGTTTCTTCGCTGGCACCTTGGAATTCAGCTGGATAATCCATTGCGCCAACGCCAACGATTAATCCTTGGCCTTGAACTAAGCGCGGAACCGAGTGGACTGTGCCAATTGTTCCTGGGTTAGTTAGCGAAACAGTTGTGCCTGAATGATCTTCAACTGTGAGTGTTCCGGCACGGGCCTTCTTTACAATTTCTTCGTAAGCAACCCAGAATTGTCCGAAATCTAAGCCTTCGCAACCTTTAATTGATGGAACCAATAATTGGCGGCTGCCATCAGCCTTAGCTAAATCAATTGCAATTCCCAAGTTAATATGTTCTGGATTTCCCAACGCAGGCTTGCCGTCTAATTCTCCATAGAAAACATTCATCTCTGGCATTTGACGCAAAGCTTTGATCATTGCATAAGCGATGATGTGAGTAAATGAAACTTTTCCACCACGTGTGCGCTTTAAGTGATTTGTAATAACAGTGCGGTTATCAATCATTAACTTTGCGGGAATTGCACGAACACTTGTCGCAGTTGGAACTGAAAGTGATGCCTCCATTGATGCGACAACTCTTCCGGCAACTCCGCGAAGCGGTTCCATAGTTGCAGCACTTGGCGTACTCAAAACTGGGGCTGGCTTAACTTGCGCTTGTGCAGGAGTTGGCACAGACACTTGTGGAGTAACAGGTGCAGCAACAACTGGTGCAGGTGTTGCAGATGCAACAGGCACGGGTGCGGCTTGTGCAACAGGCACGGGTGCGGCTTGTGCAACGGGTGTTGCAACAGCGGGTGCAGGCGCTACTTGCGTAACGGGCGCGGAAACTTTTTGTGCAGCTTTTGGAACTGGTGGCGTTCCACCTTTTGGCGCGGATGATGCTAATGCTGATGCTGTTGCCGCTGGCGCTGATGCAACAGGCGCAGAAGATGCAGCACTTGGGTTGTAAGTTTTAAAGAATTCAATCCATGAAGGTTCAACTGAA
The DNA here is from genome assembly GCA_945866305.1 of Bifidobacterium breve. Taxonomy (GTDB): domain Bacteria; phylum Actinomycetota; class Actinomycetes; order Nanopelagicales; family Nanopelagicaceae; genus Planktophila. The sequence goes on from CAMBGS010000045.1 coordinate 1,450, forward strand.
GTTGGATCGGCTTGGTAACGCTCGTACATCTCTTCGACGAGCCAATCATTGGCTCCGAAATCTGCCGACACTGGCAACTCCCTCTTCACGATTAACGCGGAAAAAAACGTTTAATGCGTGGCTAAGCCTATCGGCTGAGCGTGGCTTGAATAAATCCTCTCTCGCCAACCCAAGGCGCGATATTGAGCACAATTACGCCGGATGCGAGCGTTAAAAGCGAATCTCAGCGCGACAGTCTCCGCCTTCGTTGGCAGAGTTGGCTCATGCATTCAGAAACCGCCCCGACTTCAAGATCGCTGGCGATCGTAAGCGGTGGCAGTCGCGGGCTCGGCTTGGAAACTGCGCGGGGATTAGCTGCTGCAGGTTTTGATCTCGCACTTATCGCAAAGGATGCGCAGCGACTAGAGAGCGCTCGCCAATCCTTACTCAGCGAATTCGCCGCCACACAAACGGGGCTAACAATTACAACTCACCCCGTTGATTTAGAAGATCAAGTTGCCACTCGAAAAACCGCAACCGAAATCAGTACAACACTTGCAACTCCAAAAGTATTAGTCCTGGCCCACGGTGTGATGAGCGAGAAGATGTCTAAGACTTTGCGCACAACAGATGTGGAATGGAACCGCGTTATAAACATTAATTTAAATTCGGTCTTCATATTAGTTAATGCACTTGCACCGGCAATGGCTGATGCGCGCGATGGTCGCGTTGTTATCTACTCCGCATGTTTAGGTCGAATGTCAGGTCCAGGAAGTGCAGGGGGACTTGCACCATATCGAATAAGCAAAGCGGGAGTGAATTCACTTGTGCGCAACCTGGCGCACGAAACAGGACTTGGCGCTCGCGGATTTTACGTTGATGCTGTTTGTCCCAATCACACTCGCACCGACATGGGCGGACCCGATGCACCTCGCAGCGTTGAAGAGGGTGCAGAGACGGCTATTTGGTTAGCAACTGGCGATATTGCCCAGCGCGGAAGCGAGAATACAACCGGAGTACTTTGGGAAGACCGAAAAGTTGTTCCCTGGTAATCGCCAGGTAATTCTGTTGTGATAAAGGGCAATACAAGGCAACGCCTGGTGGCTAGCTATAACTTAGCTATTGGGAATGATGGTTACTGCTAAATATAAAATCGGTAGCGATAAAAGCAAAAGCGGAATTGCACCGATTAAGAAGCCACCTTCGAATTGATATTTAACAACACCTAAAACAATTAGATTCGCCAATACCACCGGCGCTCTTCCCCAGTTTTTCTCCGCGGCAAATGCCCGCCCACAAGCAATAAGTCCCACGCCGCCTAGAACGCTAAATCCGAGCACACCCATCAACGGCGGTATCTCGCGATCTTCATGAGTAATTCCCATGATCCCTACCCATATTCCTAGGGCTAACACGATCGCACCTTCTATATAGAGAAGGGCGGACACGATGGAGCGTTTACGCACTTGCTTGGCAGGATCGGTGCTCATAAGTCGGAAGGGTAGCAGTATGAGTTTCGCGCACGATGGTTTGCACGATTCCATCGTGCAAACCATCGTGCGAGAAGTTCTTTATTAACCCGAAGATTCACAATACCCTGTTGCGGTGGAATCATTTATAGCCATCGACTACGAGACTGCTAATTCTGATCGTCGCAGCGCTTGCTCGCTTGGTGTTTCAATTGTTGAGAATTGCGAAGTCAAAGAAACCTTTCAAACTTTTATTAAGCCACCGGAAGAATTCAACTACTTTGATGAGTTCAATATAATGATCCACGGAATAAAAAAGTCGGACGTCAAGAATTCTCCAAATTTCGCAGAAGTTTGGTCACATTTAGTGGCGCTGAATTCAAACAACTTGCCAATCGTTTGTCATAATTCAGGCTTTGATATTCGACTAACGCAGGATTTGATCAATCATTACGAAATTACTATTGGAGAAATTGAGTACTTTGATACTTTAACCATAGCCAAAAAACTTTGGCCTCATATGATCAATCATAAACTCAGCACACTATCAAGCGCTTTTGGGATCGCCCTTGATCATCACAATGCCGCATCTGATTCAGAAGCTTGCGCAAGGATTGCTATTCAGCAAATGCAAGAATTGGGGAAAGATTCTTTGCTTGAAGTGGCAAAAACTTATGGATTTACGCTTGGCAAATTAACTCAAAACGATAATTCAACCATGTCATCTTCAAAAAATTACAGCTACAAAAGAGATTACGCTAGCTATTCAAAAAACACTTCGTCCAAAGATGTAATGCCTGACAGAGAAGTAAACACGGGAAGTGATTTGTTTGGCGCTACTATTGTATTTACTGGTGAGTTACTAACAATGGGCAGGAAAGAAGCGATTCAAATCGCAGTGAATAACGGCGCAATCGTTGCCTCGGGAGTTACAAAAAAGACTCAGTACTTAGTGATAGGTATAAGTGATTTTATTGACTTTAATAACGGAAAGAAAACCCGAAAAATACTTGATGCCGAGAAATTGAGTTCAGAGGGACAAGATATATCGATACTGGACGAAGAAGATTTTCTGCGCATATCTGCTTATTGAGTTTTTAAACCAAGCTTTTCAAGCCAGCATAGTGGCAAAATTGAGACGTTTGCACTCTGTCCATCGACATAAAGTCTGTTGCTTCTCTCGATTTCATCCTGCCGCCACCGGTCAATGAAGTATTTGATTACTCGTGAGGTAATCAATACGTCTGACATCTGATTATCATTATTTGAAAGTAGACCGATTTTATTTTCAGAAACTAAGAACTTTTCGGAATCACGAATATGAAATTCAGCTGGCCAAGCATAGAAGTTAGGTTCAATTAGTTGCTTTTTCTTTACTTGCGGAAGCATTTTGCGTTCTGCAGGCTTGATTGCCATATACGCAAGATATTCTTCTTCATTTTTCTTCATAAATGTGGAATAAGAATGTTCAGCAGAAATGGCGTCTTTTCTAGCCTCAGCGATGAAATCTTCTATTTCAACTTCGTACTCTTGATATAAACCAAGTCTTTTACTTACAAGTTCTGTTAATTGCATTTTGATAATAAGTCTATCTACAAGGATTTGAATTAACTTATCAGGCTCTGAATTTTCCAAAATCCAAGCCCCAGCTAGATCACAGCTGTCGGGAGTTACGGAAATGACTTCAACGGCTGTGGCATCTTCACTAATACTTTTTACAATCGCGATGCTTGCGTATTGCTGCATGGAGTAAGCGTACGCAACTTGTAGTTTATTTCCAACAGCAGGTTATGCTCGTTCACACCCAACTAGGTATTTTTCCTTACTGGCTCCATTTTTTGATCTTTCCACTCCTCCCCAATACAAAATGAATGTTTTAGTTGAGTTCTCGCTATCCTTACCCTTATGGCCCGTGAATACGATCTCGAGATCGCTGCGATAAGCGCAACTCTCGTATCTATAGAAAAGGTCTTAGATCTTCCGAAACTTGAAGCTGAGGCAGTTGAACTTGAGGCGGCGGCGGGTGTTCCGAATTTGTGGGATGACCCAGAGGTAGCGCAGAAAGTTACGAGCAAGTTATCGCGGGTGCAGAGCACGATTGCGCGGTTAAAGGGTCTGCGCCGGCGCGTGGAAGATCTACCTATTCTCTTTGAATTAGCGACATCTGAGCCAGATGGATCGGCGCTTTCGGATGCAGAAGGCGAATTAGATTCAGTTGTTAAGGCAATTAGCGAACTCGAAGTTACGACTTTGCTAAATGGTGAATACGACGATCGTGATGCTTTGATCACTATTCGCTCTGAAGCAGGTGGCGTTGAAGCAGCCGACTGGGCCGAAATGCTGATGCGCATGTATTTGCGTTACTGCGAACGCCATGAATACAAAGTCGATGTGTTGGAAACGTCTTATGCCGAAGAAGCGGGAATCAAATCAACCACTTTTAGAGTTAGCGCACCTTATGCATATGGAACTATCTCGGTGGAACAAGGTACACATCGTTTAGTGCGCATCTCGCCATTTGATTCGCAATCTCGTCGCCACACATCTTTTGCTGGTGTGGAAGTCGTGCCAGTGGTGGAACAGAGTGATCACATTGAAATTGATGAGAAAGAAATCCGCGTCGATGTTTATCGCTCATCAGGTCCTGGCGGACAAGGCGTGAACACCACGGACTCTGCCGTGCGCCTCACACATATTCCAACTGGAATTGTTGTCTCCTGTCAGAATGAGCGTTCACAAATTCAAAATAAGGCAACGGCAATGGCAGTGTTGCAATCAAAGTTATTAGAACGTCGTCGCCAAGAAGAACAAGCCAAGATCAATGCTTTAAAGGGTGATAATTCTGGTTCTTGGGGAAATCAGATGCGTTCTTATGTTTTAGCTCCGTATCAAATGGTTAAAGATCTACGTAATAACCATGAGACAGGAAATACATCTGCTGTATTAAACGGTGAAATAGATGATTTTATTGAAGCAGGAATTCGCTGGCGTCGCTCTAGCGCTTCGTAATTGTTTTAGATAAGTAATAATTTTCACATTGAGCGTAATTCACGCGTAATTAATTGGTGAGAAAACCTGTGAATCTGCGCAATTTGCGCCGATATCGGGCGCTTTTCCCTCATCTATACCTAAACTAGGCCTCAGTACGGCAGCCATAACTTCCCCCAGATCCATGGCGCCCAAAAGGAACGAAGGAGTTCGTGTGATTCGCTTTGAGAATGTGACGAAGCTTTATTCGGGTCAAGACCGCCCGGCGCTGGATACAGTTTCATTAGAAATTGTTAAAGGTGAGTTTGTCTTCCTTGTTGGACTTTCAGGTTCAGGTAAATCAACTTTCTTACGTTTGATTTTGCGCGAAGAGCGACCTACTGCAGGAATCATCCATGTGGCTGGAAAAGATCTTGGACAATTGGCAAACCATAAAGTTCCTGAACTGCGTCGCCAAGTCGGAACTGTCTTTCAAGATTTCCGTTTGCTACAGAATAAAACAATTGCTGAAAACGTCGCCTTTACATTGCACGTGCTCGGATATTCAAAGCGCGAGATTGAACGCGAAGTTCCTGAAGTTCTCGAATTAGTCGGTTTGGAAGATAAAGGCGATCGCATGCCTAATGAGATTTCAGGCGGAGAACAACAACGTGTGGCAATTGCTCGCGCATATGTAAGCCGCCCGGCAATCATCATCGCCGATGAACCAACTGGAAACCTTGACCCAGCCACATCTGTTGGAATTATGAAGTTGCTTGATCGCATTAATCGTGAGGGCACCACGGTATTGATGGCTACCCACGATGCGGGAATCGTTGATCAGATGCGTAAGCGCGTTATTGAGTTAGATAGCGGCCACGTTATTCGCGACCAAGTGCGCGGTGTCTATGGATACACGGGCTAAGCGGATCTAAGGGGATAAGGTAAATACATGCGCGCCGGATTTTTATTTAGCGAGGTTCGAATTGGTCTTCGCCGTAACCTAACGATGACCTTTGCAGTAATTGTTACTACCGCAATCTCGCTCTCGCTTCTCGGTATTGGCTTGCTCTCAAATTCACAAGTAAATGCGATGAAAGATTATTGGTATGACAAGATCGAAGTTTCGGTCTACCTCTGCGGTTCACTTTCAGAGTCACCAAGTTGCGCTGGCGGTGTGGTTAATGCAGAACAGCGTCTTGGCATTAAGGGTGACCTCGAAGCATTGCCAGTCGTGCAGAGCGTTTTCTACGAATCAAAATCTGAGGCTTACACCCGTTTCCAAGAACGCTTTAAGGATTCTGCAATTGCGCAGAACGTCACAGCAGATCAACTTCCAGAGTCTTTCCGCGTTAAGTTAAAAGATCCAACTCAGTACGCAGTTGTCGTCAGCGCATTCTCTGGTCGCCCCGGCGTTGATGTTGTGCAGGATCAGCGAAGCATCTTGGAAAAGTTCTTTAAGCTATTAAATGTGCTCCGCAATGGTGCGCTCTTAGTTGGGCTCTTCTCAGTATTAACTGCTGGGCTATTGATTTCAAATACTTTACGTATTGCAGCGTTTAACCGTCGTCGTGAAACCGGTGTTATGAAGTTAGTTGGTGCATCTTCTTGGTCAATCCAACTTCCATTCTTACTTGAAGGAATAATCTCGGCGTTAATCGGTTGGGTATTTGCAACCGGTCTATTGGCAGGACTCAAGAGCGTAATTGATTCGAAGGTCGCGCCACTGCTTACCTTTACCAACTTCTTCGGTTGGAACGAAGTTTGGGTAGCCTCTGCCTGGCTCTTACTTGCAGGCTTGGGCGTTTCAACGATTGCATCTGCTGTAACGCTGCGCCGTTATCTCAAGGTCTAAACGAGTTCTGCCGTGGTGAAAGAGGTCGGTCGCAAACTCATCGCGCAGAATAAGAAAGCACGCCACGATTATTCGATTGAAGAAGTCTTTGAATGTGGTCTTGTCTTAACTGGCACTGAAGTTAAATCACTTCGTGCTGGCCGCGCATCTTTAATCGACGGCTATGCAACTGTTGAGAATGGTGAACTCTGGTTAGCCGGAGTTCACATCCCTGAATACACCCAAGGAACTTGGACGAATCACGAAACTCGCCGTAAGCGTAAATTGCTTGTGCATTTGCAAGAGATAAAGAAATTGCATATAAAGATTAAAGAAGGTGGAGTAACCCTTATTCCGTTGCAGTTGTATTTCAATAACGGAAAAGCCAAAGTAGAGATTGCGGTTGCGCGCGGCAAAAAAGCGCACGACAAGCGCGACTCATTGATGGAGCGCCAAGCAAACCGCGAAGTTGAACGTGAGATTTCACGTCGCCGTTCTGGTAAAGACCAATAACGCAAAGCACGTTTAAGACCAAGACCAAGCCCGAACAAACGGAGAAAATCGTGCTTTAACCCCGATTTTCGTAGGTTGTTTGGGCGTTATTTTCCTGTCGTTGTACAGCGTTACACTTAGCCCACAACTTAATAGTGGAAATAGCTTTCCACACCCATGGGGGTGAACGGTCTCGACTTTGGTTGTTGAGGCAGGGGAAGCGGGCCGAGGAAGCCAGGATGATCTCGTTAACCAATAACCTGTGCAAAAAATAATCGTCAGTACAACTGCCGATGATTTCACTCTTGCTGCCTAAGCAAGCTCTGTAATCCGTTAGCCCAGACTCGCCTTCGTTCTGGAATCTAGCGCCGATAGAAGGCTTTTCACGGTGGTGGCGTTGCGAACATCATCGGAGAACAGTTTCGCAAATGAGTTTGTCGAATACTTGTGTGCAAGAGATTCGGAACTGAGAAAACGATAGCCACACTACGCCCGTAGAAGCCCTGTTTTAATTCCGAAGGACCCGGGTTCGATTCCCGGCACCTCCACCAGTTTGTTTATTAACTCTGCCCGGCTGGCCCATTTGGGTCGCTGTAGTTTGGTTTGAAAATGGAACGCCAAGCTCTCTTTCTTAAAAACTCTCGCTTTAGAGCAATTGTATTTATAACAAAGCCAATCATTGCCAAGAATTTAGGTGCCGCAGGCAATGGATTCATTATAAATAATAATTCAACCGTCATGCCGATAAGAGAAACAATTGTGACAAGCACGCGACGGATTATCCATACTGCCTTATTTCCGCTAGTGAATTCCCAAAAAATTCTGCTTGTCAGTAGTAGAGAAAGTGGTCCAGTAAATAGCACCAAGCTCATCAACATAACTACTAGCAGAGCAAGTGATTCCATAGCCTCAGTTTAACCTTACCCAACTTTGATTCAGCGCTGCAAAGATCACCATATCTATCTGGTTTCCATTAGCTCGCGTGACCCTTTGTCGCAGAACTCCTTCACGCTCGTAGCCCGCTGAAATCAGAAGTTTCTGAGAAGTTATGTTTTCTAAATCAACTGCAGCTTCAATGCGTTTGAAACCTAAGGTATCTAGGCCATATCCAGTCAAGATCTTTGTCGCCATTGTGGCAATGCCTTTCCCACGCATTTTTTCATCCATCCAGTATCCGATTTCAGCGCGGTGGTTTTCAATACTTATTGTGTGAAGCGAGATGACGCCAGCAAACTCTTTCTCATCGCCCACCCCAAATTCAATTACAAAAGGTATTTCGCGCTGTAACTCAATAGATGCTGGAACTCTTTGGTGATAATCAAGGGCGTGAGAGAGCGTGTAAGTGACCGGAACCGTTGTAAATCTTGGAATCAAAGGATCTTGGCATGCCAAATAAATGGCGCTCACATCTTTCTCTTCTGGTGCACGCAAGGTGTATCTGCCATATTGCAGAGTAGGTATTTCAGACGGCCACCAGATCACCAACTCAGTATGCCTTAACTAGGTATTTAGGCGGCAACGTTTTAAGTTGCAGGTAGTTGAATGTTCAACTAAAGTTGCTCTTACGAATTAGGAGTAAAAATGCCTGCAGTTACCGTAAGTGATATCACAGTACTTCCTCGCGTTAGCGATGCACCGAATTCTCGGGCACGTCGCGTTAAGAGCATTACAACTGCTCCGCAAGGTTTCGAAGGTGAAGGCTTTCCAGTTCGTCGCGCATTTGCCGGCGTTGATTTAGCAGAGCTCGATCCATTTATTCACTTGGATCAAATGGGTGAAGTTGAATACGCACCAGGTGAACCAAAGGGAACGCCTTGGCATCCACACCGCGGATTTGAAACAGTTACTTACATTATTGATGGAATCTTTGATCATAAAGATAGCAATGGCGGCGGCGGAACAATTTCCAATGGCGATACTCAATGGATGACGGCTGGCGGCGGAATTTTGCATATCGAAACACCACCAGAACATTTAGTAATGAGTGGTGGTTTATTCCACGGCTTCCAACTTTGGGTGAATCTTCCAGCTGCGAAGAAATGGCTACC
>CAMBGS010000046.1 GCA_945866305.1 Bifidobacterium breve
TTGAATATAGAGATAGCCAAACGGTCTGTGGCAATTTACTTCCAGCAGGATTAGTAGATGGATCGCAATTAGCTGAAACAATTTTTACTCCAGCGACAAAAGCTGAAATTGGCGATCACGATATAAATATTGACTTTGCTGCCGCAGCCAAAGTTGTTGGAAATGCTGATGCCGAGCAACTGCGTGATCTGACGATCAAGCTTTATGACACTGCATCAGAGTTCGCAAACAGCCGCGGAATCATCTTGGCTGATACCAAATTTGAATTTGGGCGTGACGCTGAAGGCGTTATTACCCTTGGCGATGAGGTTCTTACGCCTGATTCTTCACGTTTTTGGGAGGCCGCATCTTGGGATCCAGGTAGCGCGCCCGCCTCATTTGATAAACAATTTGTAAGAGACTTTCTTACCGCCAGCGGTTGGGATAAGAAGAGCCCACCACCAGAATTGCCTGCAGAGATAATCGAAAAGACTGCAGCGCGATATGAAGAAGCATTTTTCCGAATTACTGGCAATAAGTTTTAAGAAACTAAAGGAGCAGCAAATGGCAAAGATCGTGGTCGATGTGATGTTAAAGCCTGAAATTCTCGACCCACAAGGTGTCGCCGTATCTGCCGCACTACCTCGCCTTGGCTTCACCTTTGCCAAGAGCGTGCGCCAAGGAAAACGTTTTGAAATTGAAGTTGATGGCGAACCAACCCCGGCCCAGCTTGCTGAAGTAGAAAAGGCAACCGAGAAGCTCCTTGCCAATCCAGTTATCGAAACTTTTACAGTGCGAGTTGAGAAGTAAATGAAAGTTGGAGTAGTAACTTTCCCCGGCACCCTTGATGATCGTGATGCGGCACGTGCCGCAACACATGCCGGAACAACTGCGGTTTCGCTCTGGCATAACGATGCCGATCTAAAAGGTGTAGATGCAGTTATTTTGCCTGGAGGCTTTTCTTATGGTGACTATCTGCGTTGTGGCGCGATTTCACGTTTTGCTCCAGTGATGGAGAAGATTATTGATGCTGCTAACGGAGGAATGCCACTTCTTGGTATTTGCAATGGATTCCAAGTACTTTGCGAGGCGCACTTACTGCCAGGCGCGCTTACCCGCAATCACGAACTACATTTTCTCTGCCGCGATCAAAAGTTAGAGATAACAAATAACCAAACTGCTTGGACAACTTCCTACAAAGTTGGTCAAGAGATTGTTATTCCACTAAAAAATGGCGAAGGATCATTTCAATGCGATGATGCAACGCTGGCGGCGCTGGAGGGCGAAGGCCGCATAATTGCCCGTTATGTAGGCGAAAACCCCAATGGATCTCGCAATAAAATCGCTGGAATTACCAACGAGCGCGGCAATGTAGTCGGTTTGATGCCACACCCAGAGCACGCCATTGATCCATTAACTGGGCCAACCGCTGATGGTTTAGCTTTCTTCACCTCTGTATTAAATGCGATGGTGAAGTAATGGCGCTCGATACCGTTGCAATTGCTAAAGCCAACCCTGATACAACTCAGCCTTTTGCAGAGCTCGGGCTAAAAGGTGATGAATACTCACGCATTAAAGAAATTCTTGGTCGCCGCCCAACATCTTCAGAGCTGGCGATGTATTCAGTTATGTGGTCAGAACACTGTTCTTATAAATCTTCTAAAGTTCATTTAAAACAATTTGGTGAAAAGGCTGTAAAGACTGATGCGCTCTTAGTTGGTATTGGCGAAAACGCGGGCGTTGTTGATGTTGGCCAGGGATATGCAGTTACTTTTAAAATTGAATCGCACAATCACCCATCTTTTATTGAGCCATATCAAGGAGCCGCAACCGGTATTGGCGGAATCGTTCGCGACATTTTAACAATGGGTGCTCGCCCCATCGCGGTTATGGATCCACTTCGTTTTGGTCCAGCAGATGCGGCGGATACTCGTCGCGTTCTGCCCGGAATCATTGCTGGCGTTGGTGGGTATGGAAATTGTCTAGGCCTGCCAAATATTGGTGGCGAAGTTGTATTCGATGAAACTTATATAGGTAATCCACTTGTTAATGCTTTATGCGTTGGTGTGATGAAACATAGCGATATAAAACTCGCTAAGGCCGCCGGGGCAGGAAATCTAGTTGTTCTATATGGTGCAAAGACTGGTGGCGATGGAATCGGTGGAGTTTCAGTTTTAGCCTCTGAAACATTTGATGCTACTGGTCCGGCCAAAAGACCTGCGGTTCAAGTGGGAGATCCATTCGTTGAAAAAGTCTTGATCGAATGTTCACTAGAAATTTTTGCTGAAGATTTGGTTGTAGGTATCCAAGACCTTGGCGGGGCAGGCTTATCTTGCGCCACCAGCGAATTAGCATCTGGCGGCAGCGGCGGCATGAAAGTAGAACTTGATCGAGTTCCGCTGCGCGATGCCACCTTATCTCCCGAAGAAATCTTGATGTCTGAATCACAAGAGCGCATGTGTGCGATTGTGGAACCAAAGCACATTGCGCGATTCTTAGAGATCTGCAAAAAGTGGGATGTAACAGTCACGGTTATTGGTGAGGTAACAGATGGCGAACGGCTAGAAATAACTTGGCATGGCGAGTTAATTGTGGATGTCCCACCTCGCACCGTCGCTCACGAAGGCCCGGTCTATATCCGCCCACTTGCAAAACCAGAGTATGTAGATCGCGTGAATGCAGAAAAGGTAAACGTTCCTCGTCCTGAGACTGCCGCGCAGATAAAGGAAACGGTTCTTAAGCTAGCTGCCACTCCAAATCTGGCAGATAAATCTTGGGTTACATCTCAATATGATCGGTATGTTCAGGGAAATACCATTCAATCACAACCAGATGATTCTGGAATGGTTCGCATTGATGAGAAGACAAATCTTGGTGTTGCAATTGCAACAGATGCCAATGCAAATTGGTCGTATTTAAATCCATATGAAGGTGCCAAGTTGGCACTTGCTGAAGCAGCACGCAACATTGCAACAGCAGGCGCGAAACCACTTGCTGTCACCAACTGTCTTAACTTCGGCTCTCCGGAAGATCCGGGCGTAATGTGGCAATTTGCTGAATCAGTGCGCGGACTTGCTGATGGATGTTTAGAGATGGGGCTGCCAGTGACTGGTGGCAATGTTTCTTTCTACAATCAAACAGGTGCAGTTGCGATCTTGCCAACGCCTGTAATCGGCGTACTTGGTGTTATCGATGATGTTCGGACAAGAACCCCAATGAGTTTTGATCGTGCTGGCCTAGAACTTTATTTACTCGGTGATACCGAAGATCATCTCGCCGGAAGTGAATGGGCGTATATGCATGGCCAACGTGGCGGTAAAGCACCAATTGCTGATTTACAGCGTGAAATGCGCTTAATTAACTTGCTCGTTGAAGGTCGCACCTCAGAAATTTTCACCGCAGCACACGATTTAAGTCAAGGCGGACTTAGCGCAACACTGACTGAAATGGTGTTGCGCCATAGCGTTGGTGCGATTGTTGATATTGAAAATCCAGGAACAGTTTTGATTTCAGAGTCACCAGGACGTGTGGTCGTCGCTGTCGATCCATCAAAAGTTGGAGCACTACTTGCTGTGGCTTCGAAAGAAAAGATTACAGTTACCAAAATTGGAGTAACTGGTGGATCCAGCCTGGTGATCAATGGCGCAGATATTCCTTTAACCGAGTTGCGTAAAGCGCACACTGAGACCTTTATTAAGTTATTTGGATAATGATGCGCGATCCCCAAATACTCGAAGCAGTTAAGCAAACTCTTGCTGTACTCGTTGAGCGCTCACCTGGCCGAGCGATTGAAGTGCGCATCCCTCCGTATGCAGCGGTGCAATGCGGTGCTGGGCCAACGCATACCCGTGGCACTCCTGCGAATGTTATAGAGATGACAGCGGACACCTGGTTGGCTCTCGCTAACGGTGAACGCACATGGGCAGATGCAATGTCAGCGGGACTAATCAACGCCTCGGGCGCGCGCGCAGATTTGACGGAACTTTTGCCGATTAGGATTAAGCCATGACGCGCCGCCCCGATGGTCTCTTAAACCACAACGTTTTAGATGACGATAAAGCGCCCCAAGATGCCTGCGGTGTATTTGGTGTTTGGGCGCCGAAGGAAGAAGTTGCCAAGTTAACTTTCTATGGTTTGTACGCCCTGCAACACCGCGGACAGGAATCGGCAGGTATTGCGGCAAGTGATGGTGAGCGAATCTTAATTTACAAAGATATGGGTTTGGTTTCGCAAGTATTTACCGAGACAGATTTAGCATCTTTGACTGGTGATTTAGCAATTGGTCATTGTCGCTACAGCACAACTGGATCGAGCACTTGGGTAAATGCCCAACCAACGCTCAGACCCACTAAATACGGCACTTTAGCGCTGGCGCACAATGGAAATTTAACGAATACCGGAGATCTGGCCGAGATGGTTCAGAAACTCGAAGGTGACTCCGCGAAGAACGGACGATGGGCCACTACCGATACTGAAATTATGACTGCGCTAATTGGTCTGCAAGATGAGAAAAATGTTGAAGCTAGCGCAATTGCAGTGTTGCCAAAGTTAGAAGGCGCATTCTCTTTGGTATTTATGGATGAGAAGACTTTATATGCAGCGCGTGATCGACACGGTGTTCGTCCGCTCGTAATCGGAAAGTTGGAACGTGGTTGGGTTGTTGCATCTGAAACCGCTGCGTTGGATATTGTTGGCGCTGCCTTTGTGCGCGAAGTAGAACCTGGTGAATTCTTAGCAATTAACGAAGATGGAATTCGCTCCCAAATGTGGGCAACGCCAGATCCAAAGGGATGTCTCTTTGAATATGTGTATCTAGCTCGACCAGATACAACAATTGCTGGTCAAGGAGTTCACGCAACTCGGGTTCGAATTGGAAAGCGTTTAGCAATTGAAGCCCCAGCCGACGCTGATTTAGTAATTCCCGTCCCTGAATCTGGAACACCAGCGGCGATTGGATATGCGCAACAATCTGGCATTCCTTACGGATTAGGGCTAGTCAAAAATTCTTACGTTGGCCGCACATTTATTCAACCATCCCAAACAATTCGCCAGCTGGGAATTCGTTTAAAATTAAATCCACTTCGCGAAATTATTGAAGGAAAACGTATCGTTGTTGTCGATGATTCAATTGTGCGTGGAAATACCCAAAGAGCGATTGTCCGAATGCTCCGTGAGGCTGGAGCCCACGAGATTCACGTCCGAATCTCAAGTCCGCCAGTGGAATGGCCGTGCTATTACGGAATTGATTTTGCATCTCGCGCTGAGCTAATCGCCAGCGGATTAGAAATTGAAGAAATCCGTCGTTCTATTGGCGCCGATTCTCTTAGTTATGTTTCACTCGAAGGGTTGATCGCTGCAACCACGATCGCTGAAGACAAACTCTGTACCGCTTGTTTTACAGGCAAATATCCCATTTCGGTGCCGACAGATATGTCAGAAGGAAAGATGCGCCTTGAGATTACCGAAGCTGTGAAGAGTCATGAGCACATATAAAGACGCGGGCGTCGATATCGATGCTGGAGATCGCGCAGTTGAATTAATGAAGGCAGCAATCGCCAAAGCATCGCGTCCAGAAGTAATTGGAGGCATTGGTGGATTTGCGGGGCTATTCGATGTCAGCGCGCTAAAGAAGATGGATAAACCATTGCTAGCAACATCAACCGATGGTGTCGGAACTAAAACCGAAATTGCTAGACAGATGGGAATTTACGACACTATCGGTGAAGATTTAGTTGCAATGGTCGTTGATGACTTAGTTGTTTGTGGTGCTGAACCGCTATTTATGACCGATTACATTGCAGTAGGAAAAGTAATTCCTGAGCGAATTGCAGAAATTGTCAAAGGAATTGCCCGCGGATGTGAAAAAGCAAATACCGCATTGATCGGTGGAGAAACCGCCGAGCACCCCGGATTACTTAAAGAAGATGAATTTGATATCGCAGGTGCTGCCACTGGTGTCGTTGATGCTGATAAACAATTAGGTTCGCAGAGAGTAAAGGCTGGAGATGTAATTATCGCAATGCCGGCCAGTGGTTTTCATGCAAATGGTTATTCGTTGGTGCGCCATATTCTGGCTACGCAAAAGTTAGATTTACAGAAAACATACGATGGTTTTACCAAATCACTTGGAGAAATTCTCTTAACCCCAACTGAGATCTACACCTTAGATTGTCTGGCTTTGATAAAAGCGCAATCTGAAAATGTGCGAACCTTTTCGCACATCACCGGTGGCGGATTGGCAGATAACACAGCGCGCGTGATTCCAAATGGTTTGGTTGCAAAGTACGATCGAACTACTTGGGCACTTCCAGCCGAAATGAAATTTATGGCCGATATCGCAAAGGTGCCACAAGCAGATATGGAGCGCACCTGGAATTGCGGTATCGGGATGGTCGCCATCGTCGACCCAGCGATTGCCGACCTGACCATCAAATCTTTGGCGGCGCGGGGGATGAAAGCCTGGACAGCAGGCTTAATTCACGCTCAAAATGGACCAGGTGCTGCTACTTTGGAAGGTAACTACCTGACGCGATAACCTTCGCGTCTTGACGAAATTAACTTTGGTAAGGAGGTCGCCCAATGGGTCGCGGCCGTGCAAAAGCTAAACAGACAAAAGTAGCAAGAGATCTTAAGTACAACTCACAAGAGATGGACCTTGATCGTCTTGCCAAAGAACTCCATGGCGAGGATTCATCAAATAAGTCTCGCGATGATGAAGATCCATTTGCTGAGGGTAATTACATTCCCCGTGCCTAATTCACACGCTTAGTTTTCACTTGCGATTAAAGTGAGACCAACTCCTTACGTAGCATCACTTCGTATCTACGAACCGCTATCTGCTTTTGAGCCCGCTGATCGTTTGCGTTGGCAAGAGTTAAAAGCCGATGAAAATTCCAAACGTTCTGAACAAGAGTTAGCGTTACGTCGGTTAGTTTTTCCTGAACCACCAGCCGGTCGACCCGATGGTGCACACATTTTAGATATCGATGGCCTTCGTTATGTTTCGCCTTGGTCGACGGCAACTCGTTGTTGGGCGGCTCTTGATGATTTCAAAGAGAGCCTGCCTTCATCGGTTACTCCGTTCTTCGTTCCGCAATCTTTAGAAGATGTGATAACTGCTGGCGTTGATTTAATGGAAGATCGCGTGCCGCATATCATCACCGAAAATTGGATGATCCCGCCGCGTTGGTTCTCACTCTTTATGGCAGAAGAGCGCGTTCGTGGTGAAGATGAAGACGGATTGTTCTGCATTATGCGAGCGACTATTGCAGATGCCAAAGCGCGTACTGAAGTTGCACATCAAACTGTACGAAATGCATTTGGTGAAGGTTCGGTAGAAGCAGAGATTGAGCACTTATTGGAATGGCTAGATATGTTTCACAATAAATCACTCGTTGAACTCGATTACGGCGGGTTAGCAAATTACTTAGATCACGGATTACGTTTAGCTGGTGAAGAGGGTCTAGAAGCAGATACTTCTATTGAAGATGTTCTTTTATCTCTCTCTGGCCTTGCCGCCGGTGATGGTCAGATGGCTGGCCAAGGGTATGAACGCTTAGTTTCGCGCTGGCGTATCGTGCAGAGCTTCGAATCTGCCATTTAAAGCTTGCTTACGCTCAACCGCCCTTGCTATTTACGCTTACTTTGACGGATACTTCCGACAGTCGTTACAAATCGGACATCTTGAGAATTTATAGAGGAGCGTTATGAACCGCATACCTGATGCAGAAATTTTGCTTACTCCTCGTGAAGTCGCCGAATTATTTGGCGTTGATCCAAAAACCGTTACTCGTTGGGCAAAGGCCGGAAAGTTAACTTCAATCCGAACACTCGGGGGACATCGCAGATTCCGCAAATCTGAGGTAGATGATTTACGAAATAATTACTTTAAGAGCGAGACTAAGTAAGCAATTTATGGAATTTTCAGTTCTGCAATTCATCACACTTGGTGCGCTCACATTTATATTTGTTGGAGCGATTACCCCGCTAATGCGCAAACTCGCACTGCGGATCGGCGCAGTTGATGCGCCCAATCTTGCGCGCAAAGCCCAGAAAGAACCAGTTCCTTATCTAGGTGGAGTAGCCATCGCAATTGGTGTTGTTGGCGCTTCTTACGGTTCGCTATTGGCAGTTGATTTTTCAATGGAGACTTTTCGTTTAGCAAGTTTCGTTTTAGTCCCGGCGATAGCGATATCAGCAATGGGGTTAATCGATGACTTACGTGGTTTAGCACCATGGCCTCGTTTAATTGCGCAAACTGTGACCGGAATTATTGTGGCGGTAATCCTTACCTCAACAGACACAATGGGTGTCGCCTTTGGAAGCACTTTTCTCAACTATGCCATTTCAGTCTTATGGATTGTTGGCGTCTGTAATTCAATAAATTTCTTTGATAATTTAGATGGAGGGGCTGCGGGCACCGTTGCCATAATTTCCATATTTCTATTCTTTATCGCCTACGATCGTCAACAAGTCTTGGTGAGTGCTCTCGCCATTGTTACAGCGGGCGCTACCGCCGGCTTTTTAATGTGGAATCGCGCGCCAGCAAAGATTTATATGGGAGATGCTGGCGCACTCTTTCTTGGCATCATCATCTCGGTGTTAACTATCCGCTTAAGTCCAGGCGTTGTTCCGCAAGTAAAGTCATTTGCGATTCCCTTGGCACTGATGGCTGTGCCTATTCTTGATACAACTGTTGCCGTCTCATCGCGAATTTATCGCGGTATTTCGCCATTTCAGGGCGGCACCGATCATCTTTCTCATCGCCTAGTGCGCGCCGGATTAACTAGACGATTGACTGCATTCACTTTATGGGGCTTAGCCGCCTTCTATGGCGCACTAGCGCTGGCAATCTACATCTGGCCTGATACAGCGGGTTATCAACTGATGGCAATTGGTGCAGCGGCATGGCTCTTTAAATTGGTTTACTTCTTACGAATTCCATCTGAGGGGTAGACTGTTCTTATGGCTAACAACGATGATGTAAAAGCGAGAATGCTCGCAGCTCTTGAAGCAAAAAAAGGTAAAAAGGGCGCACCTGGAACTCAGACACATGCTGAAGGTGGATCAAAGATTCGTGGTGGTCAACGCAGTGGTGGAGCGCCTCAGGTGCAACGCAAAGCTGGACCATCAGGTTCAGGATCTGCTGGTTAAACCAGCTTCATTTAATTTAACTGTTGTGGCTCGGGACAGGATCGAACTGTCGACCTCACGATTTTCAGTCGCGCGCTCGTACCAACTGAGCTACCGAGCCAATATTTAATTTTCTAACTCTCTTAGTTAAAAAGAAGAGAGTGTGTGGACACTCTCTTCTTTTTGCGACCCGGACGGGACTTGAACCCGCGACCTCCGCCGTGACAGGGCGGCGCGCTAACCAACTGCGCTACCGGGCCTTAAAGAATGAAAACATAAGTGGCTCTTATGTCACCTTAAAGCCTTTTCATAACCTTGCACCGAATAAATTCGGCCTTGCGTGCCCCCAACGGGATTCGAACCCGTGTTACCGCCGTGAAAGGGCGATGTCCTAGGCCCCTAGACGATGGGGACGTTTGAGGCTCGCAAATCGTACCCGTTAAAGGGGTGCAGACCAAAATCGGTTAAATCACTGCCCTGAAATCGCAGTAAATA
>CAMBGS010000047.1 GCA_945866305.1 Bifidobacterium breve
GGCCTATCAACGTTCCACACCCGGGAAAATGTGGTAACGATGACAGGTTTGCTCATTGGAGAGTTTACGCATGAAGTGCGGGGGTAGGTCAATGATTTGGTCTATCAATTTGGTGAACCTGGGATTAATTCTCAGGGTGGGGCTAGGAGTTAGGGGTGAAATATTCAGGGGTTAGTAGGTGTTACCGCGTTTCGAGTGGCATAAAGGCTAGTTATGGCAGTCAAGATCAAAGTTGCCACAATTACACCAAGACTTGCCTCCAGAGATATTTCTGGGACTACCACTCCATTTCCGTGTAGCGCCTCCAAAATCATCTTAACGCCGATAAACGCCAAGATAAATGAGAGCCCTTTTGAAAGATAAACCAATCGTGTAAGAAGTCCTTCAAGCAAGAAGTAAAGCTGACGTAACCCCATCAAAGCAAAAATATTTGCAGTTGTCACAATGTAAGCGCTATGCGTTAACCCAAAGATTGCCGGAATCGAATCAAGCGAGAAAACTAAGTTGGTAACACCCAGTGCGATTAGTGCAATTGAGAACGTTGTCAATCCGCGCTTCTTTAGCGCCGTAACGACTTTACCTTCTTCAAACTCTTCCTCTCCATCCTCTTTTACCAACTTCCAGGCGGTATAGATCAAGAAAGCACCGAATAAATAAAAGACGCTGCTGAAGTGAGAAACTAATGAGGCTCCGATAGGAATCAAGAGTCCGCGAATGGCAATTGTTAAGAGGATGCCGAGTAATAACACAAGCTGCTGTGACTCTTTCTTAACCTTCAGGCTTGCAAGCAAAATGATAAATACAAAAATATTGTCCACGGAAAGCGCATACTCCGTCAGCCAGCCTGCGAAAAATTCCTTCTGCATAATCTCGCTGGTCCAATGCGGCATAAATATTCCAAAACCTATTGCTGCCCCAATGTATAAAGCCGTCCAAGAAAGCGCTTCAAGAAATGAAGTTTCTTTATTTCGGCGAATAATCGCTAAGGAGAGGTCGAAAATAATGACAGCAGCCAAGAAGGCAATCGTGAATATCCATTCACTATTTGATATCAAGGGCGGAAGTGTCCGGTCTCGTTAAGGCTGCGCAGGGCACGCAAACCATCTGATGGCCAAATTGAAATTGAAGTGATCGAACAAGGTGCGGCATCTATATGAAAAACTGCTTCCGTGGGCGCTCCTGTAACTATTTGTGCAGCTAATTTAATTATTCCATTGTGAGTTACGACAACTACGCGCTGGCCAGGATAGAGAGCGGCGACTTTCTCAAGCGCTTCTTCAACGCGAACTTCGGCTTGGTCGTATGACTCTCCTCCTGCGGGGGCGTAAGAAGTTGAATTGAGCCAACCCTGAAATTCATCAGGAAATTTCTCTTTGACTTCATCAAATGACATTCCATCCCAATCACCAAATGAGAGTTCATACCAAATCTCGTCAAAGGAAATCTCAAGACCTGTGGCCGCGGCGATTGCTTGCGCAGTCTGAGTCGTGCGCATTAGCGGTGATGCGATCAATACTTCTGGATTTATCTTGGCAATTGCGCCTGCTACTGCAGCGGCTTGCGCCAGACCCTTTTCGGTTAACTCTGGATCCAAAGGACCAACGCCAGAAAACTTTCGCATTGGTGTTAATACGGTTTCACCGTGGCGAATCATATAAATCATTGTCGGAACTTCATCGCTGCGCATGCGCTCGGATAAGTAATTCTGTTGTATTTGTGGTTCCGGTTTGTGGGCAGCTCCGCCATCGAGGGCTTTATTGGCTAAGCGATCGGCGTGTGAATTTTCATCGCGTGGAATCCATGAATAAGTTACTAGCGAAGGATCGTGCGCTGCGCGACATTGTTTAGCAAGGTCTCGCATATCGGCATGTTTGATCTGCCAACGACCTGACATTTGTTCTACAACTAATTTGGAATCCATAGCGACTTCAACGGTGGCCGCAGCGTCTAATTTATGAATATGGCTAAGACCTGCAAGTAATCCGCTGTATTCGGCAACGTTATTTGTAGCTGTGCCAATTACATCAAATAGTTCTGCCACGATCTTGCCACTTTCTGTGACAACTGCGCCATAACCAGCAGGCCCTGGGTTTCCACGAGATCCCCCATCAGCGGTTAATTTAAAGTGGCGCGCCATTTATAAACCTCGCACCAATATGCACCGGCACTCTTCGCACCGAGCAACTTCATCTTCGGCGAGCGCGGCGATTCGTTGTAACTCAATGGTATTCAAAGTTAGGTGGCAGCCCTTGCACTGATTACCAATCAAAGCTGCAGCGCCGGTGCCATTGTTTGCCGCACGAATTTTTTCGTATAAAGCGATAATTTCTGGATTAACACTTGCAACAGTCTTGGCGCGCTCTTGTGCCGCAGTGCTTAAGTCAGCACCGATAACGGTGAGAGCATTCTCTTTAGAAATTTCTAGGTTAGCGATCTCCAGAGCAAGCGCAGCCTCTTCTTCTTGCAAAGCGCTGATGCGCTCTTTTATGGCATCGACGCGCATCATGATTTCAAGTTCTACTTCTTCTAACTCACTGCGACGAGTACTAAGTGAGACCAGCTCGTGTTGCAGTTGTTCCAACTCTTTCGCCGCTCCTGTGCCAGAGGCTAGACGAGTCTCATCCCGGGATATGCGAGATACAACTTGTTCGACATCTGTTTCAGCTCGGCTTAGCTCGCGCTTAACATCACTTAACTCCGTCTCAGCGGCGATACGAAGATCTCGTGCGTTATTGGCCTTAATTGTTAATGAGGCGATAGCGGCAATTTCAGGAAGTGCGGCTGCTTTAGCCTGCAAGGAAGTAGTTGTGAAATCGAAGTTCTGAATATCTAAAACTGAACGCTGGTCACTCGGGGTCGCCTTCATAAGTGCCTCCAGAGAGTTTTTCAAGCATATGGAATTTTCTGGTGGGCGCTGAGGGTTTCGAACCCCCGACATTCTCGGTGTAAACGAGACGCTCTACCACTGAGCTAAGCACCCGGATGTTGCTTGGGAAATACTACCTTAACTACAGAGCGGCAATTGCAGCCTTGTAATCCCCGTTATTACGCGCATCGCCGAGGCCATTTACGACCGCCCAACGAATTACGCCAGATTTATCAATAATAAATGTACCGCGCATTGCGCATCCACGATCTTCATTGAAGATTTGGAATGCTTTTGCTACAGCACCGTGCGGCCAGAAATCTGCAAGTACGGGGAATTTATATCCTTCTTTTTCAGCAAACATTTTTTGGGTAAATTGTGAATCACATGAAATTGCAAGTACTTGCACATCATCATTTTGGAATGCTGATAAATCATCACGTATTGCACAGAGTTCGCCCGTGCAAGTTCCGGTGAATGCAAATGGAATGAAGAGAACTACAACGTTCTTACTTCCCTTAAAAGACGAAAGTGAAACTTTTGCGCCGTGCTGATCATTTAGCTCGAACTCTGGCGCAATGGATCCAACTGATAAACCTGTAAGTGATGTGCTCATGTGAGAAATCTAGCGCTTGCCAGCCTTTCGTGCGACAAGGCGGGTGGCAGTCCAATCATTTGCAACAACTAATGTGGAGGTTTGGCTGAGACCGGCAATCGGTGCAGCATCTTGAATATCACTTGGCTCTACGTGGCCATCGCGTCCAATTTTTGGAGATAAGACCCAAATTGGTCCCGTCTCACTTAAATATGTGAGGGCATCCATCAATTCATCAACTAGATCGCCGTCACCATCTCGCCACCATAAAATTACGGCATCGACGACTTCGGTGGCGGTACCTTCTATGAATTTTGTTCCGACGGTTGCTGCGATCTCATTACGTAAGGCATCATCGCAATCTGTGTCATAACCGACTTCAAGGACGACCTCGCCTTGAGCAAATCCCATCCCCTTTGCCACTGGATAAGTCCACCGAAACAATCGTGCTTTGACAAGGGTTTGACGAGGCTTTTCTGAGACGAAATCTCGTCGGATTTTGCTCTACTGTCGCGTAAGCGCGAGAATACGACCATGAGCGAGAACTTCGGCGTCCCAGATCAGATCATTGACCAATTAGTAGATACCGACCCGACCGAGACCGCCGAATGGCAAGCGTCTTTCGATGCCGCACTAAATAGCGCAGGCCCAGTGCGTGCCCGTTTCTTAATTTTAAAATTGCTTCAGCGCGCACACGAGAAAAACATTGGCGTAGCCGCACTTCGCAACACTGATTACATCAACACAATTACTCCTGAAAACGAACCAGCATTTCCTGGCGATGAAGCGATCGAACGTCGCATCCGCGCATATATTCGATGGAATGCAGCGATGTTGGTACACCGCGCGCAGCGTCCTGGCGTTGGCGTTGGCGGACATATTTCAACTTATGCATCATCTGCCGCACTTTACGAAGTTGGTTTCAACCACTTCTTCCGTGGGCAAGATCATCCTGGTGGCGGAGATCAAATCTTCTTCCAAGGTCACGCATCTCCCGGAATGTATGCGCGTGCATTTATGGAAGGCCGCTTAAGCGAAGATCAATTAGATGGTTTCCGTCAAGAACTTTCTCATAAAGGTGGTGGACTCTCTTCCTATCCACATCCACGTTTGATGCCCGAGTTCTGGCAATTCCCAACCGTTTCAATGGGAATTGGTCCAATCAACGCCATTTACCAGGCACGCTTTAACCGTTACTTACACAATCGCGGAATTAAAGATACAAGTCAGCAAAATGTTTGGGCATTCCTTGGTGATGGCGAAGTAGATGAAGTAGATACCTTGGGTGCGATTGGTCTGGCATCTCGCGAGAATTTAGATAACTTAACTTTTGTCGTTAACTGCAACTTGCAACGCCTTGATGGTCCAGTGCGCGGTAACGGAAAAATTATTCAGGAGCTCGAATCAATATTTGGCGGCGCTGGCTGGAACGTTATCAAGGTTGTTTGGGGTCGCGAGTGGGATCCACTATTGGCACAAGATCGCGAAGGCGCACTCGTAAATATTATGAACACAACCCTTGATGGCGATTACCAAACATTTAAGGGTGAAAGCGGCGCATATGTCCGCGAAAAATTCTTCGGCCGCGATCCACGCACTGCCGCAATGGTTTCAAGTTGGTCAGATGAGCAAATTTGGAATCTAAAGCGCGGAGGACATGACTACCGCAAGCTATATGCCGCATATGCAGCCGCTACACAAGGAAATGGTCGCCCAACAGTTATTTTGGCCAAGACCGTTAAGGGCTGGACTCTTGGTTCGCACTTTGAAGCGCGCAACTCAACTCACCAGATGAAGAAGATGTCACTTGAAGATATTGTCGAATTCCGTGATCGTTTAGGTATACCAATTGCCGATGACAAGTTAGATAAGTACACACCTCCTTATTACAAGCCATCCGAGGATTCTGCTGAAGCTAAATATATGCAAGAGCGTCGTATCGCACTTGGGGGATCAATTCCTCGTCGTCGCAGCGTTTCACGTCCGTTGGCACAGCCTGCAGATGAAGCATATGAATCAGTTCGTCGCGGTTCAGGTCAACAAGAAGTAGCAACAACTATGGCATTTGTTCGCATGCTTAAGGATCTAGTCAAAGATCCTGGCCTTGGCGCCCGTTTGGTACCGATCATTCCTGATGAAGCGCGTACTTTTGGTATGGATTCATTATTCCCAACTTTAAAGATTTACTCACCACACGGACAGCAATACACCGCAGTTGACCGCGAATTAATGTTGTCTTACAAAGAATCAACTTCTGGCGTCATCTTGCACGAAGGTATTAATGAAGCAGGATCAGTTGCCTCATTTACTGCAGTCGGTTCTTCATACTCAACTCACGATGAACCGATGATTCCTATCTACATTTTCTATTCAATGTTCGGTTTCCAGCGCACCGGAGATGCTTTCTGGGCTGCTGCCGATCAATTGGTGCGTGGCTTCGTAGTGGGTGCAACGGCAGGTCGAACAACGCTAAACGGCGAAGGTTTGCAGCACGAAGATGGTCACTCTCCTCTTCTTGTTTCAACTAACCCGGCTGTTGTTGCGTATGACCCAGCATTTGCTTACGAACTCGGACATATAGTTAAAGATGGTCTGCGACGTATGTATGGCGAAAATAGTGAGAACGTTTATTACTATATAACTGTCTATAACGAGCCATATATGCAACCCGCTGAACCAGATAATCTGGATGTTGCTGGATTATTAAAGGGAATTTACTTATTCCAGAGCGGTGCTAAACAACGAAAGAAAAATGCACAGATTTTGGCATCTGGAGTTGGCATGAACTGGGCGCTAAAAGCTGCGAAGTTACTCGAAGCAGATTGGGGTGTTTCCGCATCTGTCTGGTCAGTTACTTCTTGGAATGAACTACGTCGTGATGGACTTTCTGTAGATCGCCATAACTTGTTGCACCCGAGTGATCAACGCATGGCATATGTCACAAATAAATTAAATGGTGCTCCTGGTCCGGTAATTGCCGTGAGCGATTACATGCGCGCTGTGCAAGATCAGATCGCTCCTTGGGTAGAACAAGAGTTTGTCTCACTTGGTACAGATGGCTTCGGACTCTCTGATACCAGAGGCGCACTCCGACGCCACTTCAAGGTCGATGCTGAATCAATTGTTATTGCAACTCTTTCAGCGCTTGCTAAATCTGGTGAAGTCAAGCAAAGCGTTGTGCAGGATGCGATCAATAAATATCAGATTAACGATATTAACGCCGCTGATCCAGGCAATACCGAAGGCTCTGGCTAAAGCTTAATTAATCCGCTTTTACAGCGTTGGCAAAGAAAGTTGTTGCCATAAGCAGTAGCGCTGGAATCGTTAGCGCGATCGCTAGAGAACCTGTGAATTGCGCTGTCCAAGCAACCACGGATTTTAGAATAAAGACTGCAATCATATTGATAACGCCAATTTGTCCCACAACTACAGCACTCGGCATCGGTGATCGACGATTAGCTGCTGTGTAAAACGTCGGCGCCATTAATGAAGCGCCAACGCCGGCAAAGGTAAAGGCAATACAGATTGTGATCAGAGCAATATATTTGTGTGCTGGAGGAATCTGGACCGTTATGGCTAAGAAAGTGATGAAGCCGCCGCCACCGACGAGTGCGAAAAGACGAATTGTATTGTGAATTTGAAAACGCTTTGCCAAAATTCCAGCATTTAATCTGCCGATGATTATCGCGAGCATAAAAACTACATAAGGAAGAGCGGCTAAACTCGAACTCACGCCAATGCGTTCTTTGGCAAAGATAGCCGACCAGTCCCCTGTACAAAACTCTAGAAAAACTGCGCAGAGTAACCCAGTACTGATTAGCCAATCAACCCTAAAAGAAGTGAAGATATCTTTGAGAGGCAGATGCGCATCTTCATTTTGATTAGGTTTAACAAGAACTGGTGAAAGTCGCTGCACAATTGCAGTCAAAATAAGTGTGATCGTAACTGCTAGCCCATTAATGTGCCACACAATGTTTACTGAATTTGCGATTAGCCCAGAAACTATAGAAGTGATCAATGTTCCAAGCGCCCACATTCCGTGCAATCGGGCCATCGTTAATTCTTTTACTCTCTCCATTGCATTAAAAGATTGTGCGTTGATTGAAATATGGAACGCCGATGAACTCCAACCGATTGCTACATTGCAGATGAGAAAGAATCCAGATGAATCTGCCCGAACGATGAAGAAATAAGCAAAGCCCATAATCCAGGTGTTGGCCAAGATAACTCGCTTAACACCATATTTGTGGACCATGTGGCCGGTTAAGAAAAGACTAGCGACAGCACCGAAAGCACCAGTACTAATCAGCGTACCGAATTCACCATTACTTAAACTTAAGTGCGCTTTGATCTCAGGAAAGCGCGGAATCCAAGACATAAGCAAGATTGCATAAATCAAAAATAACGCTTGAGTTAACTTGAATTCTGCAGCGGGTTTAATGGAGTTCATTTAGAAGAGCGCATTCGCTAGCGCTGCTCGCGCCTTAATAACTCTCGGATCTGCGGGGTCAACTAAAGCAAATAATTCAAGGAGTCGATCTTTGACTCGCTTTTGTTCCGGGCCATCTAAGAGTTGAATTAATCGTAACAAGCGCCCAAAGGCTGGCTCCAAGTAACCACTTACAACTTCGATATCTGCGCATTGCATTTGTATCTCTAATTCATCTGGAGACGAAATTGCATCTTGCATAATTTTGGCACCATCTAAGCCATCGGTTCTTGCTAAGAGTTGTGTTTGGGCCAATCCTAAGGTGGCGAAGGAATCACCTGGTTTACGAGCCAGCAATTTCTTATATGCCGCTTCCGCTTTTGCGTAATCTCCCGCATCGAGTGCCGTAAGTGCTTCCTCTTCTTCAGGTTCTATCTTTTCAGCAGGTGCATCACCCACGCCTTGTTCGGCAGCTAAAGCTAAGACTTTATCTACAACCATACGTATCTGTGCCTCAGGGTATGGCTGCTCAAAGAGCGGCACCATTTGCTCGTTAATAATTGCAACCGCAAATGGAACTGCGCGCGCTTGTAGCGCTTGTGCTACTTGTGGCTGTGCATCAACATCGACTCGACCTAAAATCCAAGCGCCTTGATCAGCCGATGCCAACTTGCCAAGTACCGCAACAACTTCTTCTGACTCCGGAGATCGCGGTGACCAACAAATTAAAATTACTGGCTTGCTTTTGGAAAGTGCTAAAAATTCTTCGGTTAAATTCTGCGGAGTTATTTCCATACCTGGCATTGGTCCGGCTGGCTCTGGTTTTGGTTTTCCCAGCGAACTCAAATCTACGGCGCGGCCAAAGTTAGGAGGCAGAGTCACGAACTTGCCTCCATTTCTACTCCAGAGTCACGCCGAAACGGCGCTACATCGTTGATATAAGACTGTGCTGCAAATGTTAGTCCAACATCATGGCCTTCACGCTCACTCAAATACCAACGATGTTCGAGAACTTCGTGGAAGAACTGTGCTTCTTCAATTCTGCCTGCAAAATTCTGGGGAATCATCTCAACTATTGGACGATATGTTTCATTAAGCCAGCGTCGCGCTGAATCTGCAATTGGTGGTTTTGGGTTTTCCTCACGCCCACGGAAACGATCTAGAGATGCAAGTAACCGTTTTGCTTGAAGGGCTTCTGTTTCAAGACCAGTTAACTCACGTAAGCGGTTGCGATGATATCCAGGTGCCACAATCTTAGGTTGGAAATACAACTTCTGAGATTCGCCATCGAGTGAAACGGAAACCTCATCAACTGCAAAACCTAAATCTTGCAATTGGCGCATTGCGCGTTCTACTGCATGACGATCTTTCGGGTCTAAGACTTGGCGTTCCTTTAACGCTTTCCAAATCCGGTGATAACGCTTAATAACTGCTTCGCTGGCGCGAATTGGATCCATACCTGGATAGAGAACTCCGGAGAGTGCTAAATCTTCTAACTCTGCGGCAACATTAAAATGCGCGATCTCTAAATCGTGTTCTCGCTGTCCATCACTTAGAGACTTCTGAAATTCGCCAGTTTCAGCATCAACTAAGTAAGCAGCAAAAGCTTCGGCATCACGGCGAAAGAGTGTGTTGGAAAGCGAACAATCTCCCCACCAGAATCCAAGTAAATGAAGTTGCACCAAAAG
>CAMBGS010000048.1 GCA_945866305.1 Bifidobacterium breve
GCCAGCATCGGGATCAGCGATTACCTTTAACATTGAAACGATATCTGCAACCTCAGGAACGTGAATCAATCCGCCAAGTCCGATTACATCTACTGGCATACCAGCAGATCGGAGTGCGCTTTCGATCGCTGGTATTTGAGAACGTTTGCGAACTAAAACTGCGAAGGTGGTTCGTTTCTGCGATGGCGCAGCTAAACGTTTCTCATCAAACCAGAGCGGAGCAAAGTAATCAGCGATCGCTTGTGCTTCCGCATCAATAGTTTCAAATACTCCGCAAGCTAAATTGCCCGCACCTGCGCCAGGTCGTGGTGTCAGCGGTGGAACATCTGCACTTCCTTCTGCACGAATTTGGGCAGAGACCACATTTGCAAGTTCTAAAATGGATTTATCGTTGCGGAAAGTAGTGAGTAGCGAATAACGCTCTGCTCCATTTTGCCCGGAAACCTTAGGGAAATAGCTATTAAATGAGTTGATTGTGCCTGCCGATGCCCCACGCCAGGTGTAGATCGCCTGACATGGATCGCCAACTGC
This sequence comes from Bifidobacterium breve, assembly GCA_945866305.1. Classification (GTDB taxonomy): domain Bacteria; phylum Actinomycetota; class Actinomycetes; order Nanopelagicales; family Nanopelagicaceae; genus Planktophila. Next base: position 532 of record CAMBGS010000048.1, read on the forward strand.
CATCACTGGATGACCGCCCCCAAAAAGCGCAGAGAGCATGCGGACCTGAGATTGCGAAGTGTCTTGGTACTCATCTAGCAAGACCACAGAATATTTAGCGCGTTCGAGTTCGCCGACATCACCAAAGTTAACTGCAATGTCTGCGGCAAGTGACATTTGGTCATCGAATGAGAGTTGTCCCGATTGTTGGCGGCGCTTAATGAAACTTTCCACCATTGGCAATAGCCCAATACGTTGGGTCAGAACGCGATTTACTCGGCGAACTTGATCATTTTGATCACCAGTCATCTTTGACAGCTCTTCTAAGACAGCCAAGTCAGCAGCTTCAATCGCATCTGGCTTTACCTGATGTTCCAACATCAACTTAGTTAATCCAAGTAAGTCATCAACAACGGTGTTGATCTCTGACTCATTTGTGTAATTAGCATCGTCCCAATTGCGAACTACATCATTTGCTAATTGCCACATCGCCGCATCTCCCATTGGGGAAATGTCAGCATCAATGCCAAAGCGGATGGAGTGCTCAGATAAGAGTCGCGCGGCGTAAGAGTGGTAGGTCGTAACGCTTACTTCTAGTGGAGTGTTTTCTGGGATTAACTTGGCATCGCGTAATTGACGCAAGCGAGTGCGGATACGAATGGCTAGTTCACCTGCAGCTTTTCGAGTGAAGGTAAGTCCCAAGATTTGGTCAGGACGGGCAAATCCATTTGCCACCAGATAGATAACGCGCGCCGCCATTGTTTCGGTCTTTCCAGAACCAGCGCCTGCAATTACAACAGCAGGTTCGAGTGGGTTGGAAGCAATCGAGATAATTGCGCTCTGTTCCGCAGTTGGTTCATAAACCTTCGCACCAACTTTTTGCAGAGCAGCGGCGATATCTTGTGGTGAATATTTCTCAATCATTGGATCACCGCCCGACCCTCATTTTGTATCGGGCAAGAAGCCTTAACTACGCATCTTTCACACATTTCATTGATGCGCGCCTGGAAGGTGGCAGCTCCCATTCCTTCTGCGATCTCTTCGATCTTCGCCTTTACTTGATCCTGATCAATGATGAATTGTTGACGCGTGGTGACCTTCACAGAATCTTTGGCTAGATAGACAAGTTCTGCACCCGTTGATTTGGTGCCAGATAACTTCTTTTCAAAACCATCAAGTGCAACGGCCAACTGATAACAAGCCAATTGTAAATTTGACTTAGCTTCTTCCTTCTTAATCATGTTTTTACCAGTTTTGAAGTCAATTACATAGAAATTGCCATCAGCGTCGACTTCAATTCGATCTACGTTACCGCGAATTTCAGCGCGACCAACTTTTATGGTGAAGTTAAGTTCTGCTCCTACTACGGTTCTAGTAGACGCGGCGTGATACCGCGCAAAACGCTCTAGCATCTTGATTGCTCGCTTTAGCGCCGTTGTACTCACCCAGCCATCTGTTGGATCAATAAGAGACCAAGAACTTTGCAACTTTGCGATGAGATCAGCATCTGAAATTCCGGGTTCTTCCACTTTGATACGCGCAAATTCGTGAATTGCAGATCCCAGAATTTGAGCAGTCGAATCACCATTGGTTCCGCCATTTTTCTCGAGGAACCATTTAACTCCGCATTCAGTGAAGTTTTCAGCGCCACTTGGAGAAACTTGCACATCACCATCTGCCGACACAACTGTTTCGGTGGAAGAGATGGCAAGGGCGCCGGTCCAATTGCTTGGATTGGCAGAATGGATTTTGGATTCAGAGAGCGTCTTTAAAATGCCAGCTGCTGAGGCAGCCTTTGCGTTATCTAAATTTTGACGCAATGTAGCAACAAGAGCTGATGTCGTCAGTGGACGCGGAACTTCAGTAATTGGTGCATCTTCCACACCAGAGTTCTTATCGAGTTCTTCGAAATATGCAGATGGTTCATCATCTTCACGTTGAACTGCAGTGACGATTAAACCTTGGCGGGCACGGCTTACAGCCACGTGCAGCAAACGACGTTCGTCCTCAGCCAGTGCGCTTGCCGCGATTACATCTAGTTCAAGCCGCGCAAGATCACCGTGGCGTTCGCGTTCTACTAATCGTTCGCTGCCGAGAAGTGAACTTCTTTGGCGCAGATTGGGCCAAACTCCTTCTTGCAAACCAGCGACAGCGACTAGCTCCCATTGCCGACCTTTCGCAGAGTGAACCGTCAATATTTCTACAACATCCGGGCGCACGCCTTGTGAAGTGATGATGTCGCCAACAATTGACTCGCGGGCTAACTCATCAAGATAGGCGGAAGGCTTGGAATAAGGGAAACGTTCAGTAAAGCGTTGTGCGCCATCAAAGAGTTGAATCATTGCATCAAGGTCGCGATCGGCAGCTGCTCCACGATTTCCACCACGGAGTGCGGTATTGCGCCAAGCGGTGCTTAACTTTTCATTGTCGCTAGTTTTGGCGTTATCCCAAATCGCCCAGAGTAAATCTTCGGCGCGCGCATCTTTCTTTCGTAAAGCTTTACGCGCATTCGCTAGCAGTTCATAAACTCGTGTAAGCGATGCGTTATCTTCAATTGGAATATCGCCCTCATCGATCGCATCAATCAGCAATTGTGTTCCACCACGTGAATCAGTGGCATCATCACGCGCTTCCAGAAGTGCGGTGCGGATACGGCGCAATGAGATCGCATCTACGCCACCAAATTCTGAGATCAGAAGGCGTTCACAAGTATCAAGATTTAGCGGTTGATCACCGCTTGCCACGCGCGCCAATAAAATAAATGGCACGAGTGCGGGATTAGCAGATAGCGCTTCTAAATCACCTGCCACCGGAATCGAAACTTGTGCAAAAGCGCGGCGCAACGCACTTGCTTGAGTTCCGGCGGTGCGCAAAATAACTGCCATTTGCGAATAAGGGATGCCATGCATCAAATGTGCGCGTTTGAAATGGTAGGCGATGTATTGGGCTTCCTCGGATTGTGAACGCAACCGGGCGACATCAAAAGCCTTATCTAGCGCTGGTTTTTGCGTATAGGTGCAGGTGCGTTTGCGGGTGCCAGATGGTGCCCGAAATTGTGAAGTTACGGATTGCGCGATCTCAAATATTTCAGGGGCGCTGCGATAAGAATTGGTGAGAGTTAAGTGTTCTGCGCCTTTGGCCAAGAAAGTATCAATTTCTCCCTTTAAACCATCGGGATCGGCCCCGCGGAAGCGACCAACCGCAGAATCAGCATCGTAGGCAATTACTAAATCGCTGCCACAAATTAGTTGTAACAGCGCGCGTTGCGCGGGATCGCTCTCTTGGAACTCATCAACCATTATGGTTTTAAAGCGCGCCTGCAGCTGTGCACGAAGCGGTTCGTTTGATTTTAAGTAAGCGATTGTGATGCTTATTAACTCAGAAGGATCAATGCGCATCTTGGCATCGCCGGCAGCATCTTCGCGAATCGCCATAACTTTTTTGTATCGCGACCAAAATTCCGCGGCAGGTGCCCAGTATTTTTCGCCGACTTCTTTGCCACGTTTTGCTAATTGTTCAGGAGTGATACCGCGTTCGTTGGCACGCATTATCAAATCGCGGAGTTCGCGGATAAATCCTTGGGTTAAGAGTGGGTTACCTTGCTTATCTTCGCCATCGTGTAAATCTGTTGGCCACTGGCGATAACCATCGGTTACATCACCTTGCAGTAATTGTTCTATGAAATTTTCTTGTTCGGGGCCAGATAAAAGAATTGGTTCGTAATAAGAATCGCCAGTATTCATTTTAAGAATTGAATACGCCAGTGAATGAAATGTGCGAGCCAGCGGTTCGTGCGCAGTTGAGTCGGTGCGTAGCGCAATTGCATCGCGCATTTCAGATGCACGTTGGCGTCCATAGGTTAGTAAAAGAATTGAGTCAGGGTCTTGACCAGAATTGATTCGGTTGACAGCAGCTTCAATCAATATCAATGTTTTTCCGGTGCCAGGACCGCCTGCAATAAATAAAGGTGTACCGCGATGTGAAACCGCTTTAATTTGCTGCGGATCGAGCTCCACTAGTGCTTGCACAGCAGGGCTGTGCGTTAGCTTGATGGAGGGAGTCGTCATATGAGGTATTGAACCCCACGCCTCTGACTTTTATTCCCATTACGCTCGAATTAGGAAGTTTGGTTCGCCTTCTTGGCACGAGATGTAGCGCGGGCGCGCTCATCGCCGTTGAGGGTTACCTTACGGATTCGAACTACCGCTGGAGTTACTTCAACGCATTCATCTTCGCGACAGAATTCGAGAGCACCTTCCATATTTAACTTCTTTGGTGGAATTAAACGCTCTGATTCGTCAGTGCCTGATGCGCGCATATTTGTTAACTTCTTTTCACGCACGCAGTTAACATCCATATCTTCAGAACGGGAGTTCTCACCGATAACCATGCCTTCGTAAACTTCATCGCCTGGTTCAACGAAAATGCTGCCACGATCTTGTGTTCCGTACAACGCATAAGAAGTAACTACGCCGATTCGATCTGAAACAAGTGAACCGGTTCCGCGAGTGCGGATATCGCCGTGCCATGCTTCATAACCATCAAAGACGTGGTGTAGTAAACCTGTACCACGAGTTTCAGTTAAGAACTCAGTACGGAAACCAATTAAGCCACGTGATGGAACGCGGTAATCAAGGCGGATCCAACCAGTGCCGTGGTTAACCATTTGTTCCATACGGCCCTTACGTAGCGCCATTAATTGTGTAAGTACGCCGAGGTATTCTTCAGGAGCATCAATTGTTAAACGCTCCATCGGTTCGTGAACCTTGCCATCAATTTTCTTGATAACCACTTGTGGCTTTCCGACAGTTAATTCAAAACCTTCGCGCTTCATAATTTCAACGAGAACAGCCAGCTGAAGCTCTCCACGCCCTTGTACTTCCCAAGTATCTGGGCGTTCAGTGTTTAAAACGCGAAGTGAAACGTTACCGACCAGCTCGGCGTCAAGGCGACCCTTTACTTGACGCGCAGTTAACTTGGTGCCGCTCTTGCCAGCAAGTGGTGATGTATTAATACCGATTGTCATCGAAATAGATGGCTCATCAACAATGATTAACGGCAAAGCGTGGGGATTTTCAGTATCCGCCAAAGTTTCGCCGAGGGTAATTGTTTCAATTCCCGCAACCGCAATGATGTCACCAGGATGAGCTTCAAGTGCCGGAACGCGTTCCAGGGCTTCGGTAATTAAAAGTTCGCTGACCTTAACGCGCTCCATTGTTCCATCAGTCTTAATCCAAGTTACTTGCTGACCCTTTTTAATAACACCTTCGCGCACGCGACATAGCGCAAGGCGACCAAGGAATGGAGAAGAGTCAAGGTTTGTAACGTGCGCTTGCAACGGTGCACCTTCGTGATAAACAGGTGCAGGAATTGCAGAAAATATAGTGTCAAAGAGAACGTCAAGGTTTTCTTCTACCGGCATTCCACCATCTGCTGGGCGCGTAAGAGATGCACGACCGGCTTTCGCTGATGCGTAAATTACTGGGAAATCAATTTGATCTTCATTAGCATCAAGATCTAAGAAAAGTTCGTAAGCCTCGTCAACAACTTCTGCGATACGTGAATCGGGGCGGTCAACTTTGTTGATCAACAAAATAACTGGCAAATTCTTTTGCAGCGCTTTACGTAATACGAAACGAGTTTGTGGCAACGGGCCTTCAGAAGCATCAACCAACAAAATAACGCCGTCAACCATTTCTAGTCCGCGTTCTACTTCACCACCAAAGTCAGCGTGGCCAGGTGTATCAATGATATTTACGATCGTGTTACCACGCTTTACCGCGGTGTTCTTGGCAAGAATAGTGATGCCCTTTTCGCGTTCTAGATCCATTGAATCCATCATGCGGTCTTGGCCTTCGCCTTGAACCTTGTGCGCCGCGAAAGCTCCGGATTGCCACAACATGGCGTCGACCAACGTGGTCTTGCCATGATCTACGTGAGCGATGATTGCGACGTTACGCAGATTTTCGCGCTTCTTGATTGGCAGATCTTTTAGGTGGGCTTGTTGCTTTGACAAGAGAACTACTTTCGTAAGGAACCCAAGCGGTCTTTTCGACCATCTGGCTTCTAATGGACTATCCAAAGAAATAGCGGCCCAAAAAGCGCCGCACGGGTCATATCTTACTAAAGCCCTTGGATATGGACTAATTACCCGCTCATAAAGTAAGTATTTACTGGTGATTTACTCCATAGTTTTAATCTGAGGCTCGGATTAAGATGGCGCTTATTAAGGCTAATTTCATTTTGCAATAATCATAGAAAAGGCAGACCAGTGACTGAAGCAATTAACGATCCCGCAAAGAGCGCAGCAATTTCTGCAGAGGATAAAGAATTTGTCTTTCACTCTTGGTCTGCGCAAGGTGCAATAAAGCCGTTGCCAATTTCGGGCAGTGCGGGTTCTCGTTTCTGGGACTATGAAGGAAATACATATCTGGATTTTTCATCACAACTGGTCTTTACCAATATCGGCCATCAACATCCTAAAGTTATTAAGGCGATTCAAGATCAGGCAGCGGAACTTGCTGCGATTGCTCCACAACACGCCATCGAAGTACGTAATCAAGCTGCACGTTCGATTGTGGAATTGGCAGGTGGGGAGTTCGCTAAGGTATTTTTCACAACTGCTGGTGCAGATGCTATTGAAAATGCCATTCGTCTGGCTCGTTTACATACTCGCAAACATAAGATTTTTTCGGCTTACCGTTCGTATCACGGAAACACTGGCGCTGCGATAAATGCAACTGGCGATCCGCGCCGCTTACCTAATGAATATGCATATGGTCATGTTCATTACTGGGGACCTTATTTATATCGCACAGCGTTTTGGGCTAAAGATGAGGCCGAAGAGTCTGCGCGTGCTCTTGAACATCTAGAACAGACAATTATCTTTGAAGGACCAAATACAATCGCGGCAATCTTAATTGAATCAGTTCCGGGAACTGCTGGAGTTTTAGTTCCGCCAAAGGGTTATCTCGAAGGTGTTCGCGCGCTTTGCGATAAGTACAAGATTTTATGGATCGCTGATGAAGTAATGGCTGGCTTTGGCCGCACAGGTAAGTGGTTTGCATTCCAACATTCTGCTGCGATGCCAGATTTAATTACCTTTGCTAAAGGGGTTACATCTGGATATATCCCACTCGGTGGAGTTGTGATGACCGGAGAAATCGCACATACCTTCGATGAACAAGTGTTCCCTGGCGGACTTACTTATATGGGGCATCCGATTGCCACAGCAACTGCAGTTGCAACTATTCAAGTTATGAAAGACGAGAAGATGGTCGAGAACGCTGCTGCGATTGGTGAAAAGATTTTAGGACCAGGTCTTCACGAGTTAGCTAAGAAGCATAAATTAATCGGTGATATTCGCGGGCTTGGAGTTTTTTGGGGCGTTGATTTAGTTACTGATCGCGCAACTCGTGCTCCATTGGCACCTTATGGTGGATCAAGTCCTGCAATGAACGAATTAGTCGCGGCTTGCCGTAAGAACGGGCTGATGCCATTTAATAACTTTAATCGTCTTCACTTATGTCCACCTTGCAACATCTCTGAAGCAGATGCGAAGTTAGGACTTGAGATCATTGATAAATCACTTGGTGAAATCGCCAAGCACTACACCGGTGCTTAAACGTTAAATCTAAACTCCACAACATCGCCATCGGCCATTACGTACTCTTTACCTTCCATACGTACTTTGCCTTTAGCTTTAGCATCGGCCATTGATCCGCACTCAATCAAATCCGTGAAGCTAACTATTTCGGCTTTAATAAAACCTTTTTGAAAATCGGTATGAATAACACCGGCGGCCATAGGTGCGGTGTCACCTTTGTGAATTGTCCAGGCGCGGGCTTCTTTTGGACCTGCAGTTAAGTAAGTCTGCAAACCAAGGACGCTAAAACCAACGCGAGCCAAAGTTGCCAGACCTGGTTCTTTCAGACCAATTGATTGCAAAAGTTCAAGTGCATCTTCATCACTTAACTCAGCGAGTTCAGCCTCAGTTTTGGCATCTAAAAAGATTGCTTCGGCTGGTGCGACCAATTCAGCCAACTTCTGACGAAGCTCGCCATCGTTTAATTCTGCAGCATCAACGTTAAATACATATAAGAATGGCTTGGCGGTTAACAAATGAAGTTCGCGCAAAAGATCTAGGTCTAAACCGGATGAAGAAAGTGGCTTACCGCTTTGCAAGTGAGCTTCGGCTTTCTTAACCGCTTCCACAACGCTTGCCGTTTCTTTATTGATGCGCGCCTCTTTTTCTAGCCGCGGCAGCGCTTTCTCAATAGTCTGTAAATCCGCGAGCGCGAGTTCCGTATTAATGGTCTCCATATCGCTGCTTGGATCAATTCGTCCATCAACGTGCACGACATCGCCATCGGTGAATACGCGAATTACTTGGCAGATCGCATCGGTCTCACGAATATTTGCTAAAAATTTATTTCCAAGACCTGCGCCTTCGGATGCACCTTTAACAATTCCGGCGATATCTACAAAAGAAAGTGCGGCGGGAAGGAGTTTTTCTGAGCCAAAAATTTGCGCAAGTTTTGCTAGGCGCTCATCGGGTACACCGACCACACCGACATTGGGTTCAATGGTTGCGAAGGGGTAATTAGCGGCCAAGACGTTATTTTTGGTGAGCGCGTTAAAAAGGGTCGACTTTCCGACGTTGGGCAGACCGACGATTCCAATTGAAAGGCTCATAAGGAGTAGAGCCTACGCGTGATTGTCGGTGCTTCCTGCCACGATAGGGCCATGTCAAGCACAGCAGTGGCCATTCTTACACTCGTAATCGGGCTCTTAATCGGTGCCGCCCTCGGTTACTTAATCGCAGGCAGACGCACAACCTCTGATGGTGCATCCGCCGCAGAGTTTGTATCCGTGCGTGCCGAACGTGACTTGTATAAATCTGAACGCGATAACGCAATGGCTGGTTCCAAACTTGC
>CAMBGS010000049.1 GCA_945866305.1 Bifidobacterium breve
GGAAGAGTGAATGCCTGATCCGCTGCGTCAGATCCAATTGCGCCTTTTAATTCATAAAATCCACTACCGAAAACTGCTGGTAGTGCCAATAAAAATGAGTAACGCAGCGCCGCTTCTCGGCTGTAACCAAGGAAACGTCCCATTGCAATAGTTGCACCCGATCTTGAAACTCCTGGCACTAGTGCTAAAGACTGCGCTAGCCCATAGAGAATTCCGTGCGCTGGGGTTAGCTGATGTAACTCTCTTTCCACTTTGCCATATTTATCAGCGATACCAAGAACCACACCAAAAATAATCATTACCGAGGCAATCAACCAGAGTGCGCGGAAGTCATTCTTAATGACATCTTGACCCGTATAACCAAGTACTGCAATTGGAAGAGAGCCAACAATTATCAACCAACCCATGCGAGCATCACGCTTTTCCGCAATATCTAAAGAGCGACGAGCAATCTGATTTAGCCAAGCCTTAATAATTCGCAAAATATCTTTTCTAAAGTAGATAAGAACTGCGAGTTCCGTGCCTATCTGAGTGATTGCCGTAAAAGTTGCCCCTGGATCCTGATTGGTTCCAAATAACTCACCCGCAAAGCGAATGTGTGCACTAGATGAGATAGGCAGAAACTCGGTTAGGCCTTGAAGCACGCCTAGAAAAATAGCTTCTAGCATCGCAACCTCTTTCTAAGTGCTAACCCTCTTAATGTGAAAAGAATAGCGAATACACTCGCAAGATGCTGGCACGAATTACCGATTTCTCTATCAGGGCTCGTGTAATTGTGGCTATTGGCTGGATAGTGATAATTCTTGCTGGAGTAGTGACATCCAGCGATTTAAATTCACGGTTGACTACTTCATTGACAGTGCCCAATAGCGAGTCAGCAATCGCTGAACAAATTTTGAATTCAGAGTTTTCTGAAAACTCTGAATCCTTAATCACCATTACTTATAAATTTGGAACCATTCCAAAAGCGGAAATTGAGCTTCTGAAGTCACAAACATCCAGAGTTGTATCAGACATTTCTGGGCTTTCAATAGTTGAGCAAAGAGCGATCGGTGGAACTTTATTTACCATTGCAAGTAGCGCCAAAGTTTTACCTGTAGCCGCTCTTGACATCGAACCTTTGCGAGATACATTGAAAGAGAATGGATTAGGTATTTCTCAGGTTTCGGGACCACCTGCGATATATGCCGATGTTAAACCGATTCTGGGCAGTGACTTAGCGCGTGGTCAAATCATTGCAATTATTGCAGCGCTAGCGCTCTTAATCCTTACCTTGGGATTCTCGCTCTCCGCCTTTCTCCCATTTATCTTTGCTGCGGCCAGCATCGCGCTAACCTTATCTATATTAGATCTGCTATCTCACTATTTTTTAATGGTGTTGTATCTACCAAGCGTTGTTGAGTTAATTGGTTTTGGCTTAGCAATTGATTACAGTCTTTTGATACTTCATCGGTATCGATCTGAAGCTGCACTGAACCCAGAATTAAAGAAGCCAGATTGGATCGCAAAGACTCTGCAGACCGCTGGGCGTACAGTTTTAATTTCTTCGCTCACAATTACTTTGGCGCTGAGTACCTTGTTGTTTATTCCGGTTCCATTCATACGCTCACTTGGAATGGGAGGAGTCCTTGTACCTATCTCCTCTGCGCTGGCAACGCTCACTCTGGTCCCGGCCTTACTCGCTCTCTTTGGTGAGCGCTTAAGTCAAAGCTATAAATTTCACGGGTTGCTGCGTTTAGGAACGGCCCCCGGGCCAATGATTCTTCGCTTTGCGGCGCAAATCGTGCGAGCACCCAAGCGGATCTTTTTTGGCACTCTTACTTTATTAATTCTATTTGCGCTTCCAATTATGGCTATGCAAGTGACGCCGAGTTCGCTCACTTCGCTGCCCTCTGAATTGGAATCTGCAAGGGCTATTTCAGCGATATCCACTCAAGTTGGCGAAGGCGTGATTACACCCATCGTTGTATTAGGTGAAATCGAGTCCGCTTCATTAGGCAATCTCTCATCGATAAGTCAGGATCGATTAACGCTGGCATCACAGATCAGTCAGTTACCTGGTGTGCTTACGGTGGCACAAGGAGATAGGGCTCCATACATAAATCAATCGGGAAGTTACTTTCGAATCTTCGTATTTAGTAAGAGTTCACTCGGTTCCGCTGAAACCCGCGATTTAGTAAAGCAATTGCGAGAGAGGTATCTGCCAGAATCTGAACTAGGTAAGTACATGAACTTCTATGTCGGTGGCGCACCAGCCCAGGGCGTCGATCTAATTTCAATGATTTTGAAGCATCTTCCATTTATTGCTATGGGATTAATCCTGCTGATTTATTTGGTTCTTCTGCGCACATTTAAATCCATTCTTCTTCCACTAAAAGCGATCGTCTTAGGCGCTATCTCTCTCGCCGCATCGCTTGGTTTACTCGTGCTTTTTATGAAGTATGGAATTGCCAAGGCGCTCTTTGGAACATATCAATTGGATCAGATAGAAATTTGGGCGCTCGTATTCTTAGTTGCAATTCTCTTTGGCGTTTCAATGGATTACGAAATTTTTATCGTTTCGCGAATGCGGGAAGCTTGGCTGCGTGGGGAGGACAATGCGAGCGCTATCAGTGAAGGCTTTGTCAGAACACTTGGCGTCGTAACTGCCGCTGCCGCCATTTTTATAGCAGCGGTTTCCGGATTTATCTTTGGCCACTTTGCAGGACTGCAAGAGCTCGGCCTGGGCCTAACTCTTGCAGTCCTAATTGATGCAACTTTGGTTAGAGCGTTACTTCTGCCAAGTGCGATGGTCTTACTTGGCAAGTGGAATTGGTGGCTACCTAAGTAACTACTTCACAATATTTATTGCGAAGTGGAATGTAGGTATCTGATAACCAAGTGCTAAACCTGCAAAGTCGCGCTCCGAGGTCAAGACCGGCACCATTCCATAGGGAGTGCTCGCAAATGATGGTTGCTGTGTATACAACAACGGGCGAAGTGTGACGATATGTGTTCCAACTCCCCCGATTGCCGTTAAGTGAACAACGAGATATCCATTGGAATTAAATCCGCAGCCATAGCCCACATAACTGTTGTCGTATGCCACCGCCAACGTGTTATCCATCTGTGTCCAACCAACGCCTTTAATACTGATGGTGAACTCGTCACCTTCTTTAAAGTTATAGGTAGGAGTTCCTTGCCCACCGCGAGCGAAGGCTTCAACCGAACCGGATTTATCGGCCTTTGCCACGCCTAAGGTGAGAACTTTTCCGTTTTTTTCAAGTAACGGTTGGATGCTTTCCTTTACGTAGAAGACCTGTTGAGCCTCTACTACATCACCTAACTTAACCTGAACAACGTGATAGCCACCAAGGTGATCAGGAATTGTGATCTCCTGGCTAATACTTTCACTCGTTACATCGACCGTACCCAATGGGATTGGGTTATAGACCCAACAAGTTCCGGTTGTGCAGTTAACACGGTTACCCACAACCGTCGCCCACACAATTGTGTGCATCCCTCGAGTAGTTAGCCCACTTACTTTAAGCGTTGACTTGCTTCCAACTACTCCTCGAGCCGGAGCTAGAGTTGCTACCGCTTTGGTATTTGGGTCAAGTCCAGCGGTTGTAAGAGTTGTGCGCTGCTCAACAGTAGGTGTCATATCTTTTGGATAAATGACATACGGTTTAAATGCGCCAGGATCTTTCGTAACCGTGAAGAAACCTGAGCCACTATTTGCAAATGGCACTGGAGATTGCATTACATTCAAGTAACTAAAACTGATTGCCTCGTTGGCTTGAATGAAGTGTTTGCCTACTGATCCGCTGGCCAAGATAGTTGTGCGAGCAGTTCCACGAGTCCAGCGCGCCTGCATTTCTCCAACAAATTTATTGTCGTAGTAAAGAGCAGAACCCGCCGCATAAAGCGAAGGCCCAAGGCCGCTGTATTCAATGGTGATTGGTGTTCCGACCGGACCGCTGGTTGGGGTCATCTTGAATGTTCTTGCGATCTGAACTCCACCATGTGCAATTGCCACATCGTTATTCACGGCATAAATATCGTGAACGCCACCAAAATCGGAAGGTACTTTCGTCTTGTAAACGAATCCACCGAGTGCATCAGTTGTGATGGTTGCTATCACTACGTTGTACTTCGTGTAAGAAGTTCCCATGTAGTTAACGGTGTTGGGCTGCACATCGGCAACCCAAGTGGCGTCATTTGTAGACCAAGTAAGTGTGACTGGTGTATTTCCCGTTAATCCTTTTCCGGTAATTGTTAAAGCGTTACCAATAACAACCTGCGAAGGAGTCACTTCCAGATTTACCATAGTTGATGGAGTACTAAAAGTCTGAGCCTTTATCCCAGTAAATGGGATCGCCGGGACATCTGCAATTTCTTTGGGGGCAATTAGCTTTACTGGATTATCTGCCGCTTGAGCAGGTGCGATCAACCCCATTGTCAGGATTGCAACCACACCTGCGCGAGCAGCTATTCTCTTTTTGATCATGATCTCTCCAATCATTGTTTAGTTATGCTCTACTTCGCGACAGGTACCGCAAAGAGCGTTAATTGAGATGTTTGAGTGAAATTTGACTGCCATGTTCCAGTCGCGCCAATAAGAGCTTGGCTCAGGTTCACATTTCGGTAGTAAGAAACTCTTTCGAAAACTGACTTACCGTTGGCACCGATAACTCTTGTTCCGTCGGTGTTCTTCTTTGCAACCAACTTTGTAGAAAGTACTTTTATAGAAGTTGCATCTTTAGCAACAATCGTTACTTTAAAGTTGATAACTCCAAGTGTGCTATATAGAGGAGCTGCACCAGTTTTTAAGATTCCGGTCCAGAAAGCAACACCACTGTGATTTCCATACGATAATGCGATTGGATCTTTTACACCGGCGACTTCAATAAAGGCTTTTGCAGTGTTATTTGAGTCTAGAACAGCTCCTGCTTGGTCAGCGTTATTCGCATAAACGCGAAATACGATTGTTTGTCCTAATAAATATTCATTCGTGATTGCACAGCTTGCAAATCGAGGAGCTAGTGCTCCTGTTGAACCTGATGCCAATACGGTATCCACGTAGATGTGAATCGGTGAGATAACACCCTGCACAGGTGATCCGACTTTTACATTCAATACTGGCGAAGTTGCTACCGTGAATAAAACAGAATTAGTTGGTGTAAATACTCCAGATAACGCAACCGCACCAGCTGCAGAAGGGACCCAAGCACATTTGGCTAAGAATGGTGCAACTGTTGCCGTTGGTACTGCCTCACATCCTCCGATTACTACCCCGCCTGACATGAACTTAACGGCACCGGCAGCATTAGCCGTGGCGTTGATATTAATTGGCGCAAGCCCGTACACACCGCTTCCACCACTTAAAATCAGATTTCCGTCTGCTGCAGCACTCGCTGGTGTGATGCTCATTGAAAGCGCACCTACTGCTGCAATACCTACCACCATTATTCTTGAGTGTTTCATCTTACTTCTCCTGTTTCTGCTTTTTGCTACTTGAGGTTGATTGATCCGGTTGCTGTCATTGAAAATGCATCAGTCTCTGACTTACCAGCGGTTGATGTTTGTATCGAAAAACTCCCTGAAACTTTGAATGTGCCTTTCGCGGTTGCATATTTACCGGTACCGCTTTTAATAACAGCATTACCTGAAAATGTGATTTTGGTTGGCGCAGAATCTTCTGCGGCACAACCTTTAGCTGATGTATCGAAGGCGACTTTCATAGTGTTCGCACCAGTTCCTAAAGTGCCAGAACCGGCAAAAGAATCGCATTGCGCGGCAGGGGCGGCAGATCCTGTGCCGCTTAATTCAGCGAGATCACCGACATTTCCTGTACCTGTCGCCTTTACAGATGTAACTTGAACATATCCATCGCCCCAAAGAAGTGAGACTTTGCCACTGTAATTTCCTTGAAAAGCGATCGCACTAGCCGCTGGTGCCGTGGCCGTTGCTACTGGTTTTTTAGTTGAATAACCACTTGGACATTTTGCTGTAGTTACCTTCTTAACCACAGTGCCTTTGTAGCAAGTGATTGTCTTTGTAGCAGCACTCGCTGGACCTGCCTGTGCGATTATGGAAATTAATGCCACTGCAATTATGGCAACTTTAAATTTACTTAATTCTCCGTTGATCTTCATCTTTCTCTCCTAAGTAGATGTTTCTTGCTTTCGAGAGCATCGTTTCACTTAAAGAAAATCCATTAGGCAGATTGTCTAGTGCTACCCCTTGCCCGCTTATCTAGTCGGTCACACCTAACTTCAAAGAAATTGATGAGTGCTAGCACTCATCACTACCGTGAATTTCCCTTGTTCCGATTTGGGAATGCGAGTACGTTGCAAGAAAAGGAGAGCAAAGTTGCTATCCGGAATTGGAGAACAACAGTGTCTGTATATGCACAACCAGGACAACCCGGAGCGGTTGCAGAATTTAAGTCGCGATATGACCACTGGATCGGTGGCAAATATGTGGCTCCCGCATCTGGGAAATACTTCGAAAACATCACTCCTGTCACAGGAAAAGTCTTCTGCGAAGTTGCAAGAGGCGATGCTGCAGATATTGAGAAAGCACTGGATGCGGCTCACGAAGCGGCAAAAACCTGGACTAAGACTTCCGCAACTGAACGAGCAAACATTCTCAATAAAATTGCCGATCGGATGGAAGCTAATCTTGAGAAGATTGCAGTTGCTGAAACTTGGGAAAACGGAAAGCCAGTACGGGAGACTATGGCAGCTGATATTCCTTTGGCGATCGATCATTTCCGTTACTTCGCTGGCGCAATTCGTGCCCAAGAAGGTTCAATCGGAGAACTAGATCACGACACGGTTGCTTACCATTTCCATGAGCCACTTGGAGTTGTAGGTCAGATTATCCCTTGGAACTTCCCTATCTTGATGGCGGTTTGGAAACTCGCACCAGCTCTTGCAGCAGGAAACTGTGTTGTTCTAAAACCAGCAGAACAAACCCCAGTTTCAATTCTCTTCCTTATGGAATTGATCTCTGACTTGTTACCAGCAGGCGTAGTAAATATCGTAAATGGTTTTGGAGTTGAAGCAGGAAAGCCACTTGCTTCATCGCGTCGAATTGCGAAGATCGCATTTACTGGTGAAACGACAACCGGGCGACTGATTATGCAATATGCATCAGAGAACATCATTCCAGTGACACTAGAACTTGGTGGAAAATCTCCGAATATATTCTTCCGCGATATCGCTGATGAAAATGATGCTTTCTACGATAAGTGCATCGAAGGATTTAACATGTTCGCGCTTAACCAGGGCGAAGTTTGTACATGTCCTTCTCGGGCGCTAATTGACGCTCCAATTTATGATCAATTCCTTAAGGATGTAATGGTTCGTACTAAAGCAATCATTCAAGGAAATCCTCTTGATACCAACACAATGCTCGGTGCACAGGCATCGAATGATCAAATGGAGAAAATTCTTAGCTACTTCGAAATTGGTAAGCAAGAAGGTGCCAAAATTCTTATGGGAGGAAAGCGCGCAGATCTTGGCGGAGACCTTTCAGGTGGTTATTACATTGAGCCAACCATCTTCGAAGGTACAAATAACATGCGCATCTTCCAAGAAGAAATCTTTGGACCGGTAGTATCTGTTGCAAAGTTCGATGGCTTTGATCAAGCAATGGAGATTGCGAACGACACCCTCTATGGACTTGGTTCAGGAGTTTGGACACGCAAGATGAACACCGCTTATCGCGCTGGTCGAGAGATCAAAGCAGGCCGTGTTTGGACTAATTGCTATCACGCATATCCGGCACACGCTGCATTTGGCGGTTACAAGTCATCCGGAATGGGACGTGAGAATCACAAGATGATGCTCGATCATTATCAACAGACCAAGAACCTCTTGGTCAGCTATTCCGAAAGTAAATTGGGATTCTTTTAAGCCGAATCCAACTAGATATGGCGGGGGCCTGGGCTGCCTCCGCCATATTTTTTAAGGTACTCTAAAAATATGGAGAAAATCTACGGTGACTTGCCTTCACGGATTGCAACCACTCCTGCCGCTGATGATCTACTTCGCAAGTTAACCAGCCAACACGGCCCGTTGATGTTTCATCAAAGTGGTGGTTGTTGTGATGGCTCAGCACCGATGTGTTACAACGAAGGTGAGTTTAAAGTCGGGGGCGCTGACGTATTACTCGGAGAAATATTTGTAAGTGAAATAGTTGCTTCGATAAAGGTCTGGATCTCCTTGGAGCAATTCGAATATTGGAGCCATACCCATATAACAATCGATGTAGTCCCGGGTCGTGGCGGTGGATTTTCGCTAGAAACTCCTGAGGGCCTACGCTTCTTAATCCGTTCGCGCTTATTCAGCGAACAAGAAACTCGGTCGCTGGAAGACCAACCTCTATTACTAGGTTCAGGAGAAAGAAAACTAGTTTCGCATGAGCGCATCTAAAGTTCTTATCGCCCTAAAGTCACAGTCAAGTGCCAGACATGCCTATGAACAGCAGAGGTTCTACAAAACTGCGGCAGGTGAGTACGGTGAAGGCGATATATTTCTCGGGATTTCAGTACCTAAAACAAGAAAAATTGCGAGCGAATATAGTGATCTAACATTTAGTGAACTTGAGAAGCTAACAAAATCGGACTTCCACGAGGTGCGACTCTGCGCCTTAATAATTCTCTGCAATCGATACAAGAAAAGTAGAGAGTTAAAGCAGAAGAAATCTATTTTTGATTTCTACATCAAGCAGGTTCTTAGCGAACGAGTTAATAGCTGGGATTTGGTAGATGTATCTGCTCCAACTATTGGGCAGTATTTACTCGAGACAAAAAATCCAATGCCAATGCTTAGGAAACTTTCAAAAAGTAAGGATCTGTGGGAGCGAAGAACAGCGATGATATTTACCTTCGCCTTCTTGCGTGCCGGAGAACTAAGCCCAACATACGAAATTGCAGAACTATTGTTAACGGATGATCACGATTTGATCCACAAGGCTGTCGGCTGGATGTTGCGCGAAATGGGTAAACGCGATCCAGCTTTGCTCCGAGCATTTCTCAGTGATTACTCAAAAGTGATGCCAAGAACGATGTTGCGCTATTCAATTGAAAAATTGCCTGAGCGAGAGAGAAAGATGTGGTTGGTTCAAAGCAAAAAGATCGCCTAAATTTACGCAAGGAAGTTTACTAAAAGCGCCCTAGTGATTAGGCTAAAGCAATACAGCCACTTTCTGCGGAGGAAATATGACCAAGTCGCCATTTCTGTTCATGAAG
>CAMBGS010000050.1 GCA_945866305.1 Bifidobacterium breve
CCAGAGTTTGCCATTATTGCGCCATCCTTCATTACGGCAAAGTGCTCATCACGCAATACATCGCGGTTTCCAGTAACCGTAATAAATACGTCACCAACTTTGGCAGCCTCAAGCATTGGCATTACGCGGAATCCTTGCATCATGGCATCCAGCGCTTTCGTTGGATCAATTTCGGTAACAACTACATCAGCGCCCATACCCTTGGCGCGTTCTGCAACACCTTTACCGCAGTAGCCAAATCCTGCTACGACGACGATGCGTCCAGCGAGAAGGAAGTTTGTCGCACGGAAGACAGCGTCAAGTGTTGACTGACCTGTTCCATAACGGTTGTCGAACATGTGCTTGGTATCAGTGTCATTGACAGCAATCATTGGGAATGTAAGTGCACCATCTTTAGCCATTTGGTTAAGACGGATTACGCCAGTTGTCGTCTCTTCGCAACCACCGGCAATATTTGGAAGGAGTTCTTTACGAGTCGTGTGAAGAGTGTTTACAAGATCGCAACCATCATCAAATACTTGGTGTGGTTCGATATCTAGTGCCGCATTGATATGTGAGTAGTAACCGTCACGATCAACTGCGTTGCGTGCGAATACTGAAATTCCATATTCGTGAACTAGCGCGGCGGCAGTGTCATCTTGAGTTGAAAGTGGATTCGAAGCACAGAGCGCAATATCTGCTCCTCCGGCTTTTAAGACGCGCATCAAGTTAGCCGTCTCGGTTGTGACGTGCATGCAGGCAGCGATTCTTACGCCGGTAAACGGCTGTGACTTCTCGAAGCGCTCACGGATCTGCGCGAGTACAGGCATATTGCGTTCTGCCCACTCAATCTTCTTGCGACCTTCGGCTGCAAGTGATGCATCCGCAATATCGTGGCGTGGAAGCGTTGATGTAACTGGTGAATTCATGGTGTTCTCCTTAATTGGTAATAAATAACAGTTGATTGGACTGTGCTTACCTAAGGCGTAGGGCTCTACTTTGCTAGGCGGCTCTGTGCATAGATTAGCGCCCGCCGACCCTTACTGGCTATTTAGACGCTAGCCACGGATTGTGGCGAGCACCTCATCTCGTATCTTCTCCATACGTCCTTGTGTCTTTGCTTCCACATTTAATCTCAAGAGAGGCTCGGTATTAGAAGCGCGGACGTTAAACCACCAATTATCTCCACTAACGGTCAAGCCATCAAGGCGATCCACCTCATTACCAGCGCTTGCTCCATATTTCGCATCAATTTCCAACATTGAATTTTGTGTATCAGAAACCTTGGAGTTAATTTCACCGCTAGAAAAATAGCGGCTATACGGTTTGAGTATTTTTGAGAGCGCGGTGTTTACTTCACCAAGCGCAGCAATTGCATGAAGCGCAGCCAACATTCCAGAATCAGCACGCCAAAAATCACGGAAGTAGAAATGTCCTGAGTGTTCTCCACCGAATACCGCTCCGGTTTCTGCCATCAATTGCTTTATATAGGAATGTCCAACTCTTGAGCGAATAGCTTTCCCGCCGTTCTCTTCAACAATCTCCACAACTGCACGCGATGAAATCAAATTATAAATAATATTTGCACCTGGATTTTTCTTTAGCTCACGATCTGCAATTAGCGCTGTAAGGGTTGATGGATTTACTGGATCACCATTTTCATCTACTAAGAAACATCTGTCGGCATCGCCATCGAATGCAAGCCCAATATCGGCTTTGTGCTTCTTCACCGCTTTCTGAAGATCTTTTAGATTCTTGACATCAATTGGATTTGCTTCGTGATTAGGGAAGGTTCCATCTAATTCAAAATACATGGGAATTACTTCGCAATTTAAGCGAGCAAAAACCGCTGGCGCGGTGTGCCCAGCCATTCCATTTCCTGCATCAATTACTACTTTAAGTGGGCGGATATTAGACAATTCAACGAGTGAAAGTAAATGATCAACGTATTCCTTCAACATATCTTGCTTGCGCTCACTGCCTACACTTCTAAAATCAATTGGTGACCCTTCGCTCACATATCTTTCTATCGTTAAAAGTCCTGACTCTTTACCAATTGGCCTTGCACCACTGAGACACAACTTGATGCCGTTGTATTCAGCTGGATTATGGCTGGCTGTGAACATGGCTCCAGGAAAATTCAGCTTTCCGGCAGCAAAGTAAAGTAGATCGGTAGAAGCTAGTCCAATTCGAATTACATTTAAACCCTGTGAAGTTATACCGGCAGAAAAAGCGTCGGCGAATGCTGGAGATGAAGGTCGCATATCTTCGCCAATAACAACTGTTCCTGGTTCACGTTCCTGTTGAAGAAAACGCGCAAATGCAACACCTGTAGCAAAGCAAAAATCAGCAGTAATTTCTACATCTACTAATCCGCGAATGTCATATGCTTTAAATATTGAAATGTTCAGCTTCTCTCTTTAGCCAGTAAAAACACTGTTTCAGAATTATTCTAGGAGGGAACTGCCCGCAAGTGGCCGCGGCGACCAATCTGACCTTCTTGTGCACTTGAATTAGCAGCGAAAATTTCGGCGTCAGATCCAGTAGGTGACATATTCAAATTTGCGACTTCACGGACCGCATCTGCGATCGCCATCAAATCATCATCACTTGGACCAGTATCGGATAAAGAACTTTCTTCTTTAATTACATTCCAACCATTAGGAACGGTAAGTCGCTTGCCATGCGTTTCGCAAAGATCGTATGAATGAGGTTCGGAAAAAGTGGCCAATGGACCAAGCACTGCAGTTGAGTCCGCATAAATATAAGTGAGTGTCATCGCAGCCAAGCTTCTACAGCTCACTCGCGAACAGCTACGCCCTGTTCTAGCCAACTTACTCATGACCATAAGGCTAGTGGGGTAAGGGGCAAAAAACTGGGATTGTCAGGGAGTTAAGACGCGAATATTTGAAAGTGGTACTGAAGATTTAGTTAGAACACTTCCAGGTGCTAGTGGGAAATATCCGTAACCGCTCTTAGCGGCAATTAGACCTGCGCCATAAATTCCCTTTGCCACATTTATAAATGTGATCGAACGAACTCCATCTGGAATTTTGACCGTTGCAATCTCATCTCCTCGAACTTTCACAACTTTACGCTTACCTTTATCGAGTAAGAGTTCAATATCAAGATTGATCGCATCGCCGATGAAAACTAGTTGTGGAGATAGACCAGACGTTGCCAAGGACATTGGGACTAATTCAGGAGCAGAGGTACTCCAAATGAAGTCAGTTTTCTTCTCTGCAAATGTCTGTGAATACACCGATGCAACGAGTGGTTCATCGGAAGAAATGTGTAATCCAAATTTGCTCTTTGCTAGGTTTGGACGAAGCGGCAAAGACACAACCGAACCAGCCTTGACTATTTTATTTTCAAAACCAGATGGAATAAAAATCCCATCAGTTGATGAAATTTTCACAGTGACACGGGCATCCAGTTCACCTGGTACCAGTAAGCGTAATGAGTGCGTAAGCTCCTCAGATTTCTTGCCAACTTTACGTACTGTGTGCGGCACTGCAGGAATGTATATTTCTTTAGTAGCTTTTGGCGAAAAGTTGACTATATCTCCGCCGAGCGCCTTCAATCCACGTCCTCGCTCATCTAATAAGTAACTTGTAACACGTCCTGATCTAGTAATCGCTCTAATTACTATTTCGCGCGAACCCGGAGCAAGGGAATCCAAACCAAGCTCGCGATATGAGTTTGCTTCCAGCGTGATTGGTTTTGTTGGTTGAGCACCAATTTCGTTCCAAATTTGCAAATCAACAATTGCGGAACTTAAACCGCTATTTACGATTAGAATTTTTCCCTTACTTGTTACATCTGCTGTGCCTCCGACAAACCACTGTTCGTTTTGTAACGATGAACAAATTGTTGCGCCAGCCCATACTCCTTTACGTATCTGCCAAACAATTGGAGTTGAACCTTGAGAATCAATTATCACGGGAGCCTTAGCCTGCATGTATCTAAGAGTTTGCGATGGGACAAAGGCGAGTGACTTGGTGCCGGTCTTACGCAATTGCGTTTTAGTAGATGGAAGAGAAACCGCGGTTGTCATTTTTGCGGGAGTCGGAGGGCAAACAACTGCAGGAAAATTTGTAGAAAACTTGCCCTTTGAAAGGCCCGCATTTAGCCCATTTGCAACTAATACGACCACAAATGTAGAAATCAAAATCAGTGCGGGGCGTTGAAATTTCATGCCAACTCCGCATCTTCGATCTCACGTCGACGCCGACCTGCAGGCAGAGCAAGAATCGTAACGGTGACTAAAACGATAACTTGGAATGAGATCCAAGCGCGACGCGAAGTTCCGTCATACAGCAAAGTTACGGAACCTGGTTCAGTAACGATGAACACAGGCATTCCATCGACACTGCGTTTGCGTTCTAAACGAGAACCATCTTGCATCGCTCTCCAGCCCTGACTGTAATTTTCGGTCAGAGTTAACTCACCAGGTTCGTTGACTGTTATTCCTAGGTTGCCTTGCTGCATTACGGAGTTTTTCCCAGCAGTATTGGTGAAAAGTACCGTGCCCGTGTTAACTGATATTTCCCAAACGATTCCTGCGCTCGTGGAAGATGCTCTAGAAAAACCACCTAACCCATCGATAACGCGCGCAATATTTTCATCAATTGGGCTTTTTAAGAAAAGATATTTAATTCCGTGAACCGCAAAGGTCTTGCTCGCCGTCAAGCCACTACCATCTGCAATTTCTTGAACAGCGCTAGAAAGTTGATCTCTATCGGCTGGCGCAATATCAGGCTGCGCCAACGATACATCTCCGCCGCGCGCTAAATAATAATTTAGAGATACGTCTTCACCAATCGCCCGTGGTCGAATAACCATGGTTTTTGCATCGCTTTCAATAGCGAGAAATGCTGGTAGAACTTCACGCGCCCCAGATCGCAGAGGTGAATTTGCTCCACTACTTACAACCCAGGAAATTGAAGTTATCGTATACAGCGCAGTAACCACTAAAAGTATTGCTGCAGATATATGGCGGAAATTTATATTTGTTGCAATTAGTCTTTCTCGCAATTTATCGAGCATGATTACCGCAGCTCCTAGTGCGGCAATAGTTGCCAGCGCTAGAAGTGAACCGGTATAAATCGGGGTCTCTATCGAAGTTCCGTTACCTGTGAGCGATACGGTGCTTAATAAAATCGCTGAAATTAATGAGATAAACCCAAGTTCGGCCGCAAAACGCGCTTTGGTTGTCGAAAATAGTGAAATTCCCAGCACAAGCGTGAGCGGGCTGATGAAGTAAATTGGCAGAGATCCAGGTCCACCTGGGTTGCCCATTAAAGCTAAATTTGGACCACCTCCTGGAAGTAAAAATCCAGAGTCTATGAAGAAACGTTTCGGTTGAATGAATAACTCGAAACTCCAGGGAGCACAGACAAGAATCGGTGTAATCACTAGCGCTATCCGTCGATATAAGAGTTGATTAAAGAGCGTCGTGTTTAAACCACGCTCACTTAAAGCATAATCACGATAGATTCCAAAGAGATTAAATAAAAAGCCAATAAGTAACAGAACTGGCGAGAACGCTACGAGAACCGATGCCAACAGGGATAGGCCAAAGATACGGCGCCAAGTAATTTGCTCAAGTGCAAAAATACCTTGAGAAGCGTTAACAAAGAATGGCAGAAGGATAAGAACTATCACCGTGCTTAAGCGACCCGAATTTATCGCTGAAATCGCGACCGGTGAAACTGCGTAAAGCAGAGATGCCCCGACCGTTAACCAACGATTATTTGATAAACGTCGCAGCGCTAAATAGCCAGCTCCCGCTATTAAGAGCGGGGCCAGCAAAAATAGAATCGAGATAAATATTTTTAAACTACCAAAAAATGGGGTTGCCAGAATTGCAATTATCGCAAGCCAGGTTGGAGCAGCCACAGAAGTCCCCATCCCAATGGAGTGCCAACCGCTGAAATAAGTATTCCAAATATCACTAACTCCGGCCGGTTGCTCAGGTAAAGCACCCCCAAAAATCGAACCAAAGCGATTACGGGACCAGATTAGAGTTAAGAAGAAGAGAAATATCGGCATCGCAACAACGGGGCGTTTAATCAGTGAAAACCAATTACGATTTGAAGCAGGAGTTAACAAATCTTCTTCATCTAAATTTTCATCCAAGATCGAGATCTCGCGAATTTCACTAATCTCATCCGGGAAAATTTGCGTTCTTATCCACTCCGCCGATCTGGATAAGGATTGCCGGATCTGAGACCAGCGCGATGGGATGAATTTCAGAGCAATCCCCGCTGGCACTAAACGTTGTGCCTTCCTTATTTTTCGGGCTGCAACTAGTTCTCCGGGATGAATAAACAGCGTTCCAACTGCCAAAATTTCATCGCTGGCATAGCCAGGTAACTTTGCAAACAAAAATCCAATCGAACGAAAAATCGATCCCGTTAGAAGTTGAACTGTTAAGAATGGCAACCGCCACCAGGAAGAATTAGTTAAGAGCACATATGCTGCATTACGGCGATCAAGTAAAAGTGGACGGTGTAAAAATGCTTCTGCAACGTCAACAGTGCGTCGCTCATTTGCCGATGCTTCTGCATGGAAGGCAACCGCACTAGATACTGCGATTGCAGCGTAACCCGCGGAATATAGGCGCCAGCCAAAATCTACATCGTCGCGAAATAGATCAAGGTTAGGATCAAAACCACCTAATTGCTCGAAGATATCTCGACGTATAAGTGCGCCAGCCGTACTAACAGCTAGAACTTCGTGAACACCATCTCTTTGTCCTTGGTCGTATTCAGCTGGCTCAAGGCCAGTCCAGCGATTTCCATTCGCTGCGATGCTGATTCCAATTTCTAATAAATGCGTCCGATCATGCCAACCCAAAAGTTTAGGACCGGCCATTGCTACATTCGGACGAGTTTCTACCTCCGCAATTAAATTCGCTAACGCTTTACGATGTACCGACAAATCATCGTGAATAATCCAGAGCCATTCATTTTCTGGATCTGTTATTGCTGGCAAGGTTGAAACTGCGTGAAAGATTGCTTCACCAAAGCCTGTTTCGCGATCCATTGGTAAAACTGGTATTCGCGCACCTTTTACTAATTTTGCAGATGAATCAATTGAGCCAGTATCAACTGCGACTATTTGATCAATCTGATGAGTTTGGGAAGTAAGTGATGCAACAACTTCTGGAAGCCAAGTTGCGCCGTCGTGAAGTACAAGAATCGCTGTGACGCGATGTGAACTCATAAGAGTTACGCTGGGCGGCGCTTCAGACGGCGGCGCTCACGTTCGGAGAGACCACCCCAGATACCAAAGCGCTCATCGTGTGCGAGCGCGTATTCCAAACATTCTTGGCGGACATCGCATGAAAGGCATACGCGCTTTGCTTCGCGAGTAGAGCCACCCTTTTCAGGAAAGAATGCTTCTGGATCTGTTTGTGCGCAAAGGGCGCGTTCTTGCCAAGAGAGTTCAACGTTCTCTCCGTTTGCTAATTTAATTGATGGTCCAGCAGTAGGGGCTGTTGGATTGCCAGTTGGTGTAGCTTCTGGACGAATCGGCATTGATTTATCTCCTAAAGACCTTTGTTGGCTACGTCCTTCATGAACGTAACTTCTCTATAACGAATTACACGCTTGTAATCCCTTTTAGTCAAGTCCAAGGGCTGGGTTTACACCTGTAAGTTACGCTCAATTTCGAAGATTTATCGACTTATTGTGCTTAAATCGGCAGATTTTCCGTTGGTGAAATGTACTTTCCAAGGATAATTGAATTTTCTGGAATCAGTGATTTGTGAAGAATGAAAGAGTCCGCGATTGAGCAACCATCTCCAATTTGCACACCATCCCCGATGATTGAATTGGTAACTTTGCAGTTAGCGCCAATTGTTGATCCCTGGCCTATCGAGGTGCCCCCAGAAATGGTTGAGCCCTCACCGATTTTGCTTCCTGGACCGGCGAGAAAACCATCACCGACCACATCTCGGGAGCCCTGAAAGAGCGCTGCAGGTGTACCAATATCGAGCCAATAAGACTGTTCGTTATAGCCATAAACCGGTCGACCACTTTTAACTAATTGCGGGAAGGACTCGCGTTCTATGCTGACAACTTTCCCGGCAGGAATCTGTGAAATAACAGATGCGTTGAAAACATAGCAGCCAGCATTTATGGCATTAGTGACAGGATTCTCCATTTTCTCTAGAAAATCAATGACTCTTCCAGTTGAATCGGTTGGAACACAACCAAAGGCTCGCGCATCGGCAACTTCAATTAAATGGAGTGTGGCATCTGCTTGTTTGCTTCTGTGAAATTCGAGCTGCGCTGCAATGTTGTGGCCACTTAATACATCGCCATTAAAAATCACAAATTCCTCACTTGAGCCAGCGAAGTCAACAAGCGCTGCAGCATTACGGATCGCTCCACCGGTGCCAAGTGGTTCCTTTTCTACTGCGTAAAGTAATTTCATTCCCCACTTGGAGCCATCGCCAAAATAAGGTGTGAATACTTCAGAGAGATAAGAAGTAGCCAAAATGACGGTGTTAATTCCGGCTTTCTTAGCAGCAAGTAGTTGATGTTCTGTCACTGGCATTCCACCGACTGGCAACATCGGTTTAGGTGTCTGATTCGTTAGTGGTTTTAAGCGCGTACCGAATCCGCCAACCAGC
>CAMBGS010000051.1 GCA_945866305.1 Bifidobacterium breve
CGCTGCGCTGTTCAGTTAAACGCTTATGTTCATCCAGACATCGGATGGCCCAGTCGTAGGTGCGCTCTATCGCTAACTCTTGATAGGGGCGGGTGTTGTGCAACGTAGTGCATTCATCAAATGCAAAAATAATGTCTGCGCCAATTTTATGTTGAATCTGCATAGATATTTCAGCGGTGAAGCGATGCATCGATCCGTCAAGGTGAGATTTGAAAGTCACGCCATCATCATCAACGTGTGCCAAGCGCTCTTTGTTGCTGGCAATTACCTGATCGGATCTAAATGTTTTCGCATCCATCGCCAAAACTTTCTTGAAGCCAACCCCGAGCGAAAGAACTTGGAAGCCACCGCTATCTGTAAAAGTTGGTCCGTTCCAATTCATAAACTTTGCTAGCCCACCGGCTTCATCTAAAAGATCTGGCCCTGGTTGTAAGTAAAGGTGATAGGCGTTTGCCAGCAGGGCCTGCGAACCTAACTCTTTCATCGCCTCCGGTAGCACTGATTTAACTGTTGCTTTAGTGCCCACCGGAATAAAAGCAGGCGTTTGAATATCTCCGTGTGGGGTTGAGATTGTGCCAACGCGAGCTAGCCCGCTTTCGGCGCTGTGCTTTATCGCGAATGCGAAGCTTTTTGAACCTTGGTTGGACACAAGCGTTATTGTCGCAGATAGCGATTACGTTGAATCTCGCGTAATTACCAGATCTCGACGCGCTCGCTTTCGGCCAGCCACAACTTATCGCCCTCGGTTAGATCAAAGGCCTGGTAGAAGTCGGAGATATTGCGAACGATCGCGTTGCAACGGAATTCATAAGGTGAATGCGGATCAGTTGCAATGCGGCGACGCAGTTCTTCGGCACGCACTTTTCCACGCCAAACTTGCGCCCAAGATAGGAAGAAACGCTGTTCTCCGGTTAACCCATCAATTACAAGCGCCTCGGCGCCTTTTAAAGCCAATTTATAGGCCTTAAATCCAATTGCTAGCCCACCAAGGTCTCCGATGTTCTCACCGACTGTGAGCGCCCCGTTGACGTGTATATCGGGCGTCTCTTCCGGAAATAGCAGATCAAATTGCGCAATAAGTGCGTTAGCGCGCTTCTCAAACTCAGTGCGATCGGCTTGCGTCCACCAATCGATCATATTTCCATCGCCGTCAAACTTCGAACCTTGATCATCAAAGCCATGTCCGATTTCGTGACCAATGACCGCGCCAATACCACCGTAATTTGCCGCGATATCGGCAGAGAGATCAAAGAAAGGTGGCTGCAAGATCGCTGCAGGAAAGACGATCTCATTCTGAATCGGATGGTAATAAGCATTTACCGTTTGCGGGGTCATCAGCCACTCGGTCTTATCGACTGGCTTACCAATTTTGGCTAATTCAATATCGCGGGCAAATTTAGTGATGCGCCCAATATTTCCAAAGAGGCCATCGCGGCTAATTGAAAGCGCGGAATAGTCGCGCCACTTGTCGGGATAGCCAATCTTGGGAGTGAATTTGGCTAACTTATCTAGCGCCTTCGCTTTAGTTTCTGGGCTCATCCAAGAGAGCTCGTTGATGCTGATGCGGTAGGCCTCAATCAAGTTATCTACGAGTTCGAGCATCGCTACTTTGGCCGCCTCTGGAAAATGGCGTTGCACATAGATCTGCCCGATTGCTTCACCGAGTGCACCTTCTACAAATGAGATAGCGCGCTTCCAGCGAACGCGGAGTTCTGGAGTGCCAGATAGGGTCTTGGAATAGAAATCAAAGTTCTGATTTACAAAGTCTTCAGTGAGATAGGCCGCTGCCCCTGAAATCAACTGCCATTTCATCCAAGCCTTCCAAGGGGCGGGATCGAAGTTTTCCAAAATCGCAGAAAGACCAGCAAAGAATGGCGGCTGCTGCACGACTAATTCATCAAAAGCGTTCTTGGGAATCTGGCTATATTCCAGCCACTTTGCCCAATCAAAATTTGGTGCCAGTGTGCTGAGTTCATTAAAGGTCATCTTGTTATAGGTCAGTTCTACATCGCGATCTTTTACTTGATCAAAGTGGTGAGATGCAATCTCTCGCTCTAACTCGTAAATCTGCTCGGCAAGTGCTGCGCCATTTTCAATCTTGGCAAGTGCGAACATCTTGGCGACGTGCACTTTAAAAGCCTTGCGAATTTCTTCATATTGTTCTTCGCGGTAGTAAGCCTCATCCGGCAAGGAGAGACCGCCTTGGCCCAAATAAACAATATTCATTTCAGAGTTCATGGCATCGCCGTAAATCCCTAGACCAAATGCTCCACCGAGTCCGCGCATTTCAAGATCGGCCAGAGTCTTAATAAATTCATCGCGAGTTGAGATCCGATCGATTGCCGCCAAATCTTCCAGTAGGGGAGTGATGCCCGCCTTTTCAATCGCTGCGGAATCTAAGAAGCAGTCGTATAAATCGCGGATCTTTTTCGCGTTACCTTCGCCAGTTGTGGTCTCGATAATTTCGCGGACCTGGGATTCGGCTTCAATAAAAAGTTTGTAGGTCACGCCATCGGATGAGCGATCCTGCGGGATCTCGTGGTTCTTTAGCCAAGTGCCGTTGAAGTAGCGATAGAGATCATCCTGCGGGCGAAAGGAGTTGTCGATATGGGAGGAATCTATTCCGCTTACGAGGGGGCTTGTTGCAGAGCTCATGCGTTCCTTTGCCTTCTAGAAAGTAGTTGAAAGTTCAACATCACCGTTAATTAACGTATGATTGCCCAATGGCACGGGAAAACGCTACCTCACCTCGCTGGCTCAACCCAGCCGAAATGAAGGCTTGGCGCAGGTATATCGTCGCTAGCCGCCGGTTATTGGAAGCGCTAGATGGTGATTTAGCCCAACACGAACTTTCAATGGCGGATTACGAAATTTTGGCTCAGTTAAGTGATGCTCCGGATCGCCAGATGCGGATGTCAGAACTTGCCGAAGTAGCGATGCTTTCTAGATCGCGTCTTTCACATCGCATGAAGGTTATGGAGAAAGCCGGGTTGGTAAAACGTGAGGCCTGCCCTATTGATAAACGTGGCTACTTTGCAGTGATGACCGCGAAAGGTTGGAAGGCGATAGTTGCCGCCGCCCCTGATCATGTTGAAAGTGTGCGCGCTCGCTTTGTCGATCATTTATCCAAAGGCGACCAGGCATCCCTTGCCGACATATTTGAGAGAGTTTCTGATTCGCTGCGGAGAGATTTAAAAGATAAATAGTTAACTTAAAAAAGAGAAATAAAAAACCCGCCACATAAAGTGACGGGTTTTTTATTAAGTAATGAATTACTTAGCTGCTGCCTTCTTGCGGCGGCGCTTCTTTGGAGCAGCTGCTGAAGCTGCCTTCTTGCGACGACGCTTTGGAGCTGCCTTCTTAGCTGCTGCCTTCTTGCGACGACGCTTTGGAGCTGCCTTCTTAGCTGCTGCCTTCTTGCGACGCTTCTTTGGAGCTGCCTTCTTAGCTGCTGCCTTCTTGCGGCGCTTTGGAGCTGCCTTCTTTGCTGCTGCCTTCTTGCGACGCTTTGGAGCTGCCTTCTTTGCTGCTGCCTTCTTGCGGCGCTTCTTTGGAGCTGCTGCTGGAGCTGCTGCCTTCTTGCGACGCTTCTTTGGTGCTGCTTTCTTAGCTGCGGCCACGTACTTCTCCTATCGGAATGGTTCGGATCCGTCACCCAAACCTGTTCATGGATAAGTCTGACGGATATATCAGAATATTGCTAGTACATAGTGAGAAAAAACAGAGTGCGTGTCGCAATTTATTTTTTAAATATTTTGTGCATTTAAGAAAAACTTAACGATTTCCGTTACCGAAATAGCGATTTTTTTCATCAAAATATTGGCCCAAACTCTCAATTTTTGATTTACTTTTCCAAATTTGGACCATTTTCTGGTGAATTTTCATTTTCGGCGCGAAATTTCCGCATTGCAACCGCATATTCATTGGTTTCGACATCATATTTTCGCAATTTTGGCAGAAATATCGCCAAAAGTGCCACCGAAAGTACGCAGAGAATCCCACCAAAAGTTACCGAGAAGTTCAATGTAGTAACTGCCGCCATCGATGCGGCACGCATCTGGCCAGCTAACGGGCCGACTGAGTATGAAAGCAGTTCGATACCGGCAAGCCTTCCGCGATATCCATCCGGGATTGTTTGATTCCAAATAACGCCACGGAAAAGTGCGCTGACCATATCTGCCGCCCCGGCCAAGGTGAGAAAAAGCAGAACCAGAATCAAAGAGTTAGATAGTCCAGCAAATGCGATCGCAGCTCCCCAACCCATCGCCGCCCAAATTACCGCCCGCCCGTGAAAGCGATAGGTGCGAGTCCAGCCACTTGTCAGAGTTACTGCAACTGAGCCAACCGTTCCGGCGGCATAGAGAAGTCCCAGTGCCCAAGGTGCGCCAAGTTGGTCGGCCCAAAAGGGAAAGAGTGCAATCGGCATCGCAAAGAACATCGCTGCTAAATCAACTAGATAAGTTCCAAGTAAATCTTGGCGACTAAATGCATATCGCACACCTTCAATTAACCCTGCCAGAGATGGCTTTTGTGCCTCTGGATTGGCAGGCACGCTTTTAACGCGCGCCAAGAATGCAAGTGAAATAAAGAAGGTGGCGATATCTGCAATGTAACCAACCGAAACTGAAAAGGTAGCAATTAATATTCCACC
Organism: Bifidobacterium breve; assembly: GCA_945866305.1. GTDB lineage: Bacteria > Actinomycetota > Actinomycetes > Nanopelagicales > Nanopelagicaceae > Planktophila. The sequence continues at coordinate 4,652 of CAMBGS010000051.1, forward strand.
AATTGTTGGTCCGATGATCACACCGAGTTGCCAGCGCAGAGACATCAGCGCACTTGCCGCCGGTAGATCTGCATGTCCGACCAGTCTTGGCAAGATGGCATCGGCGCTGGGGCGTTGCAGCCCATTGACTGCGGCAAATAGCCCGATCACCACGTAGATAAGAATGAGATTTGGGTTGGGCGAGAGCGAGTTAACCAATAAAATTGCGACCAACGCCAAGGATGCAAACTCAGTAAGCCAGATCATCTTCTTGCGGTCAACATAATCAGCGAGGACTCCGCCATAGAGACCGAAGAGGATCAGTGGCACAATTTCAACGACCCCAGATAGCCCAACTGCAATGTAAGAATTGGTCATCTCTTTGATTTGGAACGGTACTGCGACGTAGGTGATCATTGAACCGAGGTAAGTGATCAGCCCAGAGGCCCATAAATTTCTAAAATCAGGGTACTTTTTAAGCGGTGTTATATCTATAGCGAAGCGAGCCCGCTTACTTTCTGGCTTAGGTTCAGACACGTCGCCTAGTTAAAGGTATTTTCGGTGCCAGGGAAAGTTCCCCCACGCACATCGGCGGCAAATTCTTGCGCCGCACCTGTTATCTCTTGGCGCAAGTTGCGATATACCTTCGCCAACTTCGGTGGCTTGGCCGTTAGCCCAACTAAATCGGTCCAAACCAATATCTGTGCATCGCAATTAACTCCGGCCCCAATTCCCACAGTCGGAATAGAGAGCGCTGCCGTAATTCGCGCAGCAAGTTCGGCAGGAACTAACTCCAAAACAATGGCAAAAGCTCCGGCCTTTTCCAGGGCGAGCGCCGCTTCCAAAATGGCATCGCCATCTTCGCGCCCCTGAACCCGATAGCCCCCAAGTTGATGAAGTGATTGCGGGGTAAGGCCGAGATGGCCCATTACTGGGATTCCGGCGGCAGTTAACTTTTCAACAGTTGCTAAATGCGCACCTTCTAACTTAACTGCCATCGCCCCGGCCTCTTTAAAGAAACGGGTTGAAGTAGCAAGGGCTTGTTCGGCAGAAGTTTCATATGAACCAAAGGGCAAATCAGCGATCACCAAGGCGCGCTTTGATGCGCGAACAACGGCGCGGGTTAGCGGGATTAATTCATCGACAGTTACGGCGATCGTGTTTTCACCGCCCAAGAAATTGTTGCCTGCGCTATCGCCAACTAATAGGACTGGGATGCCGGCTTGATCAAATATCTCAGCGGTCATCTGCTCGTAAGAAGTCAGCGCCGCCCATTTTTCGCCGGCAACCTTTGCTGCCTTGAGATCAACAATGGTGACGCGACGATGGGCCGCGCCGCCATAAAGGGTCGTTGTAGTCATTGCTTCCTCCAGCCTCGAAGCTTCGCGAGAAGTCTCCGGGTATTTTTGTGAGGTACGGGAGTACAGCGTATTCCATTACTCTTGAAGTATGAAGTTGCGCATAGCGCTGGCGCAGGTCAACCCGACTGTCGGTGACCTGGTGGCAAATGCTGCGCTGGTGCGCCAGAACTACAAGCAGGCCCAAGAAGCTGGTGCAAACGTCGTCGTATTTCCCGAGATGGTTTTAACTGGATACCCAGTAGAAGATTTAGCGCTGCGGCCATCATTTCAAAGCGCCAGTCAGCGCGCGATTAAAGAGCTGGCAGCCCAGTTAACCGGCGAGATCGTCACAATTGTTGGCTACCTAGATCAGGTAAATGGTGCGCCCCAGAATATGGTGGCAGTGATTTCTGGTGGCGAGATAAAAGCGCGCTATGCCAAGTGCCATTTACCAAATTACGGTGTCTTCGATGAGTTCCGCAATTTTGTGCCGGGGGATAAGACCCTGGTGGTTCGCATCCACGGCGTTGATGTCGGTATCGCAATTTGCGAAGACCTTTGGATCGATGGCGGAATCACCGCGCAACTAGCCGCACGCAAACCTGGCTTAATCATTGTTCCGAACGGTTCTCCATACGAACGCGCTAAAGATGATGTGCGCCTGGCATTGGTAACCAAGCGCGCTCGCAAAGCAGCGGCCCCACTTGTTTATGTAAATATGACAGGTGGCCAAGATGATCTGGTCTTTGATGGTGACAGCATTGTCGTTGATAAAGAAGGTGCCGTGATTGCGCGCTCCCCACAATTCGCAGATGATCTAAGAATTGTTGATATCGATGTGGCAACCACAACTAGCCAGCCTGATGTAATTATTTCAACCGATGCCGCAGAGATTGCGCAGCCTTTAACTCCTGGAATTGCGCCGCCACTAAATGACCTAGAAGAAATTTGGCAGGCGTTAGTAATCGGTTTAAGGGATTACGTAGAAAAGAATGGCTTCCGTAGCGTCGTTGTTGGCCTTTCAGGTGGAATTGATTCGGCGCTAGTTGCCGCAATTGCAATTGATGCCTTAGGTGCCAAGCGAGTAAATGGCGTTGCCATGCCAAGTAAATATTCTTCGGATCATTCGATTTCAGATGCGCAAGCTTTAGCCGATGCCACCGGGATACATTTTCGCACCGTGCCAATTGCCCCAATGGTCGATGCGTATATGAACAACTTGGTTTTAAAGGGGCTAGCCGAGGAGAATTTGCAGGCGCGCGTTCGCGGCACAACTCTGATGGGAATCTCAAACCAAGAGGGCCACCTGGTTTTAGCAACTGGCAACAAGTCAGAGCTCGCTGTTGGTTATTCAACTCTTTACGGTGATGCCGTTGGCGGCTTTGCTCCGATTAAAGATATTTATAAGACCGATGTTTGGGCGCTGGCGCGCTGGCGAAATGAAGTCGCGGGCAAGCGCGGTGAGGCTGCGCCAATTCCAGTTAGTTCAATTGAGAAAGAGCCAAGTGCCGAACTGCGCCCCGATCAGAAAGATTCGGATTCACTTCCCGATTATTTGTTACTCGATCGCGTATTAACTGCTTATGTCGACGATGATCAAGGTTCGGCTGCGTTAATTGCAGCGGGCTTTGATGAGGCGCTGGTGCGTCAGGTAATCGCAATGGTCGATAAGGCTGAGTACAAGCGCCGCCAATATCCGCCGGGCACAAAGGTTTCCAAGCGTGCTTTCGGTAAGGATCGCCGCTTGCCAATGACTTCGCGCTGGCAAGAAGTCCATAAATTATGACTTCGCGCTGGCAAGAGGGTTCGTAACACAGCCGTAACTTGGCCTTGGCAAGATGTGGGCTATGTCCGCAAATGATTCCCAAAATAATTCACAGATAAGTAAGCAACAGGAGTTTGTGCTGCGCACAATCGAAGAGCGCAATATTCGATTTATTCGCTTGTGGTTTACCGATGTCTTGGGTTATCTAAAATCAGTTGCGATCGCACCTGCCGAATTAGCAAATGCTTTTGATGAAGGTATCGGCTTTGATGGATCTGCGATTGAAGGATTTGCGCGCGTTACTGAATCAGATATGTTGGCAAAGCCAGATCCTGCAACATTTTCTATTTTGCCTTGGCGCACTGAATCACCGGGCGCAGCACGTATGTTCTGCGACATCACCATGCCAGATGGATCGCCATCGCATGCGGATCCACGCAATGTTCTGCGCCGTACGTTAAATAAGGCAGCGCAGATGGGTTACACCTGTTACACCCACCCTGAAATTGAATTCTTCTTATTCAAATCAACTCCCGTTAAAGGTGAACAACCAACCCCAGTTGATCAAGGCGGCTACTTCGATCACACACCAGCGGTTGTGGGCCACGACTTCCGTCGCCAGGCAATCACCATGTTGGAAGCGATGGGAATCTCTGTTGAATTTAGCCATCACGAAGGTGCACCTGGTCAGCAAGAAATTGATCTGAGATATGCCGATGCCTTAAGCACTGCAGATAACATCATGACTTTCCGCCACGTAATCAAAGAGGTTGCGCTAGAACAAGGTTTCTACGCCTC
>CAMBGS010000052.1 GCA_945866305.1 Bifidobacterium breve
TTCAGAGAAGAGAAGGAATCGACAAAGCCTAAGTTCTTGATCGGCCAGATAATTCCCACAACTTTTCCCGTAATTTTGGCGGTCGGAACCATTCCATTATTTATATCATCTTGATGGAAACGTGAATCAGCGCTAGCGCCGCGATGATCACCCATCACCCAGACTTTTCCGGCTGGCACGATTACATTGAATTTAGTATCACTCGCTGAATTTCCTGCAAAAATGTATGGCTCATCGATTTCGACGCCATTAATCATCAACTTCTTGCCTTTTGAGCAACACTCAACTTTATCGCCAGCAACCCCAATAACTCGCTTCACCAAATACTGCTTAGTTGGGTTTGGCAAAACTCCGACTGCGACAAAGGCATCTTTAATCTTTGCCAAATACTTATTCTGGTTATCTAGATACGGCTCGGGCAACCAGTTGTCAGGATCTCGAAAAACCACAACATCGCCACGTTTGATTGATTTGCCAATGAAGGGAACTTTATTCACTGCGACGCGGTCGCTGATTTGAAGCGTGTTTTCCATAGAGCCCGAAGGAATGAAGAAGAACTGAACAAGAAATGTCTTTATGACAATTGAAACTGCGAGCGCAACGATTACAAGTATGGGTAACTCGCGTAAAAGCGAGCCCTTACGTGGCATTGAAAGGATTTACTTAGTTAGCAGGCTTGTCTTCAGTTGCAACTTCAGCTTCAACCACAACTTCTGCAGTCGCAACTTCAGCTGGAACCTCTGCCACTACTTCGATCGCAGCTGGCTCAGACACTTCGATTACTTCAGCTACTGGAGTTGAGAGAATTCCATCGCCGTAACCTTCGATGCCATCACGCTTTTCACGGATCTTGGCAGCCTTACCGCGGAGATCGCGGAGGTAGTAAAGCTTGGCGCGACGTACATCGCCCTTCTTTACAAGTTCAATCTTTTCAATAACTGGTGTGTGAACTGGGAAGGTACGTTCTACTCCAACGCCGTAAGAAACTTTACGGATTGTGAAAGTTTCGCGAACGCCATCGCCTTGGCGACGGATAACAATTCCTTGGAAGACCTGGATACGGCTCTTGCTACCTTCAATAACGCGAACGTGGACTTTAAGTTCATCGCCTGCGCGAAATTGTGGGATGTCATGGCGAAGTGACTTCGCATCAACGGCATCAAGAATATTCATCGTTTGGTCCTCATCTAAGTAAAGCCTTTTCAAGCTTTTGAAAGCTTTTTGAAGCTGATTGCAGCGCGGCTATAACTGCCGTGCAGACTGCGTATCTTGCCACAGAAGGGCCTCCGAGCGTAAATCGGCTAAATCCCCGTTCAGCCCAAGACCTTCCTCACCTATTTTTTCACCCTTCACGGGTATTCTCGCCCACATGAGTGAGCTGCGCTTGACCGGAAAGACCCCCGATGGGGTGCACATAGCGCTCACCGATAACAACGGGGCCGAGTACACGCTGCGCATAAGCGACATCTTGCGTGCCACTGTAAATCAACCGCGCTTAACTTCTGTACCCGTTGCCGATGAGAACGCGGCGATGAGCGTTAGAGATATTCAACGTCGTCTACGCGCTGGCGAAACTATGGATTCAATCGCTCGTGATGGAAATATTTCAGTAGATAAAGTTGAACGTTTCTCTGGTCCAATTTTGCAAGAGCGCTTATTTATTGTTGATCAAGTTCATTCACTAACGCCGCGTCGCGATGGAAAAGATAGCGGCCGCGACGCACTTACATTCCTAGATATTGTCACGTCAAAATTAGCACCGCGCGGTGTAGATGTTGATTCGCTAGATTGGAATACTTGGCGACTAGATGATGGCACTTGGACTATCGAACTTCACTATCCAAATCGCGACGGAATGGGATCTGCGCAATTTAGTTATGACACCCACCGTCGCACAATCGCTCCACTCGATGACAACGCGGCTTGGATGATGGGTGAAGATGCGCCTATTCGCCGCATTGAACCCGGGTTGATTTATTCAGAGCCCACACATCCATCACGTGCCGAAAGAATTGAACCGCGTGAACCGATTCGCATCGATAGCGCGCCAATTCGCAGCATCGCATCGTCACTTGATGATCTGCCGGATAATGACCCAACGGATGAAGAATTTGAAGCGGAAATTTTGCGTGAGACTCCGCGCTTGGTTTCTATCCGTGAGACACCAGCGCCAGGTGATAAACAAGATGGCATAACTGCGCGCGCCAAGGTTCCATCATGGGATGAAATTATGTTCGGTCAGAAGCCTAGAGAAGATCCAGAAAACAATAGCTAATTTAGGAAATCACCGCGGTTAACAGCGGAACATAACTTTCAATATCGCTTGCTCCGCCGTGATGGCCAATCATTGCGCCCTCTTGATTTTCACGTTCGGCCTCGATCAATATCAAATCACCGTGTGCAATTGCTATGACATCTCCCATGCGATCTGCGGCATCGGCGGAGACTAAATTGCCAAATAATTCTGCGGCAATAGCTTGATCGCGGGTATAGATACTCGCCTTCTCCCCCAGGAATTCTTCCCACCGAGATGCCACATCTGCAATTGCAGAAGCGCTTGCGCCATCGTTTAAGTAAAGGTGGCGTGCGCGCGGTTCACCCGCGATTGTGCTGATGTCTTCTGCCAAATTATTTCCTTGCCCAATCACAATTTTTTCTCCCACATTGATCATTCCGTGATCAGCCGTTAGCCATAAACGAGTTTGTCGAGGAAGTTTCTGCAGCAGGGTCGCAACCAATTGGTCGATCCCAGAAAGCGCTGCCAACCATTTATCAGAGCCAACGCCATCGCTGTGGCCAGCCACATCTAAATCATTTACATATAGATAAACAAATGCTGGGGTTTCCTTTAGCGCAGCGACGGTTTCAGTAATTAAGTCAGCGTGTGCATTTGCACCGCGATATTTTGCCCCACGAAAAACAGCGCGGGTAAAACCAGTATCTTCATAACGCTTTGCTGCAACGTGAGTAACGCTTATATTTTGGGCAACCGCGCGTTCGAAGAGCGTGGATACAGGTTGCCAAATATACGGATCTACCCGCTCATCCCATTTAAGCGAATTTAGAATTCGCCCGCCGCTGCGCGGAACTTGCACGGTGTAACCCAGCATTCCGTGTTCTCCCGGATTTACACCAGTTGTTAAAGTTGCCAAACTTGTTGCGGTTGTTGAAGGAAAAGAAGTTTTAACTGCGCCGTGGCGAATTAAAGATGACAAAGTCGGTATGTAACTCGCATATTTAGCAACGGCATCTGCGCCTAAGCCATCTACTAAGAAAAGTAGCTCACGCCCAACTGGGCTTGGTCCGCATTGAATCTGGTCGCTGGTATCTGTTAAACCCAGGCTCGCAAAGAGCGAAGGAGTGATTTGCGACAGATGCACAGAGGTATCTTCTCACGGGTAAGGTTGGGGTTATGAGCAACCGTATGCCCTTCACTCCATCGCCAGAAGTTGCAGCAGCGCTGGCTGAAGGACGCCCCATTGTTGCTCTTGAATCAACGATTATTAGCCACGGATTGCCGCGGCCACAGAATTTAGAAGTTGCGCGTGAAGTCGAAGATGTTGTCCGTGATCACGGAGCAGTGCCGGCAACTATCGCCTTATTAGATGGCGTTGTACATATTGGTCTAACCGATGATCAATTAAAGGCGATCGCCAATCGTGATGACATTGTTAAGGCATCGAGTCGCGACCTTGCAATCATCGCTGCGACTGGTAAATCTGCAGCAACAACTGTTGCCGCAACGGCGCACCTGGCAGCACTTGCCGGTATCCGCGTCTTTGCAACTGGTGGCTTAGGCGGTGTTCATCGTGATGCAAATGAAACTTTCGATGAATCTGCTGATCTGACTGCGCTCTCACAATTAGATATCACCGTGGTCTGCGCAGGAGTTAAATCAATACTGGATGTGGCTGCAACCCTTGAGCGCCTTGAGACTTTAGCAATAGGCGTGGTTGGCTATAAAACAATCGCCTTTCCGGGTTTTTACTTAACAGATTCTGGTTTCACGATTGAGCATCAGGTAAATAGCGCCGCTGAAATAGCCAAGATCATTCATTCCCGCGAAATACTGCGCACAAATAAGAGCGCTTTAATCGTTGCCAATCCCGTAAAACACGAGATGGACCGCAAACGCCACGACGCAATTTTAAAGAGTGGGCTATCAGGGGCACGTAAAGCAGGCATTATCGGCAAGGCAGTTACACCCTTCTTGCTAGAGCATTTCCACACCGCAAGTGAAGGCGAATCGCTTTCTGTAAACATTGAAATCATTAAATCTAATTCAGCACTTGCCGCTGATATTGCGGTAGCAAAGCAGCACTAAATGTCAGTCAACGTACTCTGCATCGGTGATGTAATGCTTGATGTAATTGCACGTATAGACGTTTCTCCGCAGAAGATAAATTTCGGAAGCGACACTGCAAGTCGTATCAGTACCAACGGCGGTGGCGCTGCGGGAAATGTTGCCGCTTGGCTGACTCGCACCAGCGCCAAAAGCACAATTGTTAGCCACGTAGGAGATGACCCAGCTGGTGCGGCGCTAATCGCCGAGTTTGATTCATTAGGCGTTGCGCACGAAAATTTACTTACTCCAGGCGAATCATCTGGGGTTGTTGTCGTGCTCGTAGATTCTTCCGGTGAGCGCACTATGTTTCCTGATAAAGGCGCTAATTCGAATTTAACGATCGCTGATTTGCCGCCGCTCGATAATTACCAAGCCGTTTATATCTCTGGTTATGCCCTACTAAATCCACTTTCTCGCCCCGGCGTATTAGCAATGATTGAGAAGGTCCGTGCTGATTCGATCCCAATTTACTTTGATCCCGCATCAGTCGGTGCAATGAGAGATGTTTCGGACAAGGAAATTCACCAATGGTTTTCTATGATGAACGTTCTCTTTCTCAATGAAGAAGAATCTATATTCCTGACCGGATTAGTGGATATTGAACGCGCGCTAGATTATTTATTGGAATACAGCGAAGTCGTCGTAATTAAACGCGGCTCTCAAGGAGCCATCGCCAAAGCGCGCGGCTATGACTCAATCAGTGTTTCTGCTATTTCGGCCACGGTGGTCGACACAACTGGGGCTGGAGATAGTTTCGCTGCAGGATTTATTGCAGCATTTGCCTCAAAACACGATCTCACTGCGGCCATGACCGCTGGAACCGAATTAGCGGCCCAATGTGTTGCAATCGTCGGTGGCAGACCGCGTGTAGGTGCCGCAATTTAGCTAGTTCACTTGGCAGAATGCCCGCATGGCAACGAAGAAGACAACAACTGCAACCAAGGCGAAAAAACCGGTTGGTCCTAAACCTGGCGAATATCCCGGCAAGATTGTTGATATCGATGTCTCATCTGAAATGTCAGAATCATTTTTAGAATATGCATATTCTGTTATTTACTCACGCGCACTTCCTGATGCACGCGATGGTTTAAAGCCAGTTCATCGTCGCATCTTGCACCAGATGGCAGATATGGGTCTGCGTCCAGAACGCGGCCATGTAAAGAGTGCACGTGTTGTCGGTGAAGTAATGGGTAAATTGCACCCACACGGTGATGGTGCAATTTATGATGCCTTGGTTCGTATGGCGCAATCTTTTTCTATGCAGGTGCCGCTCATCGATGGCCACGGAAATTTTGGTTCCCTTGACTCAGGTCCTGCTGCAATGCGTTACACCGAAGCGCGCTTGGCACAAGCTGCAATGGCAATGGTTGCTGAAGCCGATGAAGACACTGTTGATTTTGGTCCAAATTACGACGGCCAACTACTTGAGCCGTTGGTATTGCCTGCCGCATATCCAAACTTGTTGGTAAATGGTGGATCTGGAATTGCAGTTGGTATGGCGACAAATATGGCACCTCATAACTTAGGCGAAGTAATCGCTGCTACTAAGTTTTTGATTGATAACCCAAAAGCGACTTTGAATCAATTAATGAAACATATTCCTGGGCCTGACTTTCCAACCGGAGGCGAACTAGTCGGAGCCGAAGGCGTTCGCGATGCATACGCCACTGGCAAGGGCTCCTTTAAAGTGCGCGCCAGCGTTGAAATTAGCAAGGTTACTTCTCGCAAAATGGGTATCACAATCAAAGAGCTGCCATTTAATATCGGTCCTGAAAAAGTGGTTGAACGTATTGCCGATCTTGCTAAAGCCAAGAAGATTCAAGGCATTTCCGACATCATCGATCTAACTGATGGCAAGACCGGCACCAACGTAGTTATTGAGCTAAAGAATGGCTTTGAGCCAGAGGCAGTTCTGGAACAACTCTTTAAATTAACTCCTATGGAAGATGCTTTTGCGATAAACGCAGTTGCACTCGTTAAGGGCCGTCCACAGACCCTTGGTCTGAAAGAACTTCTACAAGTGTTTATCGATCACCGCATCGAAGTTGTGCGTCGTCGCTCCCAATACCGCAAGGCCAAGGCTGAAGGCCGCCTATCTATGGTTGATGGCTTGCTGAAAGCGATCATTGATATCGATAAGGTAATTAAAATTATTCGTGGCAGCGATGATGCGGCCGCAGCAAAAGAGAAGTTAATTAAAGACTTCAAGCTAAATGATGAACAGGCCACCTATATCTTGGATATGCCGCTTCGTCGTTTAACAAAGATGAGCAAACTCGAACTTGAGACCGAGCAGAAAGAACTCAAGACAACGATTACTGCGCTAAATACTCTTCTAAAATCTGAAGAAAATATCAAAGCCCAAGTGGCCGCAGAACTAACTGCTGTCGGCAAATCATTTGCTACCCCGCGTCGTACCCGAATTGGCGCTGCTTAATTTCGTTTAATTTCCCCACTGTGGGAGACTTGGTCAAATGATCTCCACAAATGCTCTTGAACTACGCGCGGGTGCGCGCCTTCTGGTCTCAGGGGTCACAGTTCGCATCAACCACGGAGATCGCATCGGATTCGTTGGGCGAAACGGCGCTGGAAAATCAACGCTCGCCAAAGTATTAGCAGGTGAAACTCTCCCCGCAGGTGGAGCAGTAATTCGCACCGGCAAAATTGGATACTTGCCACAAGATCCACGTACTGGTGAAGATCAAGGAACTGTAATTGAAAGAATTTTATCCGCTCGCGATTTAGATCAAATTGCTGCACGGATGACCCAAGTAGAAGAAGAGATGGCCACAACTGAAGGCGCCGCTCTTGAAAAAGCGATGGAGCGTTACACCCGTGTAGATGCTGAATTCCAAGCAGCTGGCGGTTATGCCGCAACAGCAGAAGCTGAAGCGATCGCAACTTCACTTGGTGTTACAGAGGCAGTCTTTGGTAATCGTTTAGATACTTTATCTGGCGGTCAACGTCGCCGTATTGAACTGGCGCGAATTCTCTTCTCTGGCGCTGAAACTCTGCTGCTGGATGAGCCAACCAACCACTTAGATGCTGACTCGATCGTCTGGCTGCGCAACTACTTAAGCACCTACTCAGGTGGGCTAGTAATCATCTCTCACGATGTGAACTTGATCGAACAAGTAGTAAACAAAGTCTTCTACATCGATGGCAACCGTAACGTCATCGATGTTTATAACCTTGGCTGGAGACAGTACTTATTGCAGCGCGAGCAGGATGAGCACCGCCGCAAGAAAGAGCGCGCCAACGCCGAAAAGAAAGCCGAAATCTTGCAGAAGCAAGGCGAGAAGATGCGCGCTAAAGCATCTAAAGCAACTGCCGCCCAAGGAATGTTACGACGCGCTGAAAAGCTGCGCTCATCACTCGATGATGTTCGCATCAAAGATAAGGTCGCTAAGCTGCGCTTTCCAACACCCGCTCCGTGTGGCAAGACTCCCCTATCTGGTGAAGAACTTTCCAAGAACTATGGCTCCCTTGAAATCTTTACCGATGTTTCTTGCGTAATTGATAAAGGTTCTCGCGTTGTTATCTTGGGCCTGAACGGCGCAGGTAAGACAACACTCTTAAAGATTCTTGCCAACCAACTTGAATCCGACACCGGCAAGGTCGAACACGGCCACGGCTTAAAACTTGGTTACTACGCCCAGGAACACGAAATGCTCGACTTCGAACGCACCATTCTAGAAAACATGATGTCTTCTAAAGATGACCTGCGCGAACCTGAAGCCCGCAACGTTCTCGGCTCATTCTTATTCGTCGGCGATGATGTTCATAAACCAGTAAAGGTTTTATCTGGCGGCGAGCGAACTCGCTTAGCACTTGCAACCCTCGTTGTCTCTGCCGCAAATGTTCTGCTTCTTGATGAGCCAACAAATAACTTAGATCCCGCATCTCGTGAGGAAATCCTTGGCGCACTTGGTGAATATCAAGGCGCCGTAATTATGGTTTCTCACGATGAAGGCGCAGTACAGGCCCTTAAGCCAGAGCGCGTGATCTTGCTGCCTGATGGCGATGAAGATATTTGGAAAGATGAGTACTTCGATCTCGTTGC
>CAMBGS010000053.1 GCA_945866305.1 Bifidobacterium breve
CGCTGTCCATCACTTAGAGACTTCTGAAATTCGCCAGTTTCAGCATCAACTAAGTAAGCAGCAAAAGCTTCGGCATCACGGCGAAAGAGTGTGTTGGAAAGCGAACAATCTCCCCACCAGAATCCAAGTAAATGAAGTTGCACCAAAAGCAAAGCAAGAGCATTGGCCATCATGGTGATGTCGTTAGAAGTTACATCTTTCCCACTTAGCAAAACACGATACGGCAGCGAATAAGGTAGAAAGCGAGTTACCAGAGCACACGGTAATTCCTCGTTGGAATCATTAGTGCGACCCTCAATAACCGCAATAGATTGCACGCTTGGGGCGCCAAGATGGGTCAGCTCACGTAACGCTTTATATTCACGATTGGCAAATTCAGAGACAGTCTCTTTAACTGCATAGACTTCTGAATCAGGGTCATCGGTGGAACGCACCAAACGCACTACGTGGCGAGAGATACCTCGTTTTTCAGCAAGAGCGGGATCTTCTGGCCACTCTTCCAAATTGATATGCCACGGCAGGCCTGTAACGGCGGCGATTTCCTCACCTAACCCCGTAATGCGCAACGCCATACGAGAAGGATATCGCTTTAGAATAGGCGACATGGCTATAACTGATCGCATCAAACGTAAACCTAAGGCAAAGGCAGCGCAAACGGATTTTGGCACGCAAGGCCATCCATTAGATCGATCACATCCTTTCTATTTTGGATTTGTTGCAACGCTAGGCGCATTAGTCGCAATTGTTTTGATGCGCGCGCTGGCTAGTACAAGCCAAATATTTGTTTTAATCATTGTTGCGCTCTTCTTGGCCACCGGTTTAAACCCTGCTGTAGTAGCAATTCAAAAGCGTGGAACATCAAGAACAAATGCCGTAGCCATTATTTTCATCTCGGTCATCGTATTTGTGGCCTTCTTTATCGCCATTGTGATTCCTCCTGTAGTTTCACAAGGCACGCAGTTAATTAATAGCGCTCCAAATTTACTGAAGGAACTTGAGTCTAATTCGACAATTGCTAACGTAAATAGCCAATTTGGAATTATTGATACGCTGCAAAGCAAATTAAAGGAGATCACCTCCGACGGCACGCTAATAATTTCGGCCTTCGGTGGGGTTATAGGCGTGGGAAAATCGGTACTTTCTGGAACCTTTACTGCACTAACAATATTGATTCTTACTCTTTACTTCATCACCTCTCTTCCACAAATGGTTGATCTAGGCGTTCGTTTCGTACCAGCTAGCCGTCGCGATCGAGTATCCCGGCTAACTAATGCAGTGATTTCACGCGTGGGATCATTCGTTGGAAGCCAGATACTTATTGCAGCAATGGCATCCGTCTTTGTTCTCGCACTTTCCCTCGCCTTAGCTCTGCCATCTCCAATAGCGATCGCAATGATTGTTTTAGTTTGTGGGTTAATCCCACTGATCGGCCACTTCATCGGTTGCTCGGTAGTAACAATTATTGCGCTTACACAATCTGTCTCTATCGGCATTATCGCCTTTATCGCATACGTTGTTTATGTCCAGGTGGAAAATTACCTAGTTACTCCACGCATCATGAAGCGCACATTATCTGTGCCCGGAGCAGTCACAATTATTTCGGCGCTAATTGGATCCTCGCTTCTCGGGCTAATTGGTGGCTTACTTGCCGTTCCTGTTGCAGCATCAATTATTTTAATCCTTGATGAAGTCGTCTTTCCGAGAGCTGATAACTCTTAATAAAATGAACTAGAAGACCCAGACCCAACTAAAACCATTAATCATGTAATAAATATATGCTGCAATGAATATGTAAATTGCCCCTCCGGTGATTCGATACACCCCCACGCCCCATTTGTTCTCCACAAAGTAACGTGGGGTGTGAGTGTGCTCCTCTGTTAGTGCATCGATGATTGAAAAAAACAGCAGTGGAACCAGCGCTATTTCCAGTATCAGATTCTGATGGACTTTCAGATTTGGATCTTCGAGCATTTTGGTCAGACCAATACCTAATAGGAAAAGCAGTGCAATCTTTGGCGCTCCACGTAAATTCAGTAATCCCAATCTGTTAGATGGGTTTTTCCACATGAGTTTGATGAGGCTTGGCACAGCAAAAAGTGCAACTATCATTGGAACAGCTGCTGACCCGTTTTGAAAAGTTCCAATAGAGGTGATGAGGATCCAAATCCAGGCACTCTTTAGAATAGTTCGCAGAAGGATAGAGATCCTTGACTGCACGACATCGTTTGGAATCATTTCATTTAATCGATCGCCCCAATTTCTAGACACATAGTGTTCAATGAAATATCGGATGATCAAAGCAAACCAAATCAATCCTGCGATCTTAATGGGGGCATCATTAACTTCAAACTGCACCCCCGATAAATCTGAAATTACACCTATGACCTTCCAGACCATCCAGCCGGTAACTAATGGGCTAAGTAAGTAGTCAACTGCGTAATTCCAGTTACGACCGGGATCTCTATGCAGGCCATCGAACTTTCTCAAAACGCCCGCAAAAAGAGGTGGCGTGCAAGATATTAAGAAAATTGATATTAAAGTGGAAAAAAATCGTTTTGGATCAACTGGCATTCCCTGGGGTAAAACTTTGACAAAAAAGACCAGCGTTACAAATGTGGCACCAGCAAGTGCGCCAGCTAGTGAATCAAGTACTCCAATTCCAATCATCACAGCCATACAGATGAACGAAGGAAGTAATGAGGAAAGTAGCGTCGAAGGTGAAGAAAGCCCAGGTCGATTCTGGATTTCAATGAAGCCAAAGATTCCAGTCAATATTGACATTGGGTAGAGCAAGATTGTGATTGAACCCAAAACTGCCCTTAAGTAATCACCATCTCTGATGATTGTGGCAAACCCAGGGGTAAAGCGAGAGATTTTTTCGATTCTAATTCTTAGATAATTTTCAAAGAATCTATATTTAGCTAAAGTGATAGCAGGGTTTGATAAAAACTTTAAAAACTTTTTTCTAACTCCTTCTATTTTGAGTTTTTCATCTCTTCTAGCACTAATTTCTATGTATTCAGGAACGCCTTGTCCACTTGAGGTATTTCTTGGAATATTTTCCGACGAAGAATTTTGAGGCACTCTAATCATCGCAGTTGAAGTCATCATCATGGCAAAAGTTACAAGGACAACAAATGTTGTGCTGACCTCCGTTGTACTGTCCTCTAAATTTTTCCTGGCCCCTTGATCATCTTCCGGTACATCTTCTACTACCTCGGGTGCTGTAGTTTCTAAAGGTGGGACCCACGCGGTTCTTACTATTCCCTCTTCGTAAAGGGTGTTTCTCCAAACTCTAAAGTAAATGCCATTTTTCCAAAAACCAAATTCTTGATCACAATAGGTCCGACCATACAGATCAACGAATTTAGAATTTGCGGCATCCTTATCGCACTCAGTCGTCTCTCTTCCATAGGCAATCGGATCTTTAAACGTGATTGCTGGCTCTGGATTTTTGTCCTGACTCCAAACAAATTTACTTTCGTTATTCGTCGATTTAAAACAGACTAAGTAAATCTGGTCATCACTATTTTGATCTGTCGTACCAATAACAGATTCGAACTTATCTGTGCACTCCAGACCAATATAGAAATGCTCTGATGCGTTTGCGAAGAGACTTCCAGATGCAAGAATTGCCATCGATAGACAAAGCGCAGGTACGAATTTGAGGAGCCTCGTAAACATGTACTTGAATCTAGTGCTTTGCTTTATTATCTCCTAGTAGTTTCACAAACGAATTTGGGCATCACTTATCTGCTAACTCTTAAATATCAGTTGGTAAAGGCAACCGCTCCGGCGCAATAACTTTGGTGATTTCGCTCAACACTCGATAAACCGATGGTTCTCCAACCCAAAGGTGCTTTGCTCCTTCAACCGGAATTATCTGAATTTGAGTTAACGGCTTAAATCTTTCTATAGCTTGTGGGGGTTGTAGATAGTCATCAAACTCTGGAACCAGCGCAATCACTGGTCGACCATCTGCGGCCCAAAATTGCAGATCGCTTACATCTGATGTCCGCAGAGGTGGTGAGAGAAGTATTAAACCTTTAACTCTTGGATCTTTGGCATGGCGAAGTGCTAGATCAGTCCCGAATGACCATCCGACTACCCAGAGATTTTCCAACTTCAAAGTGTCTAAGCAATAGTTCATCATCGCTTCTACATCAAAGCGTTCGGCGTTTCCATTATCAAATACACCTGTACTTGTTCCCGCATCACTTGTTGTGCCGCGCGAGTTAAAACGAATTACTTCAACGCCTGAAATTGCAGGTAATCGATTTGCTGCCTTTTTGTAGACATGGCTATCCATCATTCCACCCGCGGTCGGCAATGGGTGCAAGCACAAGATGGCACCCGAGTAGTCAGAAATAGGTGCAGCCACTTCGCCAATTAAGCTTTGGCCATCTGATGTAACAACCGTGAACGCAGTTCGCTGTGCAGGCAAAATAGTGCTGGGACGTACTGGCTGCAACATAAAGGAGAGTCTAGTCTTTACTCATGACTACTTTATCCAGCGCAACATTTGCATCACACTATCCCGTCACCGGTGAAGTTATTGCAGATTACCCAATAGCCAACCGTGAACAGGTGCACGCAGCTGTTGCCCGTGCTCGCGCAGCTTCGCTAGCTTGGCAGGACCTTGGTTTTAAGGGTCGTCGCAAAGTGTTGTTGCAATGGAGTAATTTATTAATATCGAAATTAGATGAAATCACTGAGATCGTTTCACGCGAGACTGGAAAGCCAGTTAGCGATGCCAAATTAGAAGCATCACTAGCGGTCGGGCATTTGGGTTGGGCTGCTCGTCACGCCGAAGATGTAATGCGAACCTCGCACCGTTCTCCTGGCGCATTAATGGCAAATATGTCTGCAACTGTAGAACGCTCCCCTGTTGGCGTAGTCGGAGTAATTGGTCCTTGGAATTATCCGATCTTTACTCCAATGGGTTCTATTTCCTATGCACTGGCCGCTGGTAATACCGTTGTTTTTAAACCAAGTGAGTACACACCAGGTGTAGGAGCTGTTCTGGCAAAGACTTTTGCGGAAGTAGCGCCATTTGCTGATGTCTTTACTTGTGTCACAGGTCTGGGAGCAACTGGCAAAGATCTTTGCGAAAGTGGTGTGGATAAATTGGCATTCACTGGATCAACGCGCACCGCAAAGTTGGTTGCAGCATCTTGCGCAACCACAATGACACCCGTTGTGCTCGAATGTGGCGGTAAAGATCCAGTAATTGTTGCCCAAGATGCTGATATCAAGCGTGCTGCCGATGCCACAATTTGGTCGGCTATGTCTAATGCTGGACAAACTTGTATTGGAGCAGAACGTGTCTATGTACACGAAAGCGTTGCCGATAAATTCATTGAAGAAGCGCTAAAGGTGGCACGCAAAATTCATCCAGGTGCGCCAGGAGTAGGCAACTACGGACCAGCGACAATGCCATCACAAATCAATGTTATTCAAGGCCATATCGATGATGCACTCGCCAAAGGCGCGAAGGCGGCGCTCGGTGGTTCTGATTCTGTTAAAGCGCCATTTGTGGAGCCGGTCATTTTGCTAGAAGTGCCAGAGAATTCAACTGCAATGCTTGAGGAAACTTTTGGTCCGACAATTGCAATTAATCGCGTTAAATCAATGGATGAAGCGATCGTTTTATCAAATGCATCAAGTTATGGACTGGGTTCATCTATCTGGTCAAAGCGCCAAGGTAAGAAAATAGCGCGCCAACTTCACTGCGGAATGGTGGCTATTAACTCAACTATTTCATTTGCGGCAATCGCATCAGTGCCATTTGGTGGAGTTAAAGACAGTGGCTATGGCCGCATTCACGGCCCTGAAGGCATTTTGGAATTTACCTACGCCCGCACCGTAGTTCGCGCACGTTTTCAATTACCGATTGCGTTCACAAGTTTTAAGCGCACAAAAGGTAACGATAAATTAATAGTTACTTTGACTCGGTTACTCAACGGCCGACTAGGTTAGTCACTAACTTTTAAAAGCGAGGTGCATTTCGCGTGCGCTCAGTTCTTGGTTTGCGTTCATTACGCTTTGCCCAACATGCGTTATGCCAATGACGACGGTTATCTTCATCGCCAACCATCCACGCAACAGTGTGTGGAGTTGCCATTGGAATTACTTGATCACAACCTGGACAACGATATGGTTTATTAGAACTAGAACCTGTGATCTTGCGAACAATAAAGTCACCATCTGAGTGCTCTTCAACTGTTTGATTTGAAGTTGATATATCTCGGTCTTCAGTTTTTGGCCGACGACCCTTTGGAAAATTGCGGCGTGGGCTCATAAAGGTATTTTCTCGCACTTTTGCCAACAATGTGGCAAGGTTGCCATATGAGCAGCGTGATATCCGTCCGGGGCCTAAAGAAGAGCTACGGATCCACTCAAGCGGTCGCTGGAATTGATTTAACCATTGCGCAAGGCGAGATATTTGCGCTACTTGGCCCTAATGGAGCAGGAAAGACAACTACTGTAGAAATACTCGAAGGTTTTCGAACTCGCGACAGCGGTGAAGTTTCTGTCTTAAATACCGACCCTTCTGTTAAAGGAGAAGCCGGCCGCATCTGGAGAAATCGGATTGGTATCGTGCTGCAATCAACATCTGATGCCGGAGATCTATCGGTCCAAGAAACAGTTGCACGCTTTGCTAAATATTATGCGAATCCTCGTAACGTAAATGAGGTAGTCAATGCAGTGGGGCTAGCCGAAAAATCAAATGAATTAATCCGCACTTTATCGGGCGGGCAACGTCGTCGCTTAGATGTTGCACTAGGAATTATCGGTTCACCCGAACTTCTCTTTCTTGATGAACCGACAACCGGATTTGATCCAGAAGCTCGCCGTGCATTCTGGGCACTCATTAAGAGTCTGCGCGATAGCGGAACCACAGTTGTTCTAACCACGCACTACCTTGATGAGGCCGAAGCGCTAGCCGATAGAGTCGCAGTAATTAATCAAGGTCAGATTGTTGAAATCGCCACCCCGGCACTCCTTGGTGGCCGCGCCACATCACTTGCCACAGTTTCCTGGTTGGGCTCCGATGGGCCAAAATCTGAGCGCACCGACAATCCAACTGCCTTAATTATAAAACTCACCGAAGGCTTTAACGGTGAAATCCCTGAACTCACCGTGAAGCGCGCTTCACTAGAAGATATTTACTTAGAAATGATTGGGGGCGCAGATGAATCAGAATAAAGTTCCCAGCGCCTTAACGATTGGCATCGCTCGAGGTGGTTTGGAAATCAAACAATTTATGCGCCAGCGCGAATCAGTCGTCTTTACTCTGGCTTTTCCGATTATGTTGCTTGCCATCTTCGGATCAGTCTTTACAAATGAACTCACTGATGGCGTAACTTTCAGTCAATACTTTGTTGCCGGAATGATCGCATCCGGCCTTGTTAACACTGGCTTCCAGCAGCTGGCAATTATGATCCCTGTCGAACGCGACTTTGGCACGTTAAAGCGCTTGCGCGGAACTCCAATGCCAGCATCTAGTTACTTTATTGGAAAAGCAATTGTTGTATTTGTAACTATGGCCTTTCAGGTTTTCCTTCTTTTGATTGCAGGTGTTCTTTTCTTCGGTGTGAATCTGCCAACTGATCCCGCAAAGTGGTTCACTTTTACCTGGCTAATTATTTTAGGAAGTGCTGCATCCACCGCGCTCGGTATCGCATTCTCGGTAATTCCCAAGAGCGGTCGCAGCGCATCGGCGGTCGTCTCCCCCGTAGTTATCATCTTGCAGTTCTTCAGCGGGGTTTTCTTCGTCTTCACTGATCTGCCCGCTTGGATGCAACAGGTAGCAGCGATCTTTCCGCTTAAGTGGATGACGCAAGGTATGCGCTCCGTCTTCTTGCCTGATTCCTTTGCTACAGCTGAAGTTGCCGGCAGCTGGGAAACTGAAAAAACTTTCCTGATTATTCTCGCCTGGTTTATTGCCGGACTTGTTATTTCAATCCGCACCTTTAAATGGGATCGACAGTAATGATTAAGTCAAAGAAATTGGCGCTAGCTCTCG
>CAMBGS010000054.1 GCA_945866305.1 Bifidobacterium breve
ATTCAAGAGCGCAGCGTCACTGTAATCGCCTTTGTATCTGTCAACGGTGGAATGGCCTCAGGCGGAGTAACTCGCACCGATGTCTCACTTGCCGATGTTCCAGCGCTGCTAGAAGCTGCCATCGCTACAGCGAAAGCTGCAGGTCCGGCAGATGATTACGCGCCTCTCGCAACTAACGTTTCTATTGGAAACTGGTCAGCCGAGCATGTTCCAACAGGTCCTGAAGTCTTTTCCAAATTTACACCAGCCTTGGGAGATAAGTTTTCCCGTTCGGTTGCTGACAAGATTGAACTGTTCGGATATTCCGAGCACACAAATGAAACAACTTGGGTTGGATCAAAGGGTGGTCTGCGTTTACGTAAAGACTCACCAGTTGGCCGTGTAGAAATGACAGGCAAGTCTCACGAGCGCACTCGTTCGACTTGGGCCGGCGTTGAAACTCGTGACTTTACTGATGTATCAGTCGCCGATATCGATGCTCAAATTCGTCAACGCCTAAACTGGCAAGGTAGAAAAGTTGATCTGCCTGCTGGGCATTACGACACAATCCTTCCTTCGGGTTCAGTAGCTGATTTGTTTACCTACATGATGTGGGTTTCAACTGCGCGCGATGCACACGAAGGCCAATCAGTGTTTTCTAAAGAGGGTGGCGGAACTCGCATCGGCGAAAAACTCTCAAATGTATCTCTGCAATTCTTTAGCGATCCTGATTTTAAGCAACTGCCGGCATGTAACTTTGTCGCGACACCTGTCAGTTCACCGTTCTCATCAGTATTTGATAATGCTCAAAGTGTTAAGCGTGTGGATTGGCTCAAAGATGGCGTTCTGCAATCTCTGATACAGACTCGTGCGTCAGCCAAGCTGACAAACTTAGATTTCACCCCGCTGGGCGAAAACCTAGTTATGAGCGTTGACGGTGCAAGCGGTTCACTTGAAGATCTCGTAAAGAAAGTAGATAACGGGCTTCTTCTTACAACTCTTTGGTACATCCGTATGGTTGATCCAAATTCACTACTGCTTACCGGCTTAACTCGTGACGGCGTTTATCACGTCAAGGGCGGCGAAGTTGTGGGAGCAACCAATAACTTCCGTTGGAACGACTCCCCTGTTTCAGCTCTTTCTCGCATTGCTCACGCCGGCGCCACCGAATGGACGCAACCACGCGAATGGGCTGGGGATATGAGCAATATGGCAATTCCACCTTTGGTAATTAAAGATTTCAACATGTCAACGGTCAGTCCAGGAAGTTAAAGAGAACTACTGCGGGTTAAGCGGAATTCGGTACTGAACTTTGCCTGATTCCTTAACGTAGGAATCATAAAGCTTCCGTGCGACTTCGTTGGTCGCATCGGTGTTCCAATAAAGCCTGCTTGATCCAGCTTTTATCGCAATATCCTGAACGGCATCTATCAGCGCTCGGCCAGCTCCTTTGCCGCGAATAAGTGGATCTACAAATAAATCTTCTAGGTAGCAGTAATTAATGGGTGACCTTGTTGAATTCTGAAACGTGTAATGGACAATCCCGCACACCTTTCCATCTACTTCTGCTACCAGCCCATACATGTTGTATTCGTTATCCAACAAGCGTTTCCACGTCAGTTCATATTGAACATCTGGGGCGGTCGTTTTGTAGAATTCTAAATAGCCTCGCCACAAGGACAGCCAGATTCCCCTGTCACTTTCGCTTAACTCCCGAACCCTAATCACTCAAAACTCCAATAAATTAAATTGTTGAGACAACCATGAATGCTTCTGCTAGAGAGCCAGCAGGTAAACCAGCATTCTCTGCAGACCTTTCTGCCCAACTTCTCATTCGCTCTTCCAAATTTTCCGCATGTGCTGTTTGACTTACATGCGCTTTCAAGGCCTTTATCTTCTTATCGAAGGTAGGAGTTATGTCGATGAAGTGATTCGGGGTTGTGCTTCCCATTACCCATACTTCACTGACTGACCAGGGTTCGAGTCCTTCAATTTTATAAATATTTTGGAATGCAAATGGATTACCTGCATCTGGATAAACAGCTTGCATGGCTGCTTCTCCAGCGGCCATATGGTCTGGGTGGCTAGAAAAAATACGTTCCCAATTTCTATCAGGGTACTGCACGACTAAACGCTGAGGGCGAACTTTTCTGATCACTCTAACGATATCTTTTCGCAACTCAAGAGTTGGGGCTAGCGTTCCATCAACATAATTTAAGAAATGGACATCGCTGACACCAACAGCTTTGCCAGCATCACGCTGCTCACGCTGGCGGATAACTGGCATTTCTTCACGATGAACTTCAGGGTCTTTTCCGCCTTGATCACCATTTGTACAAACGCAATAACTTACTTGTATTCCTTTGGCGGTCCACTGTGCAATAGTTCCGGCAGCGCCAAAATCTAGATCATCTGGATGGGCTGTAACAATCAGGATACGTTCTATTTCTTTATCATCGATTGGCATTGGATATCCTCCTAGTTGGTTTTGTGGGCTTCACTATGGCTTAGTACGGTTTGGTGCATTCCATAAATTGATTTTCATCAGATACTTGATGAACTTCTGGGTGATTTTCCAATTCACCGTTTAGCGTTTCTTCAGTTAAATCAGACCTGAAACAACCCAAAACTTCAGTAGATAATCCCCCTAAAACGTTTGCGCACTTCAGGGTCTTGATGAGATCGTACTTTTTCCACATTCCGTAAATGAGTCCCACAATGAAATTATCTCCAGCACCTGTTGTATCAATTGAATGGAAAGTACGCACAGGTGGAATATGGAAATACTTGCCATCAATCTTTGTTATCACTCCGCTAAAGCCCATTTTGATAATAGGAAACGCAATGTATTTTTCGAGTATATCCAAACACTTCAGAAGATCTGGCTCATCACACATACTTCGTACTTCAATACTGTTAGGCGTAAAGAATTTTACGTAGGGAAACATCTCGAGGTAATTATTCAAACTAATGTCATCAGTCCAAGAAGAATCCAGGATTAACTCGACTCCCCTAGAATGAAGCTCCTTGGCTACTTCCAGATTATGAGGGAAGATTGTCACCGAACAACCATCATAAAAATCAAGAAGTTCGCGCTCACTCAAAGCGGCCTCATCTATCTTTGTATTGAAACTGATAAATGATCGTTCGTCCTTCGAGGTAAGGACGCTAGTAAATACAACCGGTTTTTTAGCGCTAACTCTAAATTCTGAAATATTCTTGTAATCAATTCGCGTGAGTAACTCGCGCGCAATAAACGATTCAAATTCGCTATCTAGGATGGTTCCCAGCTTTGCTGGAACTCCAAGCTTTTCTAGGTGATAGGGGATCACTATCGGTCCACCACCAACGCACATAGCAAAATCTGTGGCAAAGACCTCAGTTCCAAGAGCGGGTGGCGTTTCTATGCCACTAAAAATAAGATCAACATTCATTTGTCCAAAAACTGATGCAAAAGCTTTCATTTCCATTCACCAGAACCTGATGCGTTATGAAACACAAATTCTGAGACCAATTTGGTGGCTAAGTCGAAATTGGCCACCAATGGGTTGGCCATTAAAGCCTTCACGGCTAACTTTTTATCTTTCGTTAATATCGCCTTTACCGAGAGACGTTCGTACTCTTTCATTGTTGCGATTAAATTAAATATTGTCTTAGGGATATTTTTTTGAGTTCTTGGCTTCACCTCTTGATTGAATACAGTGCACATTACTTCAATAACATCGTTTGTGGCGAGCTCAGCAATCGCGCCATTATTTCTAGTTGAAAGCACCATCTCAGCAGGAGTGGATGATTTAAAGGCTTTTATGAAGTTGACTGCAACCCCTGCGTATCCACCCTCATCATTTCCATTTATAAACTCTTCAACCGAGGGAACTTCCCGGACTTTTGGACGGGCCTTTCCGGACTCATTCTTCATATAATTATTTTCGCGAACATTGTAATTTCGAAAAAATATATCTAAGGCGGTGTCAAAATCTGTCTCGACATTGACCGCGGAAAGCTCTGCGTTCATAGCTTTATTTATCGTGGCAATTAAATCACCGCGTGAAGGTTTTGAATCTTCAAACATTGCTATCGCCTTTTTATTGTAATGATAGAAATAGAGATACTCATTTAGCAGGTGGTCATCGGAAACATCTAGAATTTCAGGATCAAATATCCGCATCTCTGTGCTTATAAATAGTTCTGGATGATCAAATACTTGCTTGGAAACACTCTTTCCATCTACTTCAAATTCATTGAACCAGGTCAAATGATTTAACCCAAATGAATTGCAACTAAAGTGATTTCGTGAAACCTTTAGCATTTCTGACAACTGCCCAATCAGTTCCAGCGGAGAATCACAAATTCCATAAGCGGGAAACCCTTGATCAACTAGTGCTTGAGTGACTAGTCCAGCTGGGTTTGTGAAATTGAGGATTATGTGGCCGGGCGCAGCGATTTCTTTAGCTAATTGACAGTAAGCAGAAATTACTGGGATCGAACGCATCGCCATGCTGAAGCCACCAGCTCCAGTAGTTTCCTGTGCGAGTAAACCTAAACTCGAGATGATTTCTTCATCTTTTACTCTAGAAGCATCGCCACCCACGCGCACAGTGGTAATTATGTAGTCAGCATTTTCGATCGCCTTTTTAGCATCAGTCTCAAGACTGAATTCTAAATCTGGAGATATGCGGCGAGCTACTTCCTTAGATAGTCCTCCGTACGACTTCAGCTTTGTGGCATCTACATCGAAAAAAACCACGCTACCCAAGTTTAATTCTGCGGCAGCTCGGGCGATTGTTCTAGCCACGAAGATGCTTCGAACGCCTCCCCCACCCAGAACGCAGAGTTTCTTCTTGGTCATTAATTTAATTCCGCTCTGTTGTAGGCACTATTTGTGTAGGTAACTCAAAAGTATCCTCGGGGAGTAATTCATAGCCCTTAACCCAGTTAAGTCGCTTGTAGAGCTGATATCCCTCAGCGTACTTAATTTCCTCTTTCATGCATTGTATGCCGCGCAAACGGTTAACTGTTCCGATCAGCTCTTCCCAGCCAGGCTTCAATTGCGAGGCATGTTCTCCCAGCATCTTTATCTTTGTTTCAAACTGTTGAGTAATGTCCACATAAAAATCAGGAATAAAATTGACACTTGCCTTGGTATCAGAAAAGAAGACTGGCGCCCAAGCCACGTTGACTACCAAGCGAGATATAGCTCGATGATCGTTGTGATAATCATTAGGTGATGTTGTAAAAATTACATCTGGGTTTAAGCGTTCCATCTCATTTATTACCGTGTCATAACAAGCACGATCATCGACTAAACGGTGATCTTCGATACCCAAGAAGGTTGGCTTAACCCCCAAATAACTTGCACCACGAGTAGCTTCTTCTTTTCTAAGAGCTACGATCTCTTGCCAGGTTAGATTCTCAGGTAGAACGCCACGGCCGCGACGGCCATCCATCGCGATAACTACATCAACATGGTGTCCTTGTTGAACGTACTTAAGAAGAGTTCCACCTGTGAGCGCTTCCATGTCGTCTTGGTGCGGCATAAATGCGGCAACTCGCAGCTTACGCATTTCAAATTCTCCTCTTCAAAACGATTGTTAGCCCTTAATGCCTGTTTGTGCAATGCTTTCAACGAATTTCTTCTGGAAAAACGCAAAGATAACTACCATCGGAAGCACACAGATGACGGCACCTGCCATCACCTCTTGGTAATAAGTTGTATGTTCACCAATAAGAAAAGCAAGGCCAGCAGATAGCGTCATCTTCGTCATGTCTGTATTAACAATCAGTGGCCACAACAATTCTTTCCAGGCGCCGATCATCGTCAAAATGCCCAGCGCAACAAGGCCAGGAGTAACTAGCGGCATCATTATCTGCCAATAGATTCTAAAAGTGCCGGCCCCATCAATTCTTGCTGCATCTTCCAATTCCATCGGAATAGCTGCAAAGAATTGGCGAAGTAAAAACATCCCAAAGACTGTAAACATGTTCGGAATTATTAGAGCTTCGATCGTATTAGTGAGATTTAATTTAACCATCACATTAAATTGCGGGATAAGAAAGATCTGACCCGGAACCATCAATAACGCTAACATCCCTAAGAACATTGTATTTTTGAATGGGAATTTAAGACGAGCAAACGCGTAAGCCGCCATCGAGGCGAATAAGAGCTGTGAAATAACTGTTCCCAAAACTACTATCAGGGTATTGAGATAGAGAGTGAAAAACGGATATTTAGCTGCGACGATCGAGTAGTTAATCCACTGAGCTTTCTCTGGGAACCACAACATAGGTGTCTGGATAGTTTCGTCATAGGTCTTTAAAGAGGTAATGAACATCCAGACAAATGGTCCAACCATCAGCACAGCGACAAAGATCAAGGTGGCAATGATTGCTAATTTATAGGCTCGATTTAATTTCATCGACATTTCCTAGTCATAGTTAACCCACCTTTTTTGGACTCTAAATTGAACTGCTGTGATCGCAAATATCAAGATTAATGAAACAACAGAAATAGCAGCGCCGTAACCTCTTAAGCCCAGGGAAAATGCCTGCTCGTAGAAGAAGGTGACCAAACTGTTTGCGAACTGGTACCCAACCGTATCTGCGCGGATCATAAGGAAAATTAAGTCGAAAATTTGGAAGGTGCCGATCATGGTTACAACTGAAACAAAGAAGATTGTTGGCGTGAGGAGCGGCAAAGTAATACGGAAGAAAATTTGGCGAGTATTGGCGCCATCTACCTGAGCCGCATCGTAATAAACTCCAGGAATCCGCTGTAGTCCGGAGAGCAAAATTATTACCATATAACTCAAAGATGCCCATATAAGAACAATCAAGATTGTCCAGCGCACAACATTGGTATCGCTGAGCCAGAAGATAGGTGGAACCCCAAACCAAGCTAATATGTGGTTGATCAATCCATAAGATGAGTTAAAGAGCCAACGCCAGAGTAATCCAATTGCTGCTGGCAAAGTTATCGCCGGTATAAAAATAGCGGTTCGAAAAAATCCTTGCGCGGGAATCTTTTGATTAAGCATCCAGGCTAAGCCAATGGATAGAACCACAATGCTCGGAACTCCGAGGAAGGCATAGAAAGCAGTATTTTGGAGTGATCTCCAAAAAACCTCATCTTCGGCCAAGGCTCTGTAATTTCCAAGGCCTACGAACGTTGGTGAACCGAATGTTCCGACTTCGTTAAAACTTAACCAAATGTTCTGGAAAAAAGCGTAGAGGTAAAAAACCGCAATTCCGCTTAGCATTGGAGCAATAAATAGGAACGCAGAGTAGTTGTACTTCTGCTTTTTCTTCTTCATATTCCTCCTAGTTTGGCTCTAAAAGTTGAGGTGTCCAAAGGGCGTAACCCCTTGGACACCTCAAACTATTTCTTCGGTCTTTTAGTCGGAATTAGCCCTTTTTATTGAGCGCATCCAGTAGGCCTTGGGATTTAGCCGCGGCCACTTTGAGCGTTTCTGCTTTCTCTTTTCCGGAAAGCACCAACGCAATGGCATCAATCATCGGCTGAACCGTTGCAGGAATACCATTCGATGGATAAGCAAAAGCTGTCTTTGAGGCAGCCATGATTACCTTTCCATCAATGTTTTGGAATCCAGTTGCATAGGCACGTTGAGCATCTGAACGCGCTGGGAATTCAATTCCGTTGCGTGCTTCATTAGCCATTGACTGGTATCCGGTGATGTATTTGATGAATGTCCAGGCTGCAGCCTTATTTTCAGATTTTGCAGCAATTGCATAACCCAATCCGCCTGCAACACTGTAATTATTTTCACCACGTTTTGGCATCTGAATCAAACCAATATTCTTGGCTACGCCAAGTGTTGATTTTTCAAGGACAGCTGCCTTCCATGATCCGATAAACACCATTCCAGCGTTACCAGCCAAGAAGATGTCAGTTCCCTTAGTTTCAGAGAGAACGTTGTA
>CAMBGS010000055.1 GCA_945866305.1 Bifidobacterium breve
CACGGCCTAACTTTGTGGGATCTTGATCGTGAATTTGCAACTGGCGGTTTTGGTGGCGAGAAGTTTATGAAGCTGCGCAAGATACTCGGTATTTTGCGTGATTCTTACTGCCGCTCAGTTGGTGTGGAATATATGTATATCTCAAACCCTGAAGAACGTAAGTGGATTCAGGAGCACGTCGAAGTTGGTTTTACAAAGCCAGAACGAGAAGAGCAGTTGCGCATTTTGCAGAAGTTAAGCGACGCTGAAGCGTTCGAGTCTTTCTTGCAGACAAAATTCGTTGGTCAAAAGCGCTTCTCGCTAGAAGGTGGAGAGTCTGTTATTCCAATTCTTGACGCGGTCATTTCAGCTGCTGCCGAGAAGAATCTTGATGAAGTATGTATCGGCATGCCCCACCGCGGTCGCTTAAATGTCTTGGCTAATATCGCAGGTAAGTCTTACGGTCAGATCTTCCAAGAGTTCCAGGGCCATTACAAAGATAATGAAGTCCACGGTTCTGGCGATGTTAAGTATCACTTAGGTACTGAAGGCATATTCACTGCAGAATCTGGCGCACAGACCAAGATTTATTTAGCAGCAAATCCATCTCACCTTGAAGCGGTGAATCCAGTGCTCGAAGGCATTGTTCGCGCCAAGCAAGATCGCTTTAATGTTAAGGATTTGTTCTCAGTTCTACCAATTCTCCTGCACGGTGATGCTTCATTTGCCGGTCAAGGAATTAACTTCGAAACTCTGCAACTTTCACAACTTCGCGGCTACCGCACAGGCGGAACCGTTCATATAGTTGTAAATAACCAAGTTGGCTTTACAACAGCGCCACATGCTTCACGTTCTTCACGTTACTCAACTGACGTCGCTAAGACTATTGAAGCTCCGGTCTTCCACGTAAATGGAGATGATCCTGAAGCATGCGTGCGCGTTGCTCGCCTTGCCTTTGAATATCGCCAAGTATTTAATAAAGATGTGGTCATCGACATGGTTTGCTACCGTCGTCGCGGACATAACGAAGGTGATGAACCAAGTTTCACACAGCCACTTATGTATAAGTTAATTGATACCAAGCGCTCAACTCGCACCTTGTATACCGAATCACTTATTGGTCGTGGGGACATCACTCCCGAGGAAGCCGAAAAATTGGCTCGTGATTACCAGGTGCAACTTGAAGAAGTTTATGCATCTGTGGCAAATTACCAAGAAGAGCACGATCCAAACTTCCAGCCACCAATTGTTCCGAACGCCGAAGATGTTCCAACCTTTATCTCTGAGCCTTTAATTCGTGAAATTGCTGCAACCCAAATTGCAATTCCAGAAGGTTTCCACGTTCACCCTAAGTTGCTGCCACAACTGCAAAAGCGCGCAGAATCAATCAACGATGGAACTATCGATTGGTCAACCGGTGAAATGCTCGCCTTTGGTTCACTTCTTAAGGAAGGTCGCCCAATTCGTTTGGCAGGACAAGATTCACGTCGTGGCACATTTAGTAATCGCCATGCAGTAATCGTTGATAAAGAAAATGGTTCTGACTGGACCCCACTCTCCTCTTTAGTTTCAGATCAAAGCCAGTTCTTCGTAATTGATTCGCTACTTTCGGAATACGCGGCAATGGGCTTTGAATATGGTTATTCCGTTGCTCGACCAGAAGCTCTTGTCTTATGGGAAGGTCAATTCGGCGATTTCGCAAACGGTGCGCAAACAATTATTGATGAATTTATCTCATCTGCTCTTCAAAAGTGGGGCGAGCGATCATCTGTTGTATTGCTTCTGCCACATGGATATGAAGGTCAAGGGCCTGATCACTCATCAGCACGCATTGAACGCTTCTTATCACTCGGCGCTGAAAAGAATATGACGATCGCACAACCTTCAACACCGGCCTCTTACTTCCACTTGCTACGTTTCCACGCTGCTAATCCGAAGCGACGTCCAATGATTGTCTTCACGCCAAAGTCTATGCTCCGCCTTCGCGCTGCTGCTTCTTCAATTAGCGATTTCACATCAGGAACTTTCTTGCCGGTAATTGGTGATGCAACTGTAAATAACGCTTCGCGATTGATTTACTGCTCAGGAAAGATTTATCACGACTTAGTTGCAGAACGTGCGCGTCTCAATGACAACACCACTGCGATTGTTCGCGTTGAACGTTTATATCCACTTCCTGTTGCACAAATGGAAGTTGAAGCTAAGAAGCATCCAAACGCTAATTTGTTGTGGGTCCAAGATGAACCTGCTAACCAAGGTCCTTGGCCGCACATTGCTTTAAGCACTACCGAAATAATTGGCGGAACAGCAGTTGATGCGCGAGTTCTTCGTCGTATTTCACGTCGTGCATCGGCCTCACCTGCCACCGGTAATCATCATTTGCACGAAGAAGAGGCAAAGGCTTTGATGTACGAAGCCTTTACTCGCTAAGCCTTCTTAATTCTGGTCATTACTTTTCCGACTACTTCACCACTGCTTAAATAACCCCATGTACGAGAGTCAGTTCCTGATTCGTTATCGCTGCGCACGTAGTAAGTGACTTGCCCAGCGTTCTCTTTTTTTATCTCTGTAATCCTTTTAATATATAAAACACCGGGTTGTTGCTCCCGCTCGATTACTACCACATCGCCAGAACTGAGATGTGGCCGCTTCTTGCCGAGGAGTCCGTAATAAACCAAGAGCCAATCCTGCGGGTTATAAGTTGGCTGCATTGAAGTGCCTTCTACTTTGACCCGCCCAAAGATGCCAAAGCCGCTCATGGACGGTAGTCTCACACATACAGGTTTCGAAATAAAGAAAAGAATTGAGGAGAGAAAATGAAGAACTTTTTCACACCAAAGGTAACTGTTCATGCGCACTGCGATCTGCCTTGCGGCGTCTACGATCCAGCACAAGCAAAGATTGAAGCGCAATCTGTAAAAGCTTGCATGGAAAAGTACGCAGCAAATACAGATGCTGATTTCCGTTCACGTTCAGTTGCAATTAAAGAAGAGCGTTCACACCAAGTTAAAGAGCACCTCTGGGTTCTCTGGACTGATTATTTCAAGGCGCCACACTTTGAGGCATACCCACAACTTCACTCACTATTTAACGAGGCGACAAAGTTAGCTGGCGCAGCCGGTACTAAGGGAACTCAAGATGTTGCTGTTGCAGATAAGTTGATCGCAAAGATCGATGAAATCGCTGAAATCTTCTGGGCCACTAAGAAAGCTTAGTTATTGCTTGAGCGGCGGTGCGCGCGAGGAAAGATACTCGCTCGACCGCCGTTCTTTCTATTCTGGAGTAAGCGATATGACGTTCGCCGTCATAAACATCGCATTCAAAGATCATCGTGCGATCCACGACTTCGATGCATCGAGCGGTAGCACGCACTTCAGTTCCGATTCCGACTGAATCAATAAGTGAAATATCGAATTTATCAACAATAGTTGTTTCGCCATTTTCTAATAATTCAACTAGCGCTGCCACACACGCACTCTCCATCACGCTCATAAAGTGACCCGGCGCCAATATCGGTAGATCAGAAATTCCCATTGCCAAGCAGGTATCTCCTGGGCGCACAGTCATCACCGAAAATCCTACGACGCCAATAATCTCTTCAGCAGGCTTCATAAATTAACGTTTATTTTTCTTCATCGAGAAAGTGTTGAACATGCGTCTGTTCAATCTGCACTTCACGGTGCTCGACATTTCCAAACTCATCAATTTCAATTGAGATTTCCGTCATGCTGAACTGGGTGACAACTTCTGTAACTCCAACTCCACTAACCTGACGTAACAACGCCTCGTGGATGCTCTGTTGGAGATCCGCCGGTGCTTTCTCATCACAAGTACGGCGCAGAACTTCTTGCAACAAAGAATGCATCTCTTGCTCGTGCGCTACTTCAGATCGGCAGGCAAGGCAAGAATCCAGGTGAGATGCAATCGCTTGCGGGTTGCGCGCTTCTTCAACTGCGCCTTCAATAATAAAGACAACGGAGGAGAGAACTTCAAAACAAGGAATCTCTTCGATATAGCTCATGGCTTCTCTCCCTTCGCCTTTTTCGGTTCAGTGGAGTAGCCAAGTTCCTTGGCGTAATCAGCTAATTTTTCGCGCAAGAGTTTGCGTCCCCGGTGCAGGCGCGACATAACTGTTCCAGCAGGAACTTCTACGATGTCTGCGATCTCTTTATATGAAAATCCTTCTACATCCGCTAAATAAACAGCGATACGAAATTCTTCGGGTATCTCTTGCAGGGCGCGTTTGATATCGCTATCTGGCAAGTTCTCAAGTGCTTCGACTTCAGCAGATTTACCTAAATCACTGGTGTGTGACTGCGCTTCGGCTAACTGCCAATCCTCAAGCTCACCTGATGCCAACTGTGGGCGGCGTTGATCTTTACGATAAGTATTTATAAAGGTAGTTGTGAGAACGCGATATAACCACGCGCGCAGATTCGTTCCCTCTTCGAATTGGTGAAAAGAGTTAAAAGCTTTTAAGTATGTGTCCTGCACCAAGTCGCGGGCGTCTTCAGGATTCTTGGTGTATCGCAACGCCGCTGCATACAACTGGTCCATAAACACAAGAGCATCGCGCTCGAACCGATCGTTGCGATCAGTAGCGCTTTCTAGAACTAAATCTTTCGATGCCATCTCTTAAACACTATCCCAAAGAGGTTGGAAACGCCCACTTAAGGCAAGTCAAAAGAGCGTCTGCGCTTCGCCGAGTTCGAAAGGCGCGATCAATTCAGGGCCATTGTTAGCAACCAGGTTTACCCGCGGTGCTACCGGTCTGGTAGCTAACCCTTTCGCAGGATCTGAAATATCCATAAGCGAAATCAAAGTATCTATTTCGCGATTTTTCGGATCAAGCCAAATATCCCAACGATCCTTCGGCATAAAAACTGGCATCCGGCTATGGATCGTTGCCAACTCTCCGACCGCTTCACGGGTAATGATTGCCGCGCTCTGAATTTCTGCGCCGCTTTCGCTCTTCCAGGTACTCCAAATTCCAGCAATTGATAGAGATTTACTCTCATCTTGCGGACTGATGTAGAAAGGTTGTTTCGGTGGATATTTTCCTAACGAAGTCGCCCACTCGTAATATCCAGTTGCGGGTATCAAACACCGAGTTGTTCGAAAAGCTTGGCGAAATGTTGGCTTTTCATGGATTGATTCACTGCGTGCATTTATCGCATGAGATTGTGAATTACGTGCCTCGGTAAGATTCTTATGCCAAGGTGCAATTAACCCCCACGATGCCGAATCTAAAATTCGGCCACTTTGGTTTTCACGAATAATGTAGATCTCATTTGTGGGCGCGATATTCCAATTAAGCGGCAGCGATTTATAAACGAGTGATCCATCGAGATCAAATCTTTCGATGATCTCGTCCATCCCCTGCGCTTGGGCATAACGTCCGCACATAGGTAGAGAGTAGACTGCCGCTTATGCTCTGGCCCGCTCCATTTCGTGGACGCAACTCAGTCAGCGCGCGAATAGTTATTCCGGGATCAAAATCGGTAACCAACCGCGCGCTAATTCTCGCTGCCCAAGCACAAGCGCCCTCGATCTTAAAGCGTCCCCTTGTTTCGCGCGATAGTGAGTTAATGGTCGCCGGACTTAAAGCGATGGGAATTGGGATTTCCGAAATTCAAGTTGGTGGAGATTCAGCCTGGAAAGTAACTCCTGCAAAGCTAAAGGGGCCAGCGAAGGTCGATGTTGGAAATGCCGGAACAGTAATGCGCTTTCTTCCGCCACTTTCTGCGCTGGCAGTTGGCGATATTTCATTCGATGGTGATCCGCGTTCTTACGAGCGCCCACTTGCGCCAGTGATTGCCGCGTTGGAAGAACTCGGGGTTGAAATTGAACACGGCGGTCGTTACTCGTTGCCAATGGTGGTTAAGAGCAAAGGTGTAATTCCGGGTGGACCGCTAACTATTGATGCCAGTGCCTCTTCGCAATTCTTATCAGCGTTACTTTTAATTGGGCCAAGCACTACAAAAGGAATTGCGGCAACGCATAAAGGTGGTCCGCTTCCATCTATGCCACATATAGATATGACCGTTCAGATGTTGCGCGACTTTGGCGCAGAAGTAACTGTCGATAAGGATGCGCAAAGTTGGAGCGTTGCAGCAGGAAAATTAAATGGAGTTGATTTAGTAATTGAGCCAGATCTTTCAAATGCCGCACCATTCTTATCAATTGCAATGGTCTGCGGTGGATCTGTAACTATCGCCGATTGGCCAAAGGAAACAACTCAGCCTGGAGATCAACTCCGCGAGATACTTGCGCAAATGGGTGCAAAAGTTTCACTCTCTGCAGAAGGCTTAACAATTACTGGTGGTGAAAGTATTCACGGAATTGATAT
>CAMBGS010000056.1 GCA_945866305.1 Bifidobacterium breve
ACCTGTGATTCGGTAATCGACATGCACAGCGGTGGACGCAGTATGCACTTCATTCCAAGTATCACTATGGTCTGGGCTTCAAATCTCGAATTGCGAAAAGAAATGCTCCGACAATCACTCATGTGTAAGAGCGAATTCACTCTCCTCGGTGGAGAGCAGCCATCTACCAACCCAGACTCGCTTCTGCCAGGTGATGTGGTCAGACAGGGGAAAGCAGTTGCAACCGGCGAATTTGGCGGATCTGGAGTCACTACAGCGCAATCTATGGCGGTGATTAGTAGTGGGCTTGAGAATTACCTCCGCGGTATGGGCGTTTATGTAGGAGCAGATGTCGCTGCCAGCGTTTACGCAGACTCCATAGATCATCATGGAAAAATCATCGATTCCCGAGATTATTCCGTTTCATTTGCAAGCGCTTCGGTGGATGGGATTTATGAGAATCGAGTCGATCTACATCAGAAAGTCAAAGCTGGAGATCTAGTCGGCTTGATTCATAACTTTAAGAGCGCTGAGAATCAAGTAGTAGAGGTGCGAGCAAGCCGCAGTGGAACTGTCGCGTTGGTTAGAGGATATTCACCTGTCACTACTGGAGATGTGGTTTGCCAAATCGGCGAACTCTTCGTTGATTTAGAGAGTTTTGAAAAGTCCTTAAAAGAAAAGAGCGCGCGATGAGCGGAACAGTTTCATCCTCAATCGATTTTGATAAGCGCGGCAAGCAATCTGGGTACTTACAGGCCGGAGATTCAACCAATAACAGCGGTTGGGCGATCTTTAACTTGCCAATTCATTCCATCAATTCTGGACCTGGACCAAAAGTATTAATCATCGGTGGAAATCACGGCGATGAGTATGAAGGTCAATTTGCGATCGCAAATTTAATCCGCGAACTCAACGCCGGTGACATTGCAGGAGAATTGATTGCAATTCCATCTGTTTCATATCCGGCTAGTTTTGCTAGTACTCGCCTTTGGGCCGATGGCACTAATTTCAATCGCATCTTCCCGGGTGATGAAAACGGCAGAATTCCCGAGAAAATCGCCCATTATTTAGCAACTGAATTGATTCCTCGAGTCGATGTTGTAATCGATATCCATAGCGGAGGAAGAGGGCACCACTTCCTCGAGAGCGCAACCGCTACGTGGAGTGATGATAAAAAATATCGGAGCGATTTGATAAAGAACTTAAACGGCTGGAATACCCGATATTCACTAATCTTTCCATCGCACCCAGGAACAAATGAACAATCTCTGCTGCCTGGTTATGTAGCAAGCCTTGGTAAATCACTATTTACGGGAGAATTTGGCGGATCTGGTGTTACGAGTGCCACCAGTAATCGGATTACCAGAGCTGCACTGATATCAGCGCTGAAGAGTATCGCCTTGCTGAAACCAGACTTTCAAAGCGAAAGTTATGATCACCAAGTAAAGATCGAAAATCGTGAATTTATAGATATGCGAGGCAGCGCCACGTATCACTGGGCTGAAGAAGAAGGTTTATATCAAAATAAGAAGAGACTTGGGGAGAAAGTTGCAAAAGGCGAAGTAATCGGAGCGATTCACTTCCCAGATTCGGCAGACCGTAAACCTCACCTTGTTCTGGCTTCGCGTTCGGGAACAGTTGGAGTGATTCGCGGATACCCACGCGTTAAACGCGGGGATTGTCTAACCTTAATTGGCGATAGTTACAGCGATCTCAGCCAGATACCAGAATAAGTTTCTTTAGCTGAGCAATCGCACTTCCTGAGCCGTCAACAATCTGGCTGGCAATTTCAGTTAATTCTGCACTATCGCGGTAAAGAGTGAACCATTTGCGGTGGATGCGGGGGATATCGATCGGATCTATCCCAATTCGATCTTGAATTCCAAAGTCGAAGGCAATCTCACTGCTTGCTAATTTGATTCTGGCCGATGAAGTTGCTTCTTCACTCTTCTCAATTTTTATATCAACGTTAAGAGAGGCAGTTTTAGAATCAAATGGATCACCATTTACAATCGTGTTTGAAATTGCTAAACCAAGATCCCACCAGGGACCTTTTTTGCTAGATCCAATAAGCGTAAAAAGCGGTTCATTAAGCTTTAATTCAATGGATTTCACTGAACTTGGATCAAGCGGCAAGTACTTCTCGAGTTTTTCAAGTGCGTTATGCGAGAACCCGCTATAGGGAAAGTAGCGAATTGAAATCTGATGGAGCGCATCGTTTGGTTTTGTTGCTGGAAGGTGTTCAACGACGCCGAAACGCTCACTCAAACCACCTGGTCCGTCAACTATATATAGCGGAGCCGGTGAGGATTCTGCCGCTTCTAAAGTTGAAATCGAACCCATTAGCGCTGCGTGGATTCGCGTGAAGCGGGTTGCACCGTTCTGTGAGCGCGGCGCATTTGCACCACCTCCGACCGATGCTGATGCGAAGTGGAGAGCTTGTGCTTTCTTTTCATCACTTAACTCAAGCAAATTTGCAGTTGCCAGTGCGGCTCCAAAAATTCCGGAAGTTGCACTTGCGTGCCAGTTACGAGAGTGAGTTGGCTGCAGAGTTTGGGCCAAGAGATTGGATCCGTGATAACCCGCAATTAGCGCACGGAGAAAGTTCTTCGAATTAACTTCTTTGCTAAAGAGAAAAGGCAGCAAAGAAGAGAAAATAATCGATCCGGGATGCGTGAGCTGCTTCCAATTGACATCATCCAAATCTGAAACACTGGAAGCCTTTGCAAAGTATCCGATATTGGAAAGAGGGTCATCTCCAAATTTAGAAGCAACTTCTTTTTTGCCAGAAAGCACTAAGTGGAGATAATCAGAGAAAAGCAAGCAAGCGCGTTCGCGGTCTGCGCTAGTTATCTCAAAGTTGTGTAAAGCAGCGCCAATTAACTCTTTATCTGACCAACTTCTAGAAGTGTTATCCATCATTTATGTGGCTAGATGCTGCCCTGCGAGCTCGCTCGCTCAATAAATTCGGTCTCGATTACACTTACTCGAGGTTTTTCTCCCTCGATTCCTTCCAGAATTAATATCGCGGCTTCTCGTCCAATTGCTTCAGTATCGCGATATACCGTTGAAATATTGTCAGAAAAGACTTCTAGATAAGGCAATTGATCGAGTGCGATAAATGCGATCTCCTTACCCATTGTCAGATTCTTCTCTTTCAAGGCCCGACTAATTCCCATTAAGGCGCCGTGACCACCGGCGAGAATCGCAGTAGGGGCAGGGTTTCTATGCAGCAAGATTCGAGCATGCGAGAGCGCATAATCGGCGTCAAAACCACCAATGGCCATTAGATCTGGTT
This sequence comes from Bifidobacterium breve, assembly GCA_945866305.1. Lineage (GTDB taxonomy): Bacteria > Actinomycetota > Actinomycetes > Nanopelagicales > Nanopelagicaceae > Planktophila. Next base: position 3,278 of record CAMBGS010000056.1, read on the forward strand.
GGACCTTTAGGTTTGCATCTTCAAATGCTTTGGTAAAACCTTGCAATCTATTTCGAGTTGGGTAAACGTTATTTGAACCAGTAACAAATGCAATTTCTCGGTGGCCTGCCTTGATTAACTGAGTAACCGCCTGATGGACGCCCGCGGCATGATCAGCCAAAACTGCACTTGCATTTATACCTTTGACTTCACGATCAAGTAAGACAATCGGACAACGCGGACCAGCTAAATTCTTTTTGATATATGGAGAATCTTCAGAGACAAGAGAAGCGATGATTCCATCTACTCGGCGGCGACGAAGCAGAGAAAAGTTCCGATTCTCATTCTCAATATTTCTATCCGAATTTACCAAGATCATTGAGTAGCCATTACGGCGCAATTCTTGCTCGCAAGAACGTGCGAGGAGTGCGAACATCGGGTTGTTAATATCTCGGACAACAAATCCGATAGTTCTGGTAACACCGCTGCGCAATGACTGCGCGACAAGATTTGGTTCGTAACCTAACTCATCGGCTACATCCTTTACGCGCTTTCGCATTTCATCGGAGACATCGGGATGCCCAGAGAGCGCACGCGAAACACTTGAGAGTGCAACCTCTGCTTTGGCGGCGACCTCGCGGATTGTTACCCGCTGATTTACCGAACGTCCGTTTTCTGATTTCTCACTTGGCACTTCTAAACTCCTCTTTAAGGTTGATACAACCGCGGGTAAAGTGAATTTCTATCTTCGATTTCCTGGAAAAGATCCTGGATATCAAAGAACTTCTCACTTTGCAGCTATTTCATTTGGAACCAACTCTTGTCAGCGCCCTGGGCCCAAGGTACTCTTAACTGGAAACGTTTGCTATAGGCAAATTATAGGGAGGCGCCCCAATGGACTTAACCATCACGGCAATTGAGACTGAACAGATCAGAGTCCCGTTGGTTCGCACCTACAGGGGCAGCCACTACAAGATGACCCATAGATCAACGATCATCACCAGGATTTATACCGCCGGTGGCTTAGTTGGTGAAGCTTACGCAGGCGATGAAGACGCGGGCCTTGCCGAAATTGATTCAATAATTCATGACGAGATTGCACCAAAGATCCTGGGAGAAGATGGATCTGCGATTGAACGACTTTGGGAGATTGCCCGCCCTGCCACTTGGGATATTTTGCGCGATCGCCGTCTAGGGCTGGTTGCAACTGCATCAATTGATCTAACTCTCTGGGATCTTTATGCGCGTTCGCTTTCCACTCCGCTGCACAAACTCTGGGGTGGGTACAGAAATTGGATTCCCGTGATCACCATCGGTGGTTACTACAACAGTGAGATGACAATCCAAGAAGAAGTTGAATCACTTGTTGAACAAGGTTTTGCCGGAATGAAATTCAAGATTGGTGGCTTAACTCCGAAGGAAGATGCCAAGCGATTTAAAGAAGCTCGCAAATACGGTGGAGACAATTTCCGAATCGCTGTAGATGCCAATCAGGGTTACACAGTTCCTCAAGCAATTGAATTTTCACATTTAGTACAGGGAGATAACCTCCTCTGGTTTGAAGAACCATGCATATGGCAGAACGACAAGCGCGCTATGCGCGATGTCAGATATGCCGGAGGAGTATCTGTCTGCGCAGGTCAGACCGAATTTTCGGCTGCAGGTTGCCGAGATTTAATGGAAGTTGGCGCAATAGATTTCTGTAACTTTGATTCATCTTGGTCAGGTGGCCCAACTGAATGGCGCCGTGCTGCATCTACCGCCCATCTATATGACATCAAGATGGCACACCATGAAGAACCACAAGCAGCCTCACACCTACTTGCATCGATTCCACACGGAACATATTTAGAGTTCTTCCATAAGGATCGCGATCCGATCTGGCACAACTTGATCGCCAATCGTCCACCGCTAAAAAATGGCAATATTACGCTCACAGATGCGCCTGGTCTTGGCTGGGAGTTAGATCGTGATTACGCAGATAAGTATCGAATTAACTCACGGCGCACAGAGAAGTAAGCGAAGCTAGTTTGAGTTAAATGCTTGGTGACGAGCAACAATCTTTGCCGCGCTTCGTAGCGATGCTTCATCGATCATTAGATCGCCATCGGTGATAGCCCCAAGCCCCTGGCTTTTTGCACTCTCATACTTGGCAATTAGCTCGCTGGCGCTTTGGTATTCGCTATCACTTGGTGTAAATATCTCATTACAGAGTTCGATCTGATCTGGATGAATAACCCACTTGCCGTCGAAACCAAGGGCACGTACTCGCGTAGCACCCTGGGCGAATTTATCTGAATTTCGGATATCAACTTCTGGGCCATCAAAGGCTAGTTTTCCACTTGCGCGAGCGGCAACCAAGATTTTCATAAGAGGGTAAAGAGTAAATTCCTTTAGCTCGCCCTCACTTAGATCATCAAGTGCTGCGCCTAGATCTGCCGCAAAATCGAGTGGACCATAAGATAGTGAAAGGCAATGCGGATGTGCAGCGATGCTCTCTACGTTGGCAAGGCCGGCTGCGCTCTCAATCTGAGCATCAATTAAAAGCGCGCCCCCCAGCAGATCAATTTCATTTGCCTTCTCGACCTTGGGAAGAACAATGGAGAAGAGCGCATCTGATGGAATCTGGGCTAACGCGGCTAGATCATCTTTAAAGTAAGGAGTACCTGTTGCATTAATTCTTATTGAGATATAGCGGGCGCGAAAAACTGGCTTACTGGAAAAGAGTTTGATGAGATTTGCTCTCGCACTTGCTTTCTCATTAGGAGCAACTGAATCTTCAAGATCAAATAGGATTTGATCACAAGCAAGCCCCTTAGATTTTTCAACCATTTTTGCAGAACTTGCTGGAACAGCGAGCAGTGATCGACGAAGATTTCCATTCATGCGACAACCTTCTCTCCAGCCATTGACCTCTGCAAATTGCATGATTTACACTAC
>CAMBGS010000057.1 GCA_945866305.1 Bifidobacterium breve
TCAATTGCTACAGGAAGCTTCATCATCGCAATTGCGATCGTTGCTGCACAAACTGCGGCAGCACCTGACATATCAGATTTCATCGCTTCCATCCCGGCGGCAGGCTTTAACGCCAATCCTCCAGAATCGAAAGTGATTCCCTTTCCTACATAGGCGTAGGTTTTCTTTGCCTTCACTTTTACAGGGCGATAAGAAATATGTAACAACCTTGGTGGATTTGCAGAGCCTTGTCCGACGGCCGTGATCCCGCCATACCCTTTAGATTTAAGTTGCGCCTCGTTCATCACCGAAACTTTTAACCCTGCTGCACTACCGCCCACCTTTTTAACAAGATTTGTAAATTCTTTACAGAATGAATCTGGATTTAAATGGCTTGGGGGAGTATTAATCAAGTCACGAGTTAGCGCTGAGTAAAGCCCAATAATGCTGGCACGCTTGATTGCATCTTTGGCCACGCTGCTACTTGCTTGCTTTGAATGAACTGTTACTGATTTTAAGCTGGGGTGGCGTTCCGAAATAGAGTCAACGCGAAACTTATTAAACACATAAGAACCAAGTAGGACTCCCTCAGCGATCGCTTCCAGGGTAGATATCTTTTTTGCAGGAAGCGAGAAAGTTGCACTCGAACTTCCGGAGAGCGCACGCGCTGCTGCGCCTGCTGCACGTCGTAGAACTTCGTCATCCAATACAGTTTTTTGCTCTCCTAGCCCAGTAAAGACGAGAAGGCGAGTTGTCATTCCAGGAACCTTTATAACCTCATCTGGCTTTCCGGTCGCTCCCATATCAACCAAGATAGGAAGTAGCTTCTTGGCATCCAGTGCGATATCACCGCTTTCAATAACTAAATTGACTTTGCCATCTCGCATAGATTTTTTATGAGAAAGACCGACGACAAGAATCTCGTCTTTGATGATTCCATCGGACAGATGAAGCGTGGTCATTAAAACTCCTTTAAGACGATTGGGCGGCAATCTACCTGCTTTAAGCTTTGGGTAAGTGTAAGTTGTCGCTATGAAAAATTCACCACTTGCCGATAAACATATCCAACTTTCGGCAAAGATGGCTGATTTTGGTGGCTGGCTGATGCCGATTGAATATCCTGGCGCTGGTGTTTTAGCCGAACATTCAGCAGTTCGTGAAAAAGTAGGAATATTTGATGTCTCCCACCTAGGTAAAGTCAGTGTAAAGGGAGCAGGAGCGCTGGAGTTTCTTAATTCAATCTTCACCAATGATTTGAATCGAATTTCAGATGGGCAAGCCCAATACACCTTGCACTGCAATTTAAGTGGAGGGGTAATCGATGATTTGATTGTCTATCGCAATTCCCAAAGCGATCTTTTTTTGATTCCCAACGCCTCAAATACCAGCAATGTTGAAGCTGATTTATTGGCCAAAGCGCCAGCAGGAATTGAAATCAAAAACTTGCACCAATCCTTCGGTGTAATTGCAGTGCAAGGTCCACTCTCTAAAGATGTAATAAAGAGTTTTGGAATCAATCCCGCTATGGATTATATGGCCTTTGAACATGTCACGATCGCTGGCTGCGATGTAATTCTTTGTCGAACTGGATACACGGGCGAACATGGTTATGAAATTGTTCCAACTTGGAGTGATGCTCCCAAAGTTTGGGATGCGCTTGCCTCTGCAATCACTCCACTGGGAGGTTTGGTATGTGGACTTGGTGCCCGCGATACCCTGCGTACCGAAATGGGATATCCGCTACACGGACACGAATTATCTTTGGAAATTACGCCAGTTCAAGCTGCGGCAACTTGGGCGATAGGTTGGGAGAAAGAGGGATTCAGCGGAAGTGATGCGCTGCGTGAAGAAAAGAGAGCAGGAGCTCACCTGCGAATTCGCGCGCTAGTTAGTCAAGACCGCGGAATTCCACGCGCAGGTATGCAGGTTAAAAATTCTTCTGGCGAATCAATTGGCGTAGTTACGAGCGGAACCTTCTCGCCAACCTTAAAGAAAGGCATCGCGCTAGCGCTAATCAGCAATTCCATTAAGTTAGGCGATCAGGTTGTAGTTGATGTGCGAGGCCGTGACTGCGTAGCTGAAGTGGCTAAATTGCCTTTGGTTAACTCAAACGTTCGCTAAATTCAATTGGCGTTAAGAAAGCTGCACGCTTTTTACTTCGCCGTAGCGCTGACAAAACTGCAGGACCAGTGGAGATAATTAGAACGCTGGTCAAAATGGCTCTTGGTATATCCCATGCCATAGATGAGAGAAAATGAAATGTTATAAATCGCTGCAAATTTATTTGTAAATCTCCGCCTGGAATAAAAGATAGTTGGGTATTGCCACCAAGTGCCCAGGGCCAGAACTGCAAATCCATCAGAAGTCCGTAACTAAAGGCGGCAACTATTGCGATAAGAAGTAAGTAAATCTGCTCACGCCAGCCTCGCAACTCTTTGGCGAAGGCGCCCGCAAATAGTCCAATGATCCCCGCAGCAAATATTTGATAAGTAAGCCATGGGCCAACGCCTCCGGTAAAGAGCGCTGACGCCAACATTCCCAAAGCGCCCAGAAGAAAACCAAATGCACTTCCGAAAACTCGCGCGGCCAAGATCAGCAAGAACCACATTGGTTCGATTCCAATAGCACCAGCGCCAAGCGGTCGAAGAGCAGCTAACAGCGCAGCGATCATTCCGAGGAGAGCGACTGATTTTGCATCGAGACTGCGATCACTTAATTGAGTTAGCAGCAGAATAAAGGCAAGCGGCATAGCGACCCAAAAAAAGTATTGAGCGAAACGAGCGCTCTGTATATCAGGCGCGAAGAATGGCCAAGTGAAGCCGACGGCGGCAAAGATCGAAGCCAGAGCGAGAGCTATCTTTGATGCTAGCGAAAATTTGTAGATATCAGCTGTAAATGTTTTCATTCTGCAACGGCCCGCAAAACATCAGAGACTGTAAGCCACGGTCGAGGTGACATCACTTTAGCGACTTGCGGCGCAAAGGCGGGCGAAGATAGGAGTATGTCAAGAGTTGGACCGTCTGCAACAACTTCGCCTTCTGCGAGGAAAATTACGCGATCACACAATTCTGCGACCAACTCCACATCGTGTGTCGCAATCAAAACCGAGCAATTCAATTCTTTAGCAAAGTTCTTAAGCAAGGAAATCAGAAGCGCTTTTGATTGATAATCCAGTCCACGAGTTGGTTCATCTAAAATCAATACTTTTGGTTGTGCAGATATAACGATGGCAAGTGCTAACGCTAGACGTTGACCCTCCGATAAATCGCGCGGATGGGTCTCTGGATTTATTGAGGGGACTATCCGTTTTAAAAGCGCGAAGGTTGAGCCGGCGATACTTTGATTATCTTTATCTGCCTGTTGGCATTCGCTGAAAACGCTCTGGCCGTACAACAAATCACTTGGTTCTTGCGGAATGAAGCCGACAGTTTCTCGCCTAATCTGACCCTTCAAATCGAGAGATTTAATGCCACAAATTTCGGAACTTCCACTGGAAAGTTTATTGATCCCAACTAGCGTTGTTAGTAACGAACTCTTACCTGCACCATTTCTGCCCATCAAGGCGACAATTTCTCCGCTATAAATCTGCGTCGTAACATCGCTCAAAGCCTTCTTCTCGCCATAAGTCAGCGATAAGTTCTTGGTACTTATCGTCATCTCTCCGAGTTGTTGGGCTTCTCTCTGAATATCTTTTCCGGAGACACGTATCTTTTCGGTCATTCTTCGCACATCACGCACACTTAGCCCAACATCGGAAAGCCCCAGAGCGCGAGCGAGATGCACAATAGGGGGCGCAATGTCGGATCGTTTTAAGATCGCTTCGGGCAGATTAATTTCAGCGCTGCCATCGCCAGCGATATGAATTATTCGATCCGCAAAACCGATCACCCGCTCAAGTCGATGTTCAGCGATTACTACAGTAAGACTTAAATCGTGGACCAAACGATGGAGAATTGAGAGCACCTCTTCGGCAGCGATTGGATCAAGTGCGCTGGTCGGTTCGTCAAGGACTAGTACCTTCGGATTCATCACCAACGCGCTTCCGATTGCAACGCGCTGTTGCTCTCCTCCGCTTAAAGTTGAGATGGCGCGATTGCGAAGATGGGCGAGCGCCAACAAATCTAGAATCTCTTCAACGCGTTTACGCATTACATCTGGGGCGATATTTAGCGCTTCCATTCCGAACGCCAATTCTTCTTCAACGATATCCGTTACAAAACCTTGTGCAGGGTTTTGACCCACAATGCCAACCAAGTGCGCCAGTTCACCTGGTCTCACCAATTGCGTGGAAATTCCATCAACCGATATATCTCCCGCGAGAATTCCTCCAGTGTGATGGGGGACCAGGCCATTTATTAGACGCAAAAGCGAAGACTTGCCGGTGCCTGTAGATCCAATAACTAAGACCATTTCGCCTTCGGCGATTTCAAATGAGAGATCTTCCAAAATTGTCTTGGTTGAAGTTGGGTATACCAACGAAACTCTAGAGAAATTAATCATCTCATCGCCACCAATGTAAATGAAAGTATTAGCGCAGCTGCAGAAACGACAACTGAATCAATTCCTCGCCAACTTATGGGGCGATATCTAGATCTCTTCCGACTTACGCCATAGCCCCGCGTATCCATTGCAGCTGCCAATTCCAGTGATCTTGACAGCGAATCTTCAAGCAGCGGAAGTGCAATAGAGCGCCATGTTGGTTTCTCATCACCACGAAGTAATCGGGCACGACGTATGCGCGTAATGCTCTGCACTATGTTGGGAAGTGCTGATGTAGCAATAACTGTTGCTACGCCGAATTCATAAATCATTATTGGAGTTACACGAAGTAACTTATGTGGACTCGTTAAAGAAACAGCTGCACCAAATAGTGAGATCACAGCAACAATAATCAATCCTTCGTGAATCGAAGAAAGTAATCGTTCTTGGGTGATTACGCCACCGACGCGTATTCCTGCCAGCCAACTTGGTAACGGAAGAATTGGTAGCGCAAAGAGTTTGGTCCCCGGTATTGGGACGCCGATTAAGACGCCAACTATGGTGCGAATCACCAGAATAAAAGCGCCGATCTTTAATGAAAACCAGAAGCTACGAGCCCACGGAGCGTCTGGAGCAAAGCGCCACACTAAAATCGTTGCACCCGCAATAGAAATTCCAGCCAGCCACGAACTGTTGGCGCTAACCACAGCTCCAACAATTAAGAGCGACCAGATCCACCAAGTAAGCGGATGCAACGATTTCATTTAGGGTCTTTTACTTCTTTAGCGCTTTAGGTGTTGAGATTTCAACGCCGCACTCTTTCTTGGGGTAACCATTGATTCCACAGATCAGCCCACTCTTTGCGGCGCGAATTTTCACAGCCATATCAAGTACGTCAATACCTTGTGAAGTTTGGGCAGTTCGAACGCAGGTAGTGAAGCTTTTCTGCACCTTTTCACCCTTTGGTGCATACGCTGCTGATCCAAAGTCGATTACAAGTGCGATTCGCTTGGTTTCTTTATCCGCTTTAACTTTTCCGCAGATGGCGGTGAAGTCAGGCTTGATCGATGGAGCGATCGTTGGCACATCATCTGCACTAAAAACAAATGACCAACCTTCAACTGAACCGTCTTTCACATCGACAAAAGGTCCAGTCATTGCAGAAGTCCAACTCTTTGCACCAGGGGCGGCCTGGTAATAGCCCCAATATCGCCAACCTTTTCCGGCAGCGTCTGCAGGCGAAGCGAAAGCGAAACTAGTTGTAAGCAAAAGGGCGAGTGAAATAACGCCCGATAATTTTTTATTTGTGTTCATTTAATTCTGTAGAGCCTCTCATTATGAAAGAGCCTCACAGGGGTAGTTGCAATAAAAGTAAGAAAGATACTTTCCTTGTGACTACGCCCCGCAAACCTCGGCGGGTGTCTGTCTTTACTCACTTAGCGCTTCAGGTAATCCGACTTAAGCGCCATAGCGCTCTTACGGTTGCGGGTCAGCGTCGGATTTTCACCGACTTCCCCTGAAAGGCAA
>CAMBGS010000058.1 GCA_945866305.1 Bifidobacterium breve
CGTTTTGGCATCTGAATCAAACCAATATTCTTGGCTACGCCAAGTGTTGATTTTTCAAGGACAGCTGCCTTCCATGATCCGATAAACACCATTCCAGCGTTACCAGCCAAGAAGATGTCAGTTCCCTTAGTTTCAGAGAGAACGTTGTAAGGAGCCATGAGTTTGTCTTCCATTAAATCTCTGATCGATTGAATGGTTGCAATTCCTGCAGGCGTACCTAGGTTTGTAGTCTTCTTATCAGCTGATAGGAAGCCAGCACCATCTTGATTTAGGAAGTTAATCCAAGAAGGTTGCGCATCGAGTTCCATCACGAGTGGATATTCGTTGGTCTTCTTTGCAGCAGTTTGCGCAGCCGCTAGAGCAGCTGCTGTTTTTCTCATGTCGTTCCATGTCCAATTTTTCTGAGGAACTGGAACTCCATATTTTGCGAAGATTGCTTTGTTGTAAGCAACGAATACTGCATCCATACCCTTTGGAAGTGCGTATTGCTTATCAGCGACCTTGAAAGCAGCAACGCGACCAGGAACATACTGCGTCATTTTCAATGCATCCGCAGCAATGTACTTGTCCAAAGGTTCTAGAACTCCACCTTCAGCATATTTTCTAACGTTAACGTTCATCCAAGTAACATCTGTAGCTTGATTTGTTGGAAGAGTTGCATCCAATTTGGTCCAGAACTCAGACCAAGGTGTTGAATTAATAGTTACCTTGATTTTGGTTCTATTAAGTTGATTAAATTTATCAACTGACTGTTGAATAATTGGCTTTTGGACTTCATCCCAAAGCGCCAATTTAATTTCAGTAACTTTAGGTGCACCAGCCGCAGTAATCGGTGAGAGGACAGCAGAACCACCAATTATCGAAAGGCTTAGTACAAGAGTTAATATTCTTGACTTCATTAATTTTTCCTCTTTTTTCTGCATAAAAGCCAACGGAAATTCCAGGGCTTGGGGAGACCATACGCCCAAAACTTGGTTTAACATAAGGTTTACAGATAACGTTACAAACCCGTTATTTATCGTGGTCTGCCGCGTCACCTCCTCACCCCCCGCCGATCCCCCTCCAAGCCCACGAAAAAGCGCATTTAGACCGAAGGTGGAACATTTCTAAGCAGGTGTAGCCTTCACAGATGCCGGATGACACGAAAAACATAGATTTTTCGGAACAACAGAAGAGAACGATTCGAACTCTCAGCGCTGCGCAAGTATTTAACGGCGTTGGCATAGCGGGAACCGTTGCTGCGGGCTCCCTACTTGTTACTTCAATTTCTGAATCTGAATCTCTGGCTGGTCTTGCCCAAACAACAACGGTATTAGGTGCTGCGATGATGGCGCTTCCTCTGGCAAAACTTACGCAAAAAGGCGGTCGCCGACTCTCGTTAATGATTGGTTATTCGGTAGGAATAGTCGGTTCTATTCTCGCCATTCTTGGTGGTACCCATAAAATTTTATTTTTAATGTTAACTGGGACTTTCTTAGTTGGAGCAGCTTCTGCGTCCGGATACCAAGCAAGATTTGCGGCGATTGATCTAGCAAGCAGTGAGAATCGATCAAAGAATCTATCTATTGTTGTGTGGGGTTCAACGGTTGGCGCAGTTGCTGGACCAAACTTGATGCAACCTGCTGGAAATTTTTCGCACTTTCTGAATCTTCCACGACTAGTTGGACCTTACATGATTGCAGGAGTAAGCCTGACTTTAGCTACGATAGTCATTTTCATTTTCCTAAAACCTGATCCATATCTTACGGCGAACCTATCTTCTGACGGTGTTACACAGAAAAAACATGAAACAACTCGAGCTGCGCTAAAACATATCCGCACGATCCCAAACGCACTATTTGCAGTTGCAGCAATCGGTGTAGGTCACTTGGCAATGGTTTCAATAATGGTTATGACCCCAGTTCACATGTCTCACATGGATGTTGCTCTATCTGTTATTGGCTTAGTTATTAGCGTTCACGTTCTTGGGATGTACGCCTTCTCCCCTATTGTTGGAGCGCTCAGCGATAAGTTGGGTCGCGTTCGCGTTATCCAAATTGGAATATTGATTCTGATCGCCGCAGCAACTCTTGCTGGACTGGCCCCTGATATGCAGACCGTTCCACTTGGATTTGCCCTCTTCTTGCTTGGTCTTGGGTGGTCATGCACGCTCATTGCAGGTTCTACTTTCTTGTCAGAATCCGTATCCGTTGAAATGAAACCAGCCTCCCAGGGCGCAAGTGATCTAGTAATGAACCTCATGGGCGCGCTTGGAGGCGCTGCTAGTGGCTTGATTATTGGCCTCCTCTCATTCGGCTGGCTCTGTGTATTTGTCGGTTCTCTGATTTTGGCACTTGGTGTGTGGTCTCTTAAAATTAAATAGCGCGTGACTACTTAAATCAAACTATTTTTGGTTACTATCAAACCTATGTACGGCTCTGAACTTCTAAAAAAGATTCGCCAAGGAGTTATTGGCGATGACCAAATGATGCATGGCCCATACGGCCCCCGAAGAGTTACATACGCCGATTACACCGCTAGTGGTCGCTCTCTCGCATTTATCGAAGATTTCATTCGCGATGAAGTAATGCCTAGGTATGCCAATACTCATACCGAGTCCAGTGGAACTGGCCTGCAAACCACAAGATTCCGTGAAGAGGCAAGAAATATTATTCGAACTTCAGTGGGAGCCACATTAGATGACGCAGTTATTTTTGCAGGCTCTGGAAGTACCGGGGCGATCGATAAGTTAATTGGAATTCTTAACATACGAATTCCAGCAGATTTAGATAGAAATTGGAATTTATCCAGTGCTATCCCACAAAATCAACGCCCCGTTATTTTTATTGGACCGTTCGAGCACCACAGTAATGAACTCTCTTGGCGCGAAACAATTGCCGATGTTGTCACAATCTCTGAAGATTCTGATGGTCATGTTGATATTGCACATCTCAAGCGAGAACTCGATAAGTATCGGGAAAGACCGCTAAAGATAGGTTCGTTTTCTGCTGCAAGCAATGTCACTGGAATCGTCACAGATACGGATGCAGTTTCACGATTGCTTCATGAGAATGGCGCGCTTGCTTTTTGGGACTACGCCGCTTCTGCCCCGTATGTCGAGATCAATATGCATCCAGCTGACATTCTTGCGCGAAAAGATGCCATCTTTTTGAGTCCTCACAAATTCATTGGTGGTCCAGGGACCCCAGGAGTGCTCGTTATGAACCGAGCGGTTATAAAGAATTCTGTCCCAGTGGTTCCTGGTGGCGGAACAGTTGCTTATGTAAATACCGAAGAGCATCGTTACCTGGCAGATATCGAACATCGCGAAGAAGGTGGAACACCCGCGATCATTGAGTCCATTAGAGCTGGACTTGTATTTCAATTGAAAGAAGCAGTTGGCATTCCAACAATTCATTCTCTAGAAAAAGAATTCCTCGCGCGCGCGATAACCGCTTTTAGCGCAGAACCTAAAGTCGAATTGCTCGGAAATCTAGAAGCAGATCGTCTTTCTATTCTCTCCTTTGTCATTAAAGCGCCTTCAGGAAAATATCTTCACCACAATTTTGTAGTTGCCTTGCTTAATGATCTTTTTGGAATTCAATCGCGTGGAGGGTGTTCCTGCGCAGGCCCATATGGCCACCGCTTGCTCGGAATTGACCTTGAGAAAAGCCATGAATTTGAAGCTCAAATCACCAGTGGATGCGAAGGTATTAAGCCGGGGTGGGTTCGGGTTAACTTCAATTATTTCGTCTCAGATGCAGTCGTGGATCACATCATTGAGAGTGTTCTCTTTGTGGCCAAACATGGAATTCTCTTTCTTTCCGATTACAACTTCAACCCAGATACTGGACTTTGGAAGCACAAGGACGGCCCTGTCGAACCGCCTATGAGTCTTAATGCAATTTCTTATAACAGCGCAGGCGAGATGCAATATCCCATAAAGCATGATCGAACTCCCGAGAGTTCGCTTAAGGATTACATCAAACAAGCTCAGAAATTTTCAATCGATAAAGAGCAAAACACTGCAACTAATCTTTCCACCAATGTCGCCGACTTACTCGGTGAGCAATTTGAGTCCATGCGCTGGTTTGAGCTACCTCAAGAGTGTCTCGATGAAGTACTGCCGAAAGTTAAATAGGCACTCCGCTTGAAAATACCTTCTAATACCCCCAACGAGCTTGGTCATATTATGGAAACGGAGATAGCCGAGATTCCGACAGTCTTAGAAAATCTCTTGAATTCGACTGGGCAATTTGATGAACTTGCAAAGCTACTTTCTGAAACCAAAATTAATTCGGTGCAAATTCTAGCCCGTGGCACTTCAGATAATGCGGCGCACTTTTTAAAGTATCTAATTGAAACTCAGCTCGGAATACCGGTGGGACTTACTTCGCCATCATCTGTAACTATTTATAATGTGAAATTACAATTTGAAGGCACATTAATCGTTGCGATAAGTCAAAGTGGTCAATCAACTGATTTAGTTGAATACGCAAAGTCGGCAAAACTAGGTGGTGCAAAATTAGTTGGAATGACAAATGACGCAGATTCCCCTTTGGCAAAGCTCTCGGACTTTCATATTTCGCTCTTGGCCGGACCCGAATACGCAGTTGCCGCAACTAAGTCATACGCCGCGCAGTTATTTGCTTCACTATTACTAGTACGCGCTTGGGGGGCTAAATTCTCGGGTGTCGATTCGATAGTTGCAGATGCAAGGAGAACACTTTCTCAATCTGCAGGCGTTCGAGAAGCAGTAGAAAAATGTGATCCTTCGCGAGAGATCGTCGTTGTTGGCCGGGGATTCTCATATCCAAATGCGCGTGAAATGGCGCTGAAGATACAAGAGACTAGCAAGGTCTCTGTACAAGGATTTTCCATCGCCGATTACATGCACGGTCCCATATCAGCGTTAACGCACAATTCTCAAGTAATAGTCGTAGCCCCACATGGAATCTCACTAGATCACTTTGCTAGCGATGTCGCCAAGATTAGAGCCGCTTCACCTGACATTTACTGGCTTGGATCAGATGAACTCGCGCTAGAAGGTGAAATTGTGATTTCGGGCGCAAACTGTGGCTCTGAAATCGTTTCAAGCATTTGCGATGCAATTTTGATGCAAACTTTTGCCCTCGAATTCGCGCGTAAGAACGGATTAAATCCTGATAGCCCTGAAGGGTTAAGCAAGGTAACTTTTACGCGATAGTGCGCCCAAAAGATTATGTATAATTGGTAATTCCTAGTCTTGCTTAATTTTTAGTTGGGGTGAGCAAATGAAAAGGCTCTTTCTAGTATTGATCGGCTCTTTCTTCAAGGAATGATTAAGCATCACGAGGGAGCTATTGGGATGGCCCAAGATGTTGCTACCTCTCAGAACAAAGTTGTAGCAGATCTAAGTGCCTCCATCATTAAAGCGCAGAAGTTAGAAATTGCTGCGATGGAAGAGTTACTACTTAAATCTTGATTTAAAGAAAATTCGCCCTATAAGCCAGAGCGGGTAGGATTCCGGAATGACTAGAGCCGAAACTTCAGTAGAAATTCACGATCTCATTGCAGAGCGTCGTAGTCCTCGTTCACTAGATGCAACAGCAACAATTGAAAACCAAGATTTATTAGCGCTACTCGAAGCTGCTCGTTGGGCCCCATCAGCTAACAATCTCCAGCCATGGCGATTGATAGCAGGCAAGAGAGATGACTCAAATTTCACAGCGTTGCTTGAATGTCTCGTTCCCTTTAATCAAAGTTGGTCAAAGCGAGCTGCGGCCTATATCGCAATTGCTGGAACGCCGGCACAGGCAGATGGAACTGCGATTCCAACATTTATGTATGACTGTGGCTTAGCGGCAGCGCAATTAACAATCGAGGCTCATCATCG
>CAMBGS010000059.1 GCA_945866305.1 Bifidobacterium breve
CCACAAGGTGATGAGAAAGATCATTACTTAGTTGTAAACGCTGACGAATCAGAGCCAGGTACCTGTAAAGATACTCCGCTCTTGATGGCTAACCCACACGTTCTTATTGAAGGTTGCATCATTGCTTGTCACGCAATTCGCGCAAAGCACGCATTCATTTATATTCGCGGTGAAGTAACCCACGTTGTTCGCCGTTTAAACCAAGCCATTGAAGATGCATACAAAGCCGGACACCTTGGTAAAGGTATTGATGTTGTGCTGCACGTCGGTGCTGGTGCATATATCTGCGGTGAAGAAACTGCGCTCCTTGATTCACTCGAAGGTTTCCGCGGTCAACCACGACTTCGTCCACCATTTCCGGCGATCGCAGGACTTTATGCGCGCCCAACAGTTGTAAATAACGTTGAATCAATCGCATCGGTTCCAGCAATTGTTGCCAATGGCGCCGAGTGGTACCAGTCAATGGGCACTGAAAAATCAAAGGGCACCACTCTTTATTCACTCTCCGGCCACGTTACAAACCCTGGTCAATTTGAAGCACCTCTTGGAATTACCCTGCGCGAAATTCTTGAACTATCAGGCGGAGTCCGCGCTGGTCACAAGTTAAAGTTCTGGACTCCTGGTGGTTCTTCAACACCGTTATTTACTGATGCGCATTTAGATACTCCACTTGATTACGAAGGTGTTTCTGCAGCGGGTTCAATGCTTGGTACAAAGGCGCTACAAATCTTTGATGAAACAACTTGTGTGGTTCGCGCAGTATTGCGTTGGACAGAATTTTATAAGCACGAATCCTGCGGTAAGTGCACACCTTGTCGTGAGGGCACTTGGTGGTTGGTACAAATTCTGCGCGATCTAGAAAATGGCGTTGGCACCGAAGATGATCTAGCTAAGTTGCTTGATCTCTGTGACAACATCATGGGACGTTCTTTCTGCGCACTAGGTGATGGCGCAACTAGCCCGATCACATCGTCAGTTAAATATTTCCGAGACGAATACATCGCGCACCTAACAAATGGTGGCTGCCCATTCGATCCGGTGAAATCAACACTGTTTTCTGGAGTGAGCGCATAATGACGACTACTCAAGAGAACCCAACAGCACAAGCGGTAGAACACATTACCGTTGTTATCGATGGTTTTGAAGTTAGCGTTCCAAAGGGAACTCTAGTTATTCGCGCCGCTGAAAAACTGGGAATTCAAATTCCACGTTTCTGCGATCACCCACTACTTGATCCAGTCGGTGCTTGCCGTCAATGTTTAGTTGATATCGAAATAAATGGACGTGCATTTCCAAAGCCACAGGCTTCTTGCACGATTCCAGTTGAACCAAACATGATTGTTAAAACACAATTAACATCTGCCGTTGCTGAAAAAGCACAACGCGGTGTTATGGAACTTTTGCTCGTTAACCACCCACTTGATTGCCCAGTTTGCGACAAGGGTGGCGAATGCCCATTGCAGAACCAAGCGATGAGCACCGGAAATGGCGAGACTCGTTTTGAAGGCGTAAAGCGCACCTTTGAGAAGCCAGCTGCAATCTCTTCACAGGTACTTCTTGATCGCGAACGTTGCGTACTTTGCGCACGTTGTACTCGCTTTTCAGAACAGATTGCGAATGATCCATTTATTACTCTCAACGAACGCGGTGCCTTGCAACAAGTTGGAATTTACGAGAATCAACCATTTGAATCTTATTTCTCTGGCAACACTGTGCAGATCTGTCCGGTTGGCGCACTTACTGGAGCGACCTACCGCTTCCGTGCGCGACCATTCGATTTAGTTTCAACTCCATCTGCTTGTGAGCACTGTGCATCAGGTTGCGATATGCGCACTGATGTTCGCCGTGGAAAGACTTTGCGTCGCCTGGCTGGAGATGATGCAGCGGTTAACGAAGAGTGGAACTGCGATAAAGGTCGCTGGGCATTTAAATATGTAACCGCCGTTGATCGTCTTACAACTCCACTTGTTCGTGGGGCTGACGGTGTTCTTGCACCAGCATCTTGGCCTGAAGCACTTGCTGCCGCAGCTGCTGGGCTAAAGGGTAAGCGCGCTGCTGTACTTGTTGGTGGTCGCGCAACAACAGAAGATGCTTACGGTTATAGCAAATTTGCTCGTATCGCACTTGGCACAAACGATATTGATTTCCGTGCCCGCGTTACAACGGATGAAGAACGTGATTTCTTAGCCGCAAAGGTTGTTGGCTCAACAAGTACTTACCGCGATATTGATGTGGCAGACCACGTCGTTCTTATTGGTTTTGAGCCAGAAGAAGAATCACCAATCGTTTTCTTGCGTATCAATAAGCAAGTACGCAAGCGTGCGTTAAAGGTAAGCGCCGTTGCCACAAAACTTTCAATTGGTGTCGATAAGTTAAAGGCTGAATTTATTAAAGTTGCACCAGGTGCAGAAAGCTCAGCAGTTTCTGCTCTTTCACTCACCGCTAAATCAATAATCTTGGTGGGAGAACGTGGATCTGAATCAACTGGTTTGTTAACTGCGGTTGCACAACTTGCCGACAAATCAGGTGCCAAGCTTGCTTGGATTCCACGTCGTGCAGGTGAACGTGGTGCACTTGAAGCCGGCGCACTTGGTGCACTGCTTCCTGGTGGCCGCCCGGTTGCAGATGCTGCAGCACGCGTAGATATCTCAGCAGTTTGGGGAGTTCCTACACTTCCAACGAGCCCAGGTCGCACGACTTCAGAAATTGTTTCTGCACTTAACACTGGAAGCCTTGACGCTGTTGTTGTCGGCGGCGTTGATCCACTTGATATGGCAAATAGCACTGAAGTACTCGCTGCCCTTAAGAAATCTTTTGTTGTCTCACTAGAAATAGCACCGTCAGCAGTTACAGAACTTGCCGATGTAGTTCTGCCAGTTGCGGCAATTACTGAAAAGTCAGGATCATTCCTAAACTGGGAAGGCCGTCCACGCGCCTTTGATTCCGCAGTCTCTGATTCACTAAACCGTTCTGATCTTCGTATCCTTTCTGCAGTTGCAGACCAAATGGGCGAATCCATTATGTTAGGCACTGTCACGCAAGCAGCACGTGAAATTGCTTCACTTGGTAAATGGGATGGTGCACGCGCCAACTTCGCTGCGGTTGCTGCAACAGGTGCGCAAAAAGTTTCTGGCAATGAAGCGCTACTCAATTCCTGGCGCCGTTTGCTTGATCTCGGAACTATGCAAAAAGGTGAAGCAAACTTGGCCGGCACGGCACGTAAATCAGTTGCAGTGATTTCTCCAAAGCGCGCTGAATCACTTGGCGTTAAGGATGGCGACATCCTTCGCGTTTCAAATGGCCACGGCGCAATTTCACTTCCCGCACTCGTTGAAGATATTCACGATGATGCAGTCTGGGTTCCACGTAATTCATTTGGAACCCAAACCTTAATTTCTCTCAACGCAGCGCACGGCGATGTAGTAACGGTGGTGAAAGCATGAAAAATGCAGAGTTATTACTAGATGATCCAGGCTGGATTATTACCGTAAAAGCAGTAATCGTCTTTGCAGTCTGCGTTGTTTTAACAATTATGTCTGTGTGGGGCGAACGGCGCCTTGTTGCTCGCATGCAGATGCGCGTGGGACCAAACCGTGTTGGAAAGTTTGGCCTTATTCAAGCTCTAGCCGATGGCGTAAAGCTCGCCCTTAAAGAAGATTTAATTCCAGCGGCGGCAGATAAAGTCGTATTTGTTATTGCGCCAATTATCAGCGCCACTGCTGCATTTATGGCCTTCGCGGTTATGCCAATGACTGGCCCAGTTAATTTCTTCGGCGAAGAGACTGTAATGCAATTAACTGATATTCCAGTTGGCGTTCTATATGTATTAGCAACGGCTTCGGTCGGTGTTTACGGAATTGTTTTAGCTGGTTGGTCATCAGGTTCAACTTATCCGCTACTAGGTGGTTTGCGTTCTAGCGCACAAGTTATCTCATATGAAATTGCAATGGGTCTATCCCTTGTTTCAGTATTTATCTACTCCGGATCTATGTCGACCTCAAGTATCGTGCAAGCCCAGCAAGACACGTGGTGGTACGGACTCGTTCTCTTCCCGTCATTTGTAATTTATGCAATCTCAATGGTTGGTGAAACAAACCGCGCGCCTTTTGACTTAGCAGAAGCTGAAGGCGAACTAGTCGGTGGTTTCCACACTGAGTATTCCTCACTTAAATTCGCGCTCTTCTTCTTGGCAGAATATGTAAACATCATTGCCGTATCAGCGCTTGCCACGACCTTATTCCTCGGCGGATATCACGCCTTCCCAGGCCTTGGCTTTACTGAACAATGGCTCGGCGGATGGTTCACGTTGATTTGGTTCTTTATAAAAGTTCTCTTCTTCTTCTTTGTATTTGTCTGGTTACGCGGCACGCTACCTCGCTTGCGCTATGACCAGTTCATGCAATTTGGTTGGAAAGTTTTGATTCCAGTTTCACTTCTCTGGATCTTGGTTGTTGCGACCTTGCGAATTATTTCTACAACCAGCCAATCACGCCCAGTCACCTTCGGCTTCGCCGGAGTCGTAGTACTAATTGTTCTTGCGATTTCAACCGCATTTGAAAACTCAAAGAAGAAGCGTGATGCTGCAGTACATCCAGAAGCGGCAGAGCCAAACTTCGCAGTTCCTTCTCTTCCATCTGAAATAACAACCATCAACGTTTCTAACCAAGGAGGCGATCGTGGCTGATCAGAACGAATCAAATTCAGTGCAACCGCATATCTCGAGCGATGTAGATATCACTTCAGTTGCGTACGAAAAAGTAGATCAACCAGGAGCTAAGAGTTTCTGGGCGCAATTACAGGGTTTCTGGGTCACCTTCATCACTATGTTTAAAAAGGTGAACACCGTTCAGTACCCAGAAGTTAAAGAACCAACCGCAGAACGTTTTCACGGACGCCATCAGTTAAATCGCCATCCAGATGGACTAGAAAAATGTATTGGTTGCGAACTCTGTGCTTGGGCCTGCCCGGCAGATGCAATTTACGTAGAAGGCGCCGATAACACTCCAGATCATCAGATGTCGCCAGGAGAGCGTTACGGCAAGGTTTATCAGATCAATTACTTACGTTGTGTTTTCTGTGGACTTTGTATTGAAGCGTGCCCAACTCGTGCGCTGACAATGACAAATGAATATGAACTTGCAGATTCAACTCGCGGAAAATTGATCTTTGAAAAAGATGACTTACTTGGTCCACTGCGTGCTGGAATGGTTCCACCTCCACACCCAATGTATCCAGGAATGACAGATACCAATTACTACAACGGTGATGTTACGGAAGCCCATCCTTCGCAGGAGGCTAAATAATGGAACCATTGTTAACAATTCAAGGACCTGAGACAGCGCTCTTCTGGTTCTTAGCGCCGCTTTCAGTAATCGCATCACTTGGAATGTTGTTGGTAAAGAAGGCAGTTCACTCTGCGCTTTTGCTTGCCTGGGTAATGATCACTTTGGCAATTTTCTATATCGCCCAAGATGCGCTCTTCCTTGGCATTGTTCAAATTATTGTTTACACCGGTGCGGTGATGATGCTCTTCCTCTTTATTCTTATGTTGGTAGGCGTTGATTCATCAGATTCACTCACCGAGACAATTACTGGTCTGCGCCCAATTGCAATCACTGCAGCACTTGGCTTTGGTGGACTTTTAGTTTCACTTTTGGG
>CAMBGS010000060.1 GCA_945866305.1 Bifidobacterium breve
TAGGTTTCGGCGAGAATTAATTTAAGCGTTTGTTTTGCGACTGGCAAGGTAAGAACCAATCAGAACTAACGGCAAACCAACGATGATTCCGATCGTTAGCGGCTCGCTCAGGATCAAAACCCCGAGTACGACTGCAAAGGCAGTGTTCATATAAGTAACGAGCGAAGCGCGCACTGGACCGATTTCGGCTAGAACGACGAAGAAAACAGCAAAGGCGATACCAGTAGAGAAAACTCCCAGCGCAATTATTGAGTAAATGGCGCTCTGACTGACTTGGTGATCTGGCCACGTTAAGAATAGAGCTGGCGAATAAAGAAGCGCAGTCATAGCCATGGCAATCGCATTTATGGCGACACCTGAAACACCTGGCATCTTGCGAGTAATGTAAATAACGGCGTATGCGTATCCGAACGATGCGCCAAGCATCATTAATATCGCAATTGGATCTGATGATCCGGTGAAACTTTCGATTCCTACAAGTAAGAAAACACCTAGGAAACCAACTGCTATTCCAAACATTCGGCGCGGTTCCCAAACCGTTTTGTCACCGTGCATAGCTGTAATCACTGTGGAAAAAATGGGAACGGTAGCAACAAGCAATCCAGCAAGCCCAGATGTGATTGATTGCTCCGCGGTACCGATTAAGATCCACGGGATTGACATTTCAAATAAGGCGTATACCGCGATGTATTTCCAACCTTTAATCGCAGTAAAGATGGACTTATCGTAGATTGCAATCGGGACAAGAATTAATGCGCCGATAAATACGCGGCTAAAGACAACGATTGCGGGGGAGAAGCCAGTTTCAGGATCTACTGCAACTCGGATAAAGAGGTAAGGAATACCCCAAAGAAACCCGGCAAGGATAAAGAGAATTAAATTACGCCGAGACATTGCGCCATAGTAACCTGAAAGCGCTGATATTCCTTACCACTATTACTTTTTGGTTTTACTTGCCATCTCTTGCGCTGCAAAGTCCAGTGCAAGGTGCGCCGAAGGAGTGACGGCAACAGATGCAAAGAAACCATGGATCATTCCAGGGAATTCTCGGTAAATAACTTCAGCGCCATCGCTCTTTAGCTTTTCGCAGTAATTCTCGGAATCACTGACAAGTGGATCTTATTGCGCGGTAATTACTATCGAAGGAGCAACTCCGGTCAGGCTCTTTGCGCTCATAGGAACTGCATATGCATTGTCATTGTGCTCGCTGCCCTGCAAGTAATTTTCCCAGAACCACTCCATGCCTTGAGTGGTTAGCCCATAATCAGTGGCATATTCACTGTAAGACTTGGTAGTGAAATCACGAGCGATGCATGGGTAGACCAGTAATTGATAACTAAGTGAAATTGAATTATCTCTAGCTTTAATAGCTGCCGCAGCAGCCAAATTTCCACCAGCGCTGTCTCCGCCGACTCCTATGCGATTAGCATCGATTCCAAGTTCTTTTGCATGCTCGCGCGCCCAGATCAGGGTGGCGTAACAATCATCAAATGGAATGGGGAAAGGGTGTTCCGGCGCTTTCTGATAATTAACGCTAATGATTACCGAACCACTTTGATTTGCCAGACGATGTAACGCGGCATCATAGATATCTAAGAATCCCATTACCCATCCTCCGCCGTGAAAGTAGATCAAGGCAGGTGCGTTCTGGTCTGTGTTGGGACGATAAATTCGAATAGGAAGATCTGCACTTGGCCCAGGAATGAATCTATTAATAACTGAATGGATCGACTCCGGTTTGCCATTGACTGCGACTCGGCTCTGGGTAAGTTTTCTAATCTCCGATAAGGGCGCTTCCCATACTTGCGGAAGAGCTGCAGCTTTTTGATCGGCAAGAAGTTTGATTATCTCCGGGGCAAGGCTCACTGTTGATCTCTCCTTAATTCCAGCTTTGAGTTGCATCACGAAGGGTGCGATAACGTTGCACAACATCTGGTGTTGCAGCAGAGGAAACTTTTTCAATTTTCCCTAAATCCCAAGTTGGAGCTGAATCACCGCCAAGAAGAGCCCAAGCCGCTTGGCGCGCTGCGCCATTTGCAACATATTCGCCAGCTGGTGGAAGTAGAACTTCTCTCCCGAAGAGCGCTGCTGCAATTTGTGCTACAGCAGGGTTCTTCGCAGCACCACCAATTAAAATAATTCGCTTAACATCAACGCCCAATTTTTCTAAGGCATCAACAGCATCGACTAATCCACAGAGCATTCCTTCAACCATCGCGCGTGAGATATCCGCAGGATTAGAGTTATTTAAATTCATACCGCTAAATACTCCAGTTGCGTTCGGACGATTTGGAGTTCGCTCACCCTCAAAGTAAGGAAGAAGCGATAAGCCATTTGCACCTGGTTTTGCAGAGAGCGCTAGTGCGCCGACTTCATCGTGGGATTTTCCGAGGATTCGTGTGGCAGCATCTAATATCCGCGCGGCATTTAGCGTGCAAACTAATGGCAAGAAGCGACCTGTTGCATCCGCAAATCCAGCAACCGCGCCAGATGAATCATGTGTTGGTGTGTCAGAGACTGCAAATGCGGTTCCGCTGGTGCCTAGTGAAACTACAACATCGCCAGGTTGCGCTTGAATGCCAAGAGCTGCTGCTGCGTTATCTCCAGCACCAGGTGCGATCTTTACTCCACTTGGCATTACTCCGCCAAACTCAGCGGGGCTAATTATCTTTGGAAGATGAATTTCACGGTCAGTGCGCAACGCAAGCGCTAAAACTTCGCGGCGATACTTAGATGTAGATGGATCAAAGTATCCAGTTCCAGATGCCTCACTGCGATCTGAAAATAGTTTGCTGAAATCTTTTGCATCATTTGGATTGTGTTGTAGTTGCCAAGATAACCAGTCGTGGGGGAGAGCTACACCCGCAACCTTTGCAGCGTTATCTTTTTCAGAATCTGCCAACCAGCGCAACTTTGAAGCGGTAAAAGATGCAACCAGCACTGAACCAACTTGTTTAGCCATTTCGGTAGGCCCACCAATTTCAGAATTTAAAGCATCGGCAGCAGCTGCTGATCGCGTGTCATTCCAAAGTAGGGCGTCACGGATTACCGCACCGTTTTCATCCAGAGCGACCATGCCGTGTTGTTGTCCGCCGATTGAGATTGCTTCAACGTCAGCGAGTCCACCAGCATCACTAATTGCGGTATCTAGTGCAGTAACCCAATGGGCGGGGTTAACTTCAGTGCCATCAGGGTGAGATGCGCGGCCTTCACGCAATAACTCACCAGAAATGGCGTCGCGAATTACCACCTTGCAAGACTGCGTTGAAGAATCCACGCCCGCGATGAGTTTTCGATTAGCCATGGGGCAAGGCTAGACTGTGCCTGTCAACGTTGACTACTTTTCGATCTTTTTCTACTTCCGAGATCCAAGATTTAACAACTTTTGAACTGGAGTTATTCATGCGTATTGGCGTCCTTACAGGTGGCGGAGATTGCCCTGGTCTTAATGCGGTTATCCGCGCAGTAGTCCGTAAAGGTGTAAAGGAATATGGCCACGAGTTTGTTGGCTTCCGCGATGGCTGGAAAGGCCCACTTGAAAATTACACAATGGAACTCAACCTCGAGACTACTCGTGGCATCTTGCCTCGTGGCGGAACCATATTGGGTTCATCTCGCACCAATCCATTTAAAATTGAAAATGGCGTAGAACGCATCAAGCAGAATTTAGCCGATCAAGGCGTTGACGCTTTGATCGCAATCGGCGGCGAAGATACTCTCGGCGTAGCTACAAAATTAGATTCACTTGGCGTAAAAGTCATTGGTGTACCAAAAACTATTGATAACGATCTAAACAACACTGATTACACATTTGGTTTTGATACATCTGTAAATATCGCCGTTGAAGCGATCGATCGTTTACATACAACTGCAGAATCACACCATCGCGCGCTCATTGTCGAAGTAATGGGCCGCCACGCTGGCTGGATCGCACTTCACTCAGGTATCGCAGGTGGAGCTGCTTGTATTCTGATTCCAGAAGTGAAGTTCTCTGTCGATAAAGTCTGCGAATGGGTTGAATCTCGCTTTAAGAGCAGTTATGCACCAATTATTGTTATTGCCGAAGGTGCTATTCCACAAGATGGTGACATGATCACCAAAGATTCAGAGCTAGATGCATTCGGTCACGTAAAGCTATCTGGAATCGGCGAATGGCTAGCTCGACAGATTGAAGCGAAGACGGGCAAAGAAGCGCGAACATCTGTTCTTGGGCACATCCAACGAGGTGGTACCCCATCTGCATTCGATCGCGTACTTGCTACACGCTTTGGATTGCAAGCGATTACTGCGGCATCTGAAGGTGACTGGGGCAAGATGGTTGCTCTGCACGGCACCGATATCGTGCGTGTGCCGCTAGCTAGCGCCACAGAGAAGTTAAAGACTGTTCCACTGGAGCGTTACAAGGAGTCGGAGATCTTCTTCGGATAATTCTCGCCCGAGAAACTATCTGATCAAACTACTCTTATCCCCATGACTACCTCATTAGATAACCTCTTCACTCCTGGACTCGTTGCGGCGCAACAACCGCAATGGCCAGGTGGTGTTGATGGCGCACCGGTAAAAAAGGCAGTCGCAGAGCTAAAATCTTTTCCGCCACTTGTTTTCGCTGGCGAATGTGATGATCTAAAAGCAAAAATTGCCGAAGCCGCCGCCGGTCGCGCCTTTTGGTTACAAGGCGGGGATTGCGCAGAAACTTTTGCCGCAGCCACAGCAGATTCGATTCGTAATCGCATCAAGACAATTTTGCAAATGGCAGCAGTCCTTCAGTATTACTCCAGCCTGCCCGTCGTGAAGGTTGGCAGAATGGCGGGGCAATTCGCTAAGCCACGATCTAATGATTTTGAAACGCGCGGAGATGTCACTCTTCCGGCATACCGTGGTGATGCAGTAAATGATCTTGAATTCACTGAAGCCTCGCGTACTCCAGATCCAAATCGAATGGTTCGGGTTTACAACACATCAGCGGCAACCCTTAATTTAGTTCGCGCATTTACTCAGGGTGGTTTCGCTGATCTGCGTCAGGTGCACGAATGGAATAAGGGATTCATCCGCGATTCATCCGTGGGTGATCGTTACGAGCAAATGGCGCGCGAAATTGGTCGCGCCTTAGACTTTATGAAATCTGCTGGCGTCGATCCTGATTCATTTAAGTCAGTTGATTTCTATTCCAGTCACGAAGCGCTAATTATGGAATACGAGAAAGCACTCACTCGTATCGATTCACGCACTCAACTCCCATACGATGTTTCGGCGCACTTCATCTGGATTGGTGAGCGAACTCGTCAATTAGATGGCGCACACGTTGATTTTGCTGCCAAAGTTCGCAATCCAATTGGCGTAAAACTCGGTCCGAAGTCCACAGTCGATGATGCTCTTCGTTTGATTGATCGCTTAGATCCAAACCGTGAACCAGGTCGCTTAACATTTATTACGCGTATGGGTGCGGGCAAGATTCGCGAAGCTCTACCCGCACTTGTTGATGGTGTTACCAAATCTGGCGCACAGGTCCTCTGGGTCTGCGATCCTATGCACGGCAATACTTTCGAAGCGGCAACCGGGTATAAAACCCGACGTTTTGATGATGTTATGGATGAAGTAAAGGGATTCTTCGA
>CAMBGS010000061.1 GCA_945866305.1 Bifidobacterium breve
TAATTCTCATTCGCTAAATAGGCGGATTTGGCTATTACTTGCCCACCCTTTAGACTGACACTTCCGACGCGGGGTGGAGCAGCTCGGTAGCTCGCTGGGCTCATAACCCAGAGGTCGTAGGTTCAAATCCTGCCCCCGCTACTAGAAATAGGTATTGATATGGCTAAGCACGTTAAAACAGAGATCAATATCAAGCATAAAGATCGCAATCGCACCACTGTTTTTTGGCGTGGCATTCTCGCCTTTCCGGTAATCATTTTTGTGGCAACTTTTGCGCAGTCATCCTTTAGCGAGAGCGAGAACTGGGCCGCGGGCACTGCAGGGTTAATAGTTCTCCCAACTCTTTTAGCGCTGCTTTTCCGCCAAAACTACCCAAGCTATGTTTTAACTTTTAATCACGCCCTTATCGAACTTTCAACTCGATTAGCAGCCTACGTCTTGATTTTAAATGACAAGTATCCTTCAATCGAATCTAACTCAAAAGTTTCTGTCGTATTTCCTGATGTGGACGGTGGAAAGAAGTTAAACCGTTGGCTTCCGCTAGTTAAGTGGATTCTTGCTATTCCTCATTACATCGTCGGCGTTGTTTACTTATTAATTACATTAGTAGTGACAGTAATTGCTTGGGTGCAAACATCAATAACTGGAAAGTATCCTCGCTGGGCTGGAGAGATTGTCTTCGGCACAATCGCATACTGGAACCGCGTACAGGGCTACATGCTCTTGCTGGTCACAGATAAGTATCCAACTTTTAAACTTAAGTAGTTTTTATTTAAGTAGTTCTACCTAATTCTTAAAGAATTTGTAACTACAAATAACGAGCTAATTGCCATCGCCCCAGCTGCATACATCGGTGTTAACAAACCTGCCGCTGCGATCGGTATTCCAATTACGTTATAGGCAAAAGCCCAAGCTAAATTGGATTTAATCGTCCGCAAGGTGCGCTTGGAAAGCCTGAGTGCATCGACGACAGTCATTAGTTCAGGGCGCATCAGAGTTATATCAGCGCTAGAAATTGCTGTATCTGTGCCAGTGCCCATCGCCATACTCAAATCTGCGGCGGCAAGTGCTGCGGCATCATTAATGCCATCACCAATCATTAAAACAGTGTGCCCAGCCTCTTTTAAAGCGCTCACTCGCGCTAATTTCTCATCAGGAAGTGCGCGAGCAATTACATGCTCGCCCTTTATTCCAACCAGGCGTGCGATTGCGCCAGCGCTCTCTTCGTTATCACCAGTTACCAACCACGGAGTAGCACCAATTTCAATTAACGCGGTGATAGTTGCCGCAGCATCTGATTTCACTTGATCGCCAACTGCAAAGACTGCAATTGCAACACCATCCCAGGCAAGAACCGCAACAGATAAGCCAGAATCTTCACCGCGTGCAATCGCTTCCGCAATCGCTGGATCAAATGTTGTTGCGCTATGAGCAATTGCTTTAGGTGTACCGATAAGCACAACTGGTGAAATAGATCCGAGCAGAACGCGACCGGCAACTCCTGCACCAGGAGTTTGTGTGAACTCCACGACTTCGTGGCGCGTGGCCCCATTTGCTAAGGCGTGAGAAACAATCGCTTGACCAACTGGATGATCGTTTGCCATTTCGAGGGAAAGTGCCGAAGATAAAATAGTTTTTTCATTTAACATTCCTGCGTACGTTGAACCTAATACCTTATGTGCGCTAGTTGGAATTGTTGCATCGTGAACTTTCATTACTCCGGTGGTGAGGGTCCCAGTCTTATCAAGGACAACAACATCTACTTTGCGAGCCAGTTCCAATACGCGCGGTTGTCTTAGGACAATTCCACGCGATGCACCACGCCCGGAAGCCACTAGAAGTGCAACTGGTGTGGCCAAGCCAAGTGCGCAAGGACAAGCAATAACTAGAACTGTAATTGCGATCTGAATCGATTGTGCCAATGGAGCTCCTGCGCCGTCATTACCTAAGTAATACCAAGCGAAGAACGTTGCTATGGCAAGAATTGTGACTACAGGAACAAAGACGGCGGCGATCTTGTCGGCCACTCTTTGAATAGGGGCCTTCTGACCTTGTGCTTGAACCACCATTGCAGTGATGCGCGCTAGTTCTGTATCGCTACCAATACGTGTTGCTCTTACAATTATTCGCCCATTGTTATTTAGCGAAGCACCAATCACGCGAGAGCCAGGTGAAACCTCAATCGGAACAGATTCGCCAGTTAGCATTGAATTATTAACTGATGAGGTTCCAGAAATAACTAAACCATCAGTTGCAACGCGGGCACCTGGTTTAACAATGAAGTCATCACCTATAGCAAGTTCAGAGATCGGAATTATCACTTCCAGCCCATTGCGCAGAACCGTCACTTCTTTCGCACCTAAAGAGAGCAGAGTAGATAAAGCGGTGCTGGCACGACGCTTAGCGCGTGATTCAAGGTGACGCCCCAGAATCACAAATAGCAGAACACCTGCGGCCACTTCTGTGTAAACATCTCCAGTACCTGTTGCGTTAGCGTAGATAGACCAGCCAAATGCACTAAATGAACCTAGCGAAATTAATGAATCCATTGTTGGATGGAATATGTTTCGAAGCGCTGCGCGATGAATTGGGAGAGCGACAATTAAAATCAGTGGAGTAGTCAGCGCAATTGCAAACCAGGCCGTTGGTGAATAAAGTGGTGGAAGAATATTTAACGAACTAAGAGCGCTAAGAATTTGAATATCTAGCTGGGCATGCCATTGATGAACCATCGACACCGCAATTGTTGGAACCGCAAAGATAATTGCAAAGAAGAGTGCGACTCCTGATTTCTTGCTGTGCATCACTGGGGTTGCGCCATCTTCAATCAAAGTGGCGCTGTAGCCAGATCCTTTAATCTTCTTTATTATCTCGCTACTTTTAACTTCGCTTGGAGCCAAAATATGTACAGTTTCAGTTGCAAAGTTAACGCTCGCACTCACCCCACTCATTGCATTTAGAGATTTTTCTACAGTGTTAACGCAAGAGGAACAGGTCATTCCTGTTACAGAAAAGGTACGCGGGCTTAAAGATGTCTTACTTAGGTCGATCGCTTTACCTGGCTTTTCTGGCTCGGCACTTCGCGGGCGAGTTAGCTCAATTTTTATATCTTCAACGGCCATTTAACTTACCTACAATCTTTTGATGTATAGCTGAGTTCGTTGATAGTCCGCTGCCACCTAAACTGCCGTCTACTCCTGCGACGCTGGTAAATCTACCGCCTGCTTCGCGCACGATGATATCTAGCGCTGCCATGTCCCATATTGCCAGGGTTGGTTCTGCTGCAACATCTACTGCACCTTCTGCCACCAACATATGTGACCAGAAATCACCAATGCCACGCGTGCGCCAAGCGCTGGCTAATAAATCCTGAAATGGAGCAAGTCGCTCTCCCCAACCAATGAAGTCAGAGTATGAAATCGAAGCATCTTTAATTTCAGAGACTTGTGAAACAGAAATCTTTTTTGGCGCTGACTTATTTACCATAACGTATGCACCGTTTCCTTCGCTGGCATACCAGCGACGAAAGAGCGCTGGGGCGCTAACCACTCCTGCAACAACAACTTCTGAGCCATCGCTCTGTTTTTCAATCAGTCCGATTAGCGTTGCCCAGGTTGGAACACCGCGTAAAAAGTTTTTGGTGCCATCAATTGGATCAATTACCCAATATCTCTTCGCACCAACACCATCTGTACCAAACTCTTCACCGACAATTCCATCATCGGGGCGATGGCTCTTAAGTAAGGCGCGGATTGCTTCTTCCGATGCTTTATCTGCATCTGTCACTGGAGTGTTATCTGGCTTAGTTGAAACAATTAAATCAATAGATTGATAGCGCGCGAGGGTAATGGAATCTGCGGCATCAGCTAGACGCATTGCCAGCGCTAGGTCGTTACCCCGCGTGAAAGACATGTTGTCAGTCTAGCGCTGGTGGGTTTGAATCTTTAAGTTCTAGTAGTGAGCGCAGGCTTGCTACACGCGCACTTCTCTCGTTATTTACAACACCTTTCGGCGCTGCCCATTCATTTAATTGGCAGCCCAGTTCGTGGTGCGAACAATTTGTCATGCAACTTTGTGTCGCTTCGTAAAGGTCTTCAAAGGCGGCGACTATACGATTGGAATCTAAATGCGCTAGCCCGAATGCGCGAATTCCTGGCGTATCAATAATCCAACCTTGTGATGGCGAAAGATCTGTGGCCAAAGGGAGTGCAATCGCGCTCGAAGATGTATGCCGCCCACGGCCAGTTACATCATTTACATCACCGGTAACGCGATCGGCATGTGGAACCAAAGCGTTAATAAGCGTTGATTTACCAACTCCAGAGTGACCAACCAGCACTGAGGTTTTGCCATTTAACATTTGAAAGAGTTTCGCCAGGTCCGCTTCGCGCGAATCTGACTTAATTGCAGCTGTTGCAATTTCGACACCGAGAGTTTCATATTCGTGTAGGAAATCTGGAACGGCAGCAACATCTGTCTTAGTTACTAAAAGAATTGGTTTGATATTTTCGTGAAAAGCGCAGACTAAGAATCGATCAATTAGCCCGCGCCGTGGTTCTGGATTGGCCGCCGCGACTACGATCACAAGCTGATCAATATTTGCGACAATTGTGCGTTCCATCTTTGCCGCATCATCTACCGTGCGACTTAAACTGTTGCGTCGAGGCTCGATGGAAACTATTCGGGCGAGTGATCCTTCTGTTCCAGAGACATCTCCGACTAAGTTAACTAAATCTCCAACTACTACAGATTTCGGTCCCATTTCGCGGGCTTTCATAGCAGTAACAATTTCTCCAGAATTAGTGATGCAAGTTGTGCGCCCGCGATCTACCGTGGTGACAAGAGCTTGGATCGCATCAGAATGTGATGGACGATCTTTGCTGCGTGGGCGTGTGCGGCGCGCAGGGCGAATACGAGCGTCAGACTCATCAAATTCGCGAGGAGTCATGAGATCAAACTTTCCCAAAGCCCAGGAAAGTCTGGAAGCGTTTTGCGAGTTGTTGCAACGTTTTCTATTTCAATTCCAGGAACAACTAAGCCAATAACTGCGCCAGCGGTAGCTAAACGATGATCATCGTAGGTATGGAAAGTTCCAGCGTGCAAACCTTCACCAAATTTACCGGCGGGAGTAATTCTTAGTGAAGTTTGATCTTCAACAACATCACCGCCAAGTGCGTTAATTTCGCGGGTTAGCGCTGCCAAGCGATCGGTTTCATGTAAACGAAGGTGACCGATTCCGCGCAAATGCGATGGAGAATCGGCAAGTGCTGCAAGAGCGGCGATCGCAGGAGTTAACTCACCAACATCGTGCAGATCAATATCAATTCCGTGAATACTTTCACCACCAGTAATTGTTAAGCCTTCTGCAGAGAGTGAAACTTTTGCACCCATTTGCGCAAGTATCTCGCGGAGTTGATCTCCAGGCTGAGTTGTTTCCTTTGGCCAATCGGCGATAGTTACAGATCC
>CAMBGS010000062.1 GCA_945866305.1 Bifidobacterium breve
TTCCGCATCAAGCAAATGTGCGAATTATTGAAACCATGGCGAAAGAGATGAATTTGCCAGAATCTGTAATCATCGCAGATGACATTAGAACCAACGGAAATACATCGGCTGCATCTATACCGCTCGCGATGGATGCGCTCTTGGCAAAAAATCCAGAACTTCACGGCAAGTTAGCCTTGCTTATCGGATATGGCGCAGGTCTCGTTTATGCTGGCCAAGTTGTGAAATTGCCACCTAAGCCATAATTTTTCGCTCTTAGCCACCGAATTACTAGGAAGTAAGGGCATTATCAGGGAGAATTACGCCCTGTTCACAATGAAATAAGAAGAGGATCTATCACCATGGCACTTTCACCAGCAGATGTACTTGCAGGAATCAAAGAGATTGTAGAAGAAGTTGCTGGAATTCCGGCAGCATCAATCGAGCTAGATAAGAACTTTACTGATGACCTCGAAGTAGATTCATTGAGCATGGTCGAAGTTGTAGTTGCCTGCGAAGAGCGCTTTGGCGTAAAGATCCCTGATGAGAAAGTTACTGATCTCGCAACAGTAGGAGATGCAGTTAACTTCATCGTTAACGCTGCCGCATAAGTAATTTCATGTCACAACGTCGCGTAGTCGTTACCGGGCTAGGTGCAACCACTCCCCTTGGTGGTGATGTTGCAAGCACTTGGGCTGCGCTGATTGCTGGCAAGAGTGGAGTTCGTTTATTAACTGAAGATTGGCGCGAACTGTTGCCTGTGCACTTTGCCGCACGCGTTGCGATAGAGCCAGCAGATCAGATGGAGCGCGTAGAAATGCGGCGCTTAGATCGTTCTGAACAATTTGCACTTATTGCATCTCGTGAAGCTTGGAAAGATGCCGGTTCTCCTGATCTTGATAAGGAGCGCCTTGGCGTTGTCATCGCTTCTGGCATCGGCGGCGTAATCACCCTGCTCGATCAATTCGATAACCTAAAAGAGAAAGGTGCGCGTGGCGTTAGCCCGCACACTGTTCCAATGTTGATGCCAAATGGTCCAGCCGCAAATGTTGGGCTAGAACTTCAAGCTAAAGCTGGTGTTCATACACCAGTGAGCGCCTGCGCATCTGGAGCGGAGGCAATTGGTTATGCCCTGGAAATGATCCGCTCAAATCGCGCCGATGTCATTGTCAGCGGCGGAGTTGAAGCAGCAATTCACCAATTACCAATGGCGGGTTTTGCTGCAATGAAAGCTTTATCGACTCGTAATGATGCACCAGAGCGCGCGTCCCGTCCTTACGATGCCGATCGCGATGGTTTCGTACTTGGCGAAGGCGGCGGAATATTAATTCTGGAAGAGTATGAGCACGCAAAAGCGCGCGGTGCCAAAATTTATTGCGAACTCGTTGGGCAGGGACTCTCATCTGACGGTTATCACATCGCCGCGCCAGATCCTGATGGCTCTGGTGTGCAGCGCGCAATTAAATTTGCCTTAGCCGATGCCAAACTTTCAACGAAAGATATTGTTCATTTAAATGCGCATGCCACATCAACTCCGGCTGGAGATGTTGCTGAAGCAAACGCGCTTCGTTTAGCACTGGGTAAGGATTCAGATCACGTTGCGGTATCTGCAACAAAATCAATGACTGGTCACTTACTTGGTGGCGCAGGTGCGATTGAATCTGTATTTATTGTGAAAGCGCTACAAGAGCGCTTGGCACCACCGACAATCAATATTGAAAACTTAGATCCTGCTGTGACAATAGATGTGGTTCGTGACACTCCTCGCACACTTCCTGCTGGACAAATTGCCGCGCTCAATGATTCTTTTGGTTTTGGCGGCCATAACGTTGTATTGGCTTTCGCAACTCTATAAACTCAATTTTATGGTCCACACAGAGGTTGACCCGCGCGATCCAGAGCTGCGAATCCAACGCCTGCTTGATCCGGGAACTGTTTCTCTTTTAGTTGAACGCACAGATTGTGGAATGGTTGCAGCAACTGGTGCAATAAAAGGAAATCGCGTAGTCGTCTTTGCATCAGATGCCACAATTAAAAGCGGTGCACTAGGTGTAGATGGCTCACACATAATCGTAAGTGCTTATAGAGAAGCTATGGCTAAGCAATTACCAATTATTGGTATTTGGCATTCAGGTGGTGCGCGTTTAAGTGATGGCGTTTCATCCTTAAATGCTTTCGGCGAAGTCTTTCAAGCGATGATTCTGGCAAGTGGACGAATCCCGCAGCTCTCACTTGTACTTGGCCCAACAGCAGGTGGTGGCGCATACGGTCCAGCTTTAACCGACATTGTTGTTCTTGCTCCTGAAGGGCGCATCTTTGTGACTGGCCCAGATGTTGTTAAGTCTGTAACTGGTGAAGATGTAGATATGGCATCCCTGGGTGGCCCAGAAGCGCACAGTAAAAATAGCGGCGTTGCGCATGTAATTGCGTCAACCGAGCAAGAAGCCTTTGATGAAATTCGTGATGTAACGGCGCTCTTTGCCAATCAAGGACATATGGATACAGATCTAAAAGATTTAGATTTATCAGTCTTTGTTCCAGCGGTGACTAAGCGAAGTTATGAAGTGCATCCGCTGATCGATGCGATATTGGATGCAGATGGTGAAAAGTTAGAGCTGCTGCCGGTTTGGGCTGAGAATATGACAACGGTGCTAGGTCGTTTTGGCGGACGCACTGTTGGCGTAATCGCAAATAATCCAGCCCACATTGGCGGCGTATTAGATTCTGCTGCCGCCGAGAAAGCGGCGCGCTTTGTGCGCACGTGTGATGCCTTTGGAATCCCTTTAATTGTTATTGCAGATGTGACTGGATTCTTACCTGGAGCTGGCCAAGAATGGGAAGGCGCAGTTAGGCGCGGTGCAAAGTTGTTACACGCATTCGGTGAAGCAGTTGTTCCACGAGTTACCTTGGTTACCAGACGTGCCTACGGTGGCGCGTACGTTGCGATGAACGCTAAATCACTTGGCGCAACGAGAGTTTTTGCTTGGCCAACTGCAGAGGTTTCAGTGATGGGAGCTGTTGCTGCGGTTCGCGTTTTGCATCGCAGATTACTTGCCGATCTTGCGCCAGAAATGCGCGAGGGTATGGAGTTAGAACTTGCAGCAGAACACGAAAAAGTTTCGGGCGGAGTTACTAAAGCGGTAGAAATTGGTGCAGTCGATGAAATCATTGAGCCATCAGATACGCGCAGCGCACTTGCTCGTGCGCTGGCTTCTGCACCTAATCGTCGTGGCGCTCACGGCAACATTCCGCTTTAGCTAGCTTTTAAAGCGCTCGTTTACATAGTCACCAGGCAGTTCTGTTTCGTGCCCATCAGGTACACCTATGCGTTCAATAATTTCTTCGTAACCTTGATACTTTCCGCGCAATTCTTTTTTTGTTACTCCGCGGAAACAAGATGCAGTAAATCCCGGTGACATCGTGCAAGCAAAGAGCGCCCATTGCCCACCAGCTGCAACTTCTCCTGCTTGGATGACGCCGGCTTTAATCGTGTGCTGCATAACTTGGCCGGCCGCGGTATCTCTACCTAAAGTAATTGTGCGCGCAGTGCCATTGTTGTGGAACTCATATAAAGCAATTGAATCACCTTCATAAAAATGCCAGACTTCATCAAATTCCAGGACGTGCGTTGTTGATGCACTGACTGGCTCGCTCAGATATAAACCGAGCCCTGCAGTTCCTGCGGGACCACCTTCAGCGGTTTTGATTTCTGAGATATATGTATTTATAAAGTAAGTGCCCTCAACTGGCAGAGGCTTCATCCCAAAATAGGCGATTAACTCCTGCGCACGTGACATTTTTAAATAGCTAGTTCTTAACGGTAAAGGTAACTGAGACGGTAGATGTAACAGTCTTCTTTATTGTGGTCGTGTCATAAGCGCCACCATCAGAGGTCATAGTTGAATCAGGGGTTGTAACTTGGAAAACCCCGCTCTTAACGCTAGTCACAGCTCCAACGCTTCCGCCAACTGCTTTGGTAATTGCTTCTGCGCGGATCTTGGCATCTTTCATCGCTTCTTCAAGAAGTTGTGGGCGAAGTTCTGCCAAAGTAGAGATGTAGTACTGAGGGCCGTAGTTATTTACTGAGACTCCTGATTGCAGAATTGATCCTATACCTTGCGAAAGTTTAGAAACTAGTTCGACATCTTTAGTGCGCACCGTTACATCGCGGCTAGCTCGGTAGTTCAAAATTCGACCAGTTGAATTCCCATTTACCCATTCTTCTTGACCATATGTTGAAACTGGTCCAAGGGTCAACGCTTCAGCCGGAATACCGCCATCTGCTAAATACTTTGTTACCGCTGCAACATCATTGCCCACTTTGGCAACCGCATCAGAGACGCTTGGGCGAGATAGCGAAACAGATAAAGTCCACACAGCGTTATCAGCAATTGCTTCAGTGCGCGCAGAACCAGTGACCACAATTCCGTTATCTGATCGACTGGCAAAACCAGAACCAACTTGCACTAAGCCGCCACCAATTGCCAGCGCAAGAATCAGCGCAGAAATAATAAAAGCGATTGCTTTACGACGTTCTATTTGAATTATTGGGCTCTCGGGAATTGTCATATTTATATCTTAACTCATTAAATGGCATGTAGTTGCATAACTTTATCAATTTCAACGTTTCGGAATGGGGCTAACTCTTCTTCCCATCTATTTCCCAGCACTTGCTCAATCGCCTCGCGCATGGAAATCTCATCAAAGCTCTTTGCCAGCGCATCCATAATCTGATGTTCTGTGACAACGATATTTCCAAGGCCGTCAATACTTGCGCGATGAATACCAAGCTCGGGAGTTGCACGATAAAACTCTCCCCCGAGTTCGGATTCTTCGCGAACTTCAAACCTCAAGTAGTGCCAGCCACGAAGTGCAGATGCAATCTTCGCAGCGCTTCCTCGCACATCTCGAAATTCAATTGTTGCGCGATAAGTTCCACCAGCGCGTGGCTGATCAAACCAATTAATTGTTAGCCAATTACCAAGGATTGATTGCAAGCCCCATTCAATATGTGGGCGCAGCGCATTTGGTGCGCTATGTATGACAAGTAAACCGGTAACAGATTCCTTAAGTCGATCTCTGTTCTGGCCTAACGGGTGTAGCTCTTGCATTTGCTGCTCCTAGAAAGTACCTAGCAAGACCGCGCTATGCGACCTTCCCCAGCCCATATCCGCTTGCAATTACTATCTAGTAAGAGCAATTTTGCTCCATTTAAGCGTAACTGTCTAGACCAGCGTTAGGTGTACGCGTGCGTAGGCAGTACCCTTTTCCTTAGTCGGACGCTTAATCAGGACCCGTTTCATGGCTGTAATGCTTTGCTCGGTATCGCTGGCGCAAGAGGAAGACCGTGTTTGAGGATTTCTTAAACACCCACATATCGAAGGAAAAGTAAAACATGGCAACAGGTACAGTTAAGTGGTTCAACTCTGAAAAGGGTTTCGGTTTCATTGCAGTTGATGG
>CAMBGS010000063.1 GCA_945866305.1 Bifidobacterium breve
CTCTTGTTGCACAAAGTTCCGGGGTAATTTTAAGTCAAGCAGAACGTCCGGAAGATGATGCGAAGAATCCAAAGTTAGAGAACCCAGAAACTGGAATCTGGCCACGCGATCCACTCGGAGATAAGCGCGGCGCCTTTGACGCGAAAGTAAAGGCGGTAGAAAGTGCCGCCACGATGGATTTGGAAAAATTCGTCAGCACTGATTTGGAAATTCTTTCGTGGGTAGATGATGCGAAAGCTTTAATTAACGAAAACACTAGAGTGCGCAATGGCGGCTTAGAAATACCGTTACCACCGCGTCTATCAACATCCACATTGGTTGCGCTACATAAAGATCCCGTTGAACTGGCGCTAAGCATTCGTCGCCCCATGCCTCGTTCGCAAGATGAGTACTCTCGCCGAGGTACCGCATTTCACTTATGGATTGAACGCCACTTCACCGCCGCAACTTTATTTGATGATGATGATCTTGATTTTCTTGATCCACTTGAACCTGATCAAACGTTAGAAGAATTAAAAAGTAAGTGGCTGTCTTCTGATTGGGCGGCGCGCATTCCATATGCCGTCGAAGTTCCATTTGAAACAGTAATTGGTCCGGTTTTAGTGCGTGGACGCATCGATGCTGTTTATGAAGTAAACGGTCGTTACGAAGTTATCGATTGGAAGACCGGGTCCACCAAGTTGGGACCATCTTCTGCAGTGCAGCTAGCGGTATATCGCTTAGCCTGGGCTAAGTTAAGGGGCATAGATCCAGGGCAAGTTTCTGCTGCTTTTCACTACGTTCCAAGCGGAGAGACAGATCGCAGCGCAGATTTACTTACTGAAGCCGAGCTAATTTCTTTATTAACCCTGTAACTGCAAGAGTTTAGATATCGAAGCGATCTAGCTCCATTACCTTGCTCCAAGCAGATGCAAAGTCAGCGGCAAATTTAGAATCCGCATCATCGCTTGCGTAAACCTCAGATAAGGCACGTAGCTCAGAGTGAGATCCAAAGAGCAGGTCTGCACGAGATGCAACCCATTTAACTTTGCCACTCTTGCGATCGTGGGCTTCAAAGAGGTGTGCATCACCAGATTTAGGTGCCCATTGCGAATTAATATCTAAGATATTTACAAAGAAATCATTCGTTAACGATTCCTTTTTATTAGATAAAACACCTGTCTTTGAACCATCAAAGTTCGCACCGAGTGCACGCATTCCACCAATCAATACAGTCAACTCTGGGGGAGTCAAACTCAGGAGTGCTGCTTTATCAATTAGCGGAACTTCAGCTGGGCGGTTATCTTCTTTGCTGATGTAATTACGGAAACCATCTGCACTTGGCTCAAGAACGGCAAAAGATGCGATATCAGTCTGGTCTTGTGTTGCATCGGTGCGTCCGGGAGTAAAGCGAACCTTGACCTTGTGGCCGGCGTTCTTAGCGGCGGCCTCAACAGCAACTGTGCCACCTAAAACAATTAGATCAGCGAGTGAAACTTTCTTTGCTGATTTCTTATTAAAGTTACCTTGGATTTTTTCCAAAGTTGCAATGATCTTCGTTAGCTCCTTGGGGTTATTTACTTCCCAATTACGTTGTGGTTCTAAGCGAATACGTGCGCCATTTGCTCCGCCGCGCTTATCTGTGGCGCGGAAGGTGGAAGCTGAAGCCCATGCTGTTGTGACTAATTGCGCCAGTGTTAAATCACTAGCCAAGATGCGCTTCTTGAGAATTTCAATCTCACTCTTTCCAATTTGCTTCTTAGAAGCTGCTGGAAGTGGATCCTGCCAAATAAGGGCTTCTTTTGGCACAAGTGGTCCGAGGTAGCGTGCAATCGGACCCATATCGCGGTGGGTTAATTTAAACCAAGCGCGCGCAAAGGCATCAGCAAATGCATCT
Organism: Bifidobacterium breve; assembly: GCA_945866305.1. GTDB lineage: Bacteria > Actinomycetota > Actinomycetes > Nanopelagicales > Nanopelagicaceae > Planktophila. Next base: position 1,877 of record CAMBGS010000063.1, read on the forward strand.
AGATCTTCAGCAAAGCGTCGCGAGATCTTTTCATATGCCGGATCCGTGCGCATCGCGAGATCAGTTGTGAACATAACTGGTGCGTGCGTCTTGCCTGCAATATGCGCATCAGGCACTGACTTTGCGGCAGATTCATCAGTGGGAATCCATTGCGTTGCACCGGCTGGGCTCTTGGTCTGCTTCCACTCGTACTTGAAGAGAGTTTTAAAGTAAGTGTTGTCCCACTTTGTAGGTGTTGGAGTCCAAGCACCTTCTAAACCACTTGAAATAGTTTCTGCGCCATTACCTTTGCCGTTGGAGTTCTTCCAACCAAGACCCATCTCCTCCATTGCTGCGGCTTCTGGTTCAACGCCAACATATTTACCTGGATCTGCAGCGCCGTGTGCTTTACCAAATGTATGTCCGCCAGCGATGAGAGCAACGGTTTCTTCATCGTTCATCGCCATGCGCGCAAAAGTTTCACGAATATCTTTTGCCGATGCAAGTACATCAGGATTTCCATTTGGACCTTCAGGGTTTACATAAATCAGCCCCATCTGAACCGCGGCGAGGGGATCTTCTAATTTACGATCTCCGCTGTAGCGCTCATCGGCCAGCCATTCTGCTTCTTTACCCCAGTAAGTCTCATCTGGTTCCCAAACATCTGCGCGACCGCCACCAAAACCAAATACTTTAAATCCCATTGATTCCAGTGCAGAGTTACCTGCCAAGATCATTAAATCTGCCCAAGATAATTTCTTTCCATACTTTTGTTTAATCGGCCATAACAAGCGGCGCGCTTTATCTAGGTTTACGTTATCGGGCCAACTGTTAAGTGGTGCAAAACGTTGCATGCCCGCACCGGCTCCGCCACGTCCATCGGATGTTCGATAAGTACCTGCGCTATGCCAAGCCATACGAATAAAAAATGGTCCGTAATGCCCATAATCTGCTGGCCACCACTCTTGTGAAGTAACCATTAACTCTTCGATATCTTTCTTAACTTTTTTGATATCTAACTTCTTAAACTCTTTTGCATAATCAAACCCATCACCCATTGGATCTGAGACAGGAGAATGCTGACGCAGAACAGAGATATCTAATTGGTTTGGCCACCAATCAGTGTTGTATGTGCCCTCTTTATTTAACTTGCTTCCGGTGTAAGGGCACTTTGCTGAATCTGTCATGGTTCCTCCTGGCTAAGATTTATATAGCCATCCTAATGCAATATTCAGAGAGCGCTAGATCAGAATTTCAATCCCAATAGGCAGGTGATCGCTAATCCCAGAAGTTGAGACGGGTGATATTTGGTATTCATCTGAAGTTAACTGATCAGAAAGTATGTAATCAAATTGCACTTTAGCGCCCCAACTTGGATAAGTATTTTGGGTGACCAGCGAACGCCACTTGGAGAGCGCAATTGGCAAGTTCTTTGGAAGATTTAAATCACCCATTAAAAGAATCTTGGTATTTGTCTCTTCCCCAATTTGTAGTGACCAACGCTTTAGCTTCTTTAATTGAGCCAAATTCATCCCAGGTACAAAAGATAAATGGGTATTAACAATTGTGAAACCATTTTCTAGGGTTGCTGCCAGCGCTAGGCGTGGTTCATCATGAACATAAATTCCGCGAATCTTTGGTTTACTACTTGTTTCGCTTTCAGTTGGCACTACAAGTGGCATACCAATCGGTGAGTTTCCAAGTTCTAAACGGTGCCACTTCACAACTTTAATCTTTGAGGCAATTCCAATTCCATAACTACCTGCAAGAACTTCACTTGAATTATTGTGAATCAACTTCGGATCGCTGATTTTCAACTTGTGCCACTTTTCGCCTGGAGTTCCGATGATGCTCGGAGCGAATGCCCAATCCTTTGCACCCATTGCATTTGCAACTTCAGCGATCTGGTTTACCGATCCAGAGCGCGGCAAGTTGAAATCAATTTCCTGAACAGCGATCACATCAGTAGCCAACGCGGCTATCGCCTTATGTAGGGCTGCCAACGAGGGACCTGATTTATTGGGAGGAATCTCCATTCCATGGAGGAGATTCCACGAGGTGATGCGCATATGGCGAAGGCTAGTAGCGTTCACTCTTATGAGCGCGGTCAACGGACAGGTATCGAGGATGGATCGCGCTGCCCACCTGCGCAAAAATCAGGTTTCACTAGATCAGCTTTGGGCTAAGGCGAAGATCGTGCACTTTAGCGCCGGGCGCTTGGCGGTTTCTGGCGATGCAAACCAACTCAATCTCCTCAGCGCTACACAAGTTGCCACGTTAATTGAAAGTGAAGGATTTAAATCAGGCGAACGATATTTCCTAGGTTTAGATCAAGTAGATAACGAACCTTATTTTGCGTGGAATTCACCGCACCAAAATTCTGATGACCAGCAAGCCCCAGCAGGATATTCAACTCTGCGCGAAATCGGGGGATCCCTCAATGAATTGCAGATGGAGATTGCACTTCACGCAGTGGCGCTCTCTAATTGGCACAACACCCATCCACACTGTGCCCGATGCGGTGCAAGCACTTCTGTTTCACTCGGTGGTGCGGTTCGCACTTGCGATAAAGATAAGAGTGAGCATTACCCGCGCACGGATTGTGCAATTATTGTTTTGGTACGCGATAGCCAAGATCGAATCTTGCTAGGTCGGCAAGCGATCTGGCCAGAAGGTCGCTTCTCTTGCTTTGCAGGTTTTCTTGAACCTGGAGAAACTTTCGAACAATGCGTGCAGCGTGAAGTTTTTGAAGAAGCTGGTCTGGCTGTTCGCGAGATAAATTACTTGGGATCACAACCTTGGCCATTCCCGGCATCCATAATGATCTCCTTTGAAGCAATTACTGATTTTCCAGAAAGTGCGCGCCCTGACGGTGAAGAAATCGTTGCTATTAAATGGTTAACCCGCGATGAATTGAAAGCTGAAGTATCTGCCAGAACACTCTTGTTGCCACCTGATATGTCGGTATCGCGCAAGATGATTGATCGTTGGTTAAGTGCATGACGCAAGAAGCCGGTGCAATTCGCGCTGAAGAAATTTTGGCCGCACTCGATGCTGATCAAAAAGCAGTCGCACTTGCTACCCGTGGCCCAGTTTGTGTAATTGCCGGTGCTGGAACAGGAAAAACCAGAGCAATTACCCACCGCATCGCATATGCGGCAAGTATCGGAACGATGGATCCTCAGAAAGTACTGGCGCTAACTTTCACTTCACGCGCAGCCGGTGAGATGCGCACGCGATTGCGTGTATTGGGTGTCCCAACTGTTGCCGCGCGAACAATTCACGCAGCGGCGCTAAAGCAGTTGGTTTACTTCTGGCCGAGCGTATTTGGTGGGCGAGTACCTGAGCTAATGACCGCCAAGGCAGGATTTATCGGCGAAGCGATCAATCGCGCGGGGTTATCGGGTGAACTGCGTGCAACATCGCGCGA
>CAMBGS010000064.1 GCA_945866305.1 Bifidobacterium breve
CATTCGCTTTACATCGCGCTGTGCAATCGCAACAAGTGATCCAAAGACCATTGTAATTAGCGCAATCGCAATCAACGCTGGACGCCATTGGTAAAGGGCTTCAGCGAATGAGACGTAGAAAATTCTAAGCATTGCACCAAATGCGGCAACCTTTGTAGCCGCTGCCATAAATGCAGTGACTGCTGTTGGTGCGCCTTGGTAAACATCTGGAGACCAGGCGTGAAATGGCACTGCTCCAACTTTGAAAAGCAATCCAATAGAGAGAAAAGCAATGCCTAGAAGGAGATAAATGTCGTTACCTGTACCACCAACAACAGCATCATGAATTCCTGCAAATGTTGTAGATGCTGAATAACCATAGAGATAAGCAACGCCCATCAAGAAGAAGGCAGAAGAGAATGCGCCAAGCAAGAAATACTTCAGGGCTGCTTCTTGCGACATCAAGCGACGGCGTCGTGAAAGCCCTGCAAGTAAGTAAAGTGGAAGTGAGAGCATCTCGAGTGCGACAAAGAGGGTTATGAGATCTGTTGCTAATGGGAAGAGCATCATTCCAGCTACTGCAAAGAGGGTAAGCGGATAAATCTCAGTGACTCTTAGATCTTTCTGCAAAGAAGCGCGCTCTTCATCTGAACCCGGAAGAGCAGATGCGAGTGCCGTGAAATTTTCTTGATCAGCGAGTAACAACACTGCAATGATTGAAATAACAAGAATTGAAGCCTGCAGCAACATGCCTGCGCCATCGAAAGTGACTGATTCCATCGCAGCAGTCGTTGAAGCGCTGTTTCGAACACGGATAAGCGAAGCTAGCGAGAGAACAAGTGCGGTTAAGGTGATGAAGAGCTGAGAACTTGCTCGGGCTGAGCGAGGTGCGAAAGCTTCAATAAGTACGCCGATCAGCGCTCCTGCCAGAACAATCAGCATTGGTGCAAGCAGTGCGTACTCAAGAGTTGGTGACACGAAACTAATCATTACTTGCCCTCACTATTAGTTGGAGCAGGATCGGTAAATCCTTGTTGTGAAATTACAGTGGTTGCGGCTGGATTAATAATGTTCAGCACTGGAGAAGGATAGAAACCTAGAACCACGATAATCGCAATTACCGGCGCGATTGCCACTTTCTCGCGCAAAGTCAGATCAGGTAAGTTCTCATTTCCTGGAGTTGTTGGACCGTGTAACGCACGTTGCACTGGAATCAATATATAGAGCGCAGCCAGAACGATTCCGAATGTGGCAATTACTGCAGCAACTGGATAACGAGTAAAGGTTCCAACAAGTACTAAGAATTCACTGACGAAACTGGAAAGACCCGGAAGTGCCAAGCTAGACATTCCTGCGATAAAGAATGACCAAGCCATAATTGGAGTCACTCGTTGCAAGCCACCAAAATCTGCAATTGTTGATGATTTGCGACGCAAAATCATGAAGCCCGCAACCAAGAAGAGCGCCGCAGTTGAGAAACCGTGGTTAAACATGTAAAGAGTTGCCCCAGAAAGTCCTTGCGTAGTCATCGCGAAGATTCCCATTGTGATGAAACCGAAGTGGGAAATTGAAGTGTAAGCAATCAGGCGTTTAATATCTTTCGCACCGATAGCTAAGAATGCTCCGTAGAGAATTGAGATCACGGCAAGGGTAATAATCAATGGCGTAAAAGTCTTGCTCGCATCTGGAAATAGCGTGAGGCAGTAACGGATCATTCCAAATGTTCCAACTTTGTCGAGAACGCCCAATAACAATACCGATGTTCCTGGGGTCGCTGACTTTGCGGCATCAGGCAACCAAGTATGCATCGGCCACAGCGGGGCCTTGATTGCAAAGGCGATAAAAAAGCCTAGGAATAAGACGTTCTCCATCATTGGAGTAAGAACTGTATGAAGGCTGGCAAGGGTGGTTATATCAAATGTTCGGTTACCGTAACGCGTTGACATAACAAAGATTCCGACAATAGATGCCAACATTAAAAGACCACCGAAGAGGCTGTAAAGCAAGAATTTAACAGCGGCGGCCGCGCGTTCGCCAGAACCAAATCCACCAATTAGAAAGTAAACCGGAACTAACATCGCTTCAAAGAAGACGTAGAACAAGAAGACATCTGTAGATGCAAAAACGCCAATCATCATGGTTTCTAGAACGAGAATTAGCGAGTAGAAAGTTTTCGCACTCCATCGTCCACCTTCAGATTCGTTCCAACCGGCAATGACGACTATCGGTGTTAAAAGAACAGACATCAGGATTAGAACTAGCGCGATTCCGTCAACGCCAAGTGCATAGTTGATACCGAAAGCTGGAATCCAAGGACGCGATTCCACAAACTGGAATCCCTTTGTGTTGAAATCGAAATTGATGGTCATCAGAATTCCAACCACTGCAACTAACGCTGTGGTTGCAAGCGCAATTTGCTTAGTCAACAAAACATTAGACTTTGGTGCAATTGCTAGCGCTGCGGCACCGAGTAAAGGCAACAACATAGAAAGTGTCAACAAGTTCATATTTGCAAGGTTCATTGTGTAACCACCCAAATTGCTGCGATCAGCACAGCTGCGCCAACCAAAATTAACATTGCATAACTGCGAACAAATCCGGTTTGAGTCTGACGTAGCGCAGATCCGGAACCCATTGCCATTTGGCCGATTCCGCGAACCGCGCCGTCTACAACGCTTTCATCTACCTTAACCAAAGCCGAAGTAAGTGCTTGTCCTGGGCGCATAAAGAGCGCTTCGTTAATGTCATCTTGCAACAAGTCACGGCGAGCAATGCGCGTAAAGACGGAAACATCTTCAGGTGCGATGGAATCGACATCAGAGAGTTGGTACTTAACAACTGCAATTGCTACGCCGATAGCAACCATTGTTAAGGCCAGCCCAGAAACTACGATCGGAGGCAATAACTCAGTGTGCTCGCCATGTTCTTCAAAGAGCGGTTCTAGCCAATGCTTTAAAGCATCTCCGCGAGATAACAAGAATCCTGAAGTCACAGAACCAATTGCCAAGATTGCCATTGGCAACCACATAAGAATTGGTGACTCGTGTGGGTGCTGATTATCATCCCAGCGCTTTGGGCTAGTGAAAGTTAAAATCATTACGCGCGTCATATAGAAAGCAGTGATTCCTGCACCTAACAGCGCGGTGCCACCTAGAAGAATTCCTTTTATTCCACCCGCGTTAAGTGCAGTTTCTATCAACATATCTTTTGAGTAGAAACCAGCAAATGGCGGAACGCCGATGATCGCTAAATAACCAAGTCCGAAAGTGATAAATGTGATCGGCATGAATTTACGCAGCGCACCGTACTTACGCATATTTACTTCATCGTTCATTCCGTGCATAACCGAACCTGCACCGAGGAACATTCCAGCTTTGAAGAAACCGTGTGTAAGCAAGTGCATAATTGCAAATGCGTAACCAGCAGGTCCAAGGCCAGCACCCAAAATCATGTAACCAATTTGCGACATAGTTGATGCAGCAAGCGCCTTCTTAATGTCATCTTTAGCGGTACCAATTAGCGCACCAAAAATCAAAGTAATTGCACCGATGATCGCGACTAAGAGCTGCGCATTTGGGGCGGCGTCAAATACAAAGTTTGAGCGAACAATTAGGTAAACGCCAGCGGTAACCATTGTCGCTGCGTGGATAAGTGCAGAAACGGGAGTTGGGCCGGCCATCGCATCGCCGAGCCATGCTTGCAATGGGAATTGCGCAGATTTACCAACCGCTGCGATCAACAACATAATTCCGATTGCGGTCATCGTCGCTTCCGAAGCGTGATGTGCGTATTCTTCTACGCCAGAAAATGAAACGGTGCCGAGGCTGGCAAAGGCGATCATGATCGCAAAGGAAAGACCCATATCGCCGATTCGGTTCATAACGAAGGCTTTTTTAGAGGCAGTTGCATAAGCAGCTTTCTGATTCCAGAAGCCAATTAATAGGTATGAAGCAAGGCCCACGCCTTCCCAACCTACATAAAGATTTAAGTAAGAGTCACCGAGAACGAGTAATAACATCGCTGCGATAAAGAGATTTAAATAAGCAAAAAAGCGGCGGCGATCTGGATCGTGAGACATATAAGAAATTGAATAAATGTGGATAAGAGTTCCGACGCCAGTGATGAGCAGAACAAAACAGATTGAGAGTTGATCGAGCAGAAGTGATGCATCGACGTTAAAGGAACCAACGCTAATCCAAGTAAACAACTTCTGAGTTACTGGGCGCGATTCGGTGGCCCGACCCAACATTTCTGAGAGTTGGAATAATCCAACAGCAAAGGAACCAGCCGAAAGCGCAGTAGCAAGTAAATGTCCCCACTTATCCGCGCGGCGACCCAAAAGAAGTAGCGAAACCGCACCAAATAGTGGGAGCGCTATTAAATAAACCAGACCGTTGTTGGTAACCATCGTCATCGCTTCAACAAACTAGCGTCATCAATAGACGCTGATCGGCGCGAACGATAAATAGTTACGATGATGGCTAGCCCCACAACAACTTCGCAAGCCGCGACTACCATTGTAAAGAAGGCGACCACTTGCCCATCTAAAGTTCCGTTGATTCTGGAGAAAGTAACTAAAGATAAATTCGCAGCGTTAAGCATAAGTTCAATGCACATAAAGACGACAATCGCGTTGCGACGAACAACAACACCGACTGCACCAATCGTAAATAAGATTGCAGAAAGGTAGAGGTAATTTTCAATAGCCATTACTTCTCCTCCTTAACTGTTGTGTCGACGTTATCGAGCTGGAATTGACCAGAATCGATTACATCGCCGCGTGCTTTAAGAGTTGCTGAAATAGACGATGGAGCAGGTGTTCCATCTGGCAAAAGCGCGGGAACGTCTACAGCGTTATGTCGAGCAAATACTCCAGGACCAGGTAAACCTGCGGCACCAGCGAGTGAGCCACTGCGGAAGCGATTTACTGCTTGTTCGCGCTGTGTGGGGCGGGTATTTGTGCGTTGGTGATGAGCAAGAACCATTGCGCCAATTGCAGCGGTTACTAGCAGTGCAGAGACAACTTCGAAGGGCCAAACATATTTCGAGAAGAGCAGTGCGGCTAGCCCTTGCACATTTCCTGATGAGTTGGCTTCTGCAAGTCCGACTGCTTCACGTCCCAGCGTTGCGTGACCCAAAAGTGAAACTAAAAGTCCACCAAAGCCAAGTGCTGCAGTGATTGCAATTGGGCGCAGACCAGTAATTGTCTCGGTGAGTGAATCTGATGAATCAACGCCTACCAACATAAGAATAAAGAGGAAGAGCATCATCACCGCACCGGT
>CAMBGS010000065.1 GCA_945866305.1 Bifidobacterium breve
AGACCGCCTTGGTCTTCGGTCAGATGGATGAGCCACCTGGCACGCGTCTTCGCGTTGCTCTTTCTGCGCTAACAATGGCGGAGTACTTCCGCGATGTTCAGAAGCAAGACGTTTTGCTCTTCATCGACAATATCTTCCGCTTTACTCAAGCAGGTTCTGAAGTATCAACACTTCTTGGCCGTATGCCATCTGCTGTGGGTTACCAGCCAACTTTGGCCGATGAAATGGGTCAGTTGCAGGAGCGCATTACTTCAACTCGTGGCCACTCAATTACATCTATGCAGGCAATTTATGTTCCTGCAGATGACATTACCGACCCAGCGCCACACACCACTTTCGCGCACTTAGATGCAACAACAGTGTTGTCTCGTCCGATTTCAGAGCTTGGTATCTACCCAGCTGTGGATCCACTTGACTCAACGTCACGCATCTTGGATCCACGCTATATCGGTGAGCACCACTTCCGTGTTGCCAACCGCATTAAGCAGATCTTGCAGCGTTACAAAGACTTGCAGGACATCATTGCAATTCTTGGTATCGATGAATTGTCAGAAGATGACCGCGTACTTGTTGGTCGCGCCCGTCGCATCCAGCGCTTCTTGTCACAGAACACTTTCGTAGCAAAGGTCTTTACTGGTATCGAAGGTTCGTTCGTTCCATTGTCAGAGACAATCACAGCATTCGAAGCACTTGCCGATGGAAAGTACGATCACCTTCCAGAACAAGCCTTCTTCATGTGCGGTGGCCTCGACGATGTCGAGCGCAGAGCTGCTGAACTAGCGAAGAACTAAGTCAAGGAAAAAACATGGCACTTAACGTCGAACTAGTTTCGCCAACACAACAGGTGTGGTCTGGGCAGGCAACTTTTGTTTCTGCGCGCACAATCGAGGGTGACCTCGGTGTGCTTCCTGGCCACTCACCTTTGTTTGGTGTTCTAGTCGACGGTGCCGTGAGCATTAAAGCGGTCGATGGAACAACGAAAGAATTCAAAGTGCAAGGCGGGTTCTTATCAGTTTCTAATAATCGCGTTTCAATTCTTACGGAGAACGCCGGATAATTTTAAAGATTGTGTTCGGTACGAATCAATCTAACCGTTTTTGATTTTCCACGCATCACAAGTGAATGACTCGTAGCGCCAAACTTGGTGTGCCTAATACCCTGAACAATTTCTCCATCAGTTATCCCTGTTGCAGAAAGAAAAACATCCTCGGAGTTACAGAGATCAGAAGTAGTTAATACCCGTGGATCAGTGATCCCATCCTTATGCAGCTGGCCTTGAATTGCACCACCCAAACAGATCATCGCAACAGCAGTAATAACTCCTTCCGGCGTACCGCCAATTCCCATCAGAAGATCAATTCCGGTGTCGGGGCGCGCAGTCTCAATAGCGGCGGCAACATCTCCATCTTGTATAAGTTTAATTCTCGCGCCAGTATTTCTGATTTCTTCTATCAGATTCTTGTGGCGAGGCCGATTAAGTACCACGACCGTAATATCTGTGACGTTTAAAGATTTCGCTTTAGCAACCCTTGAAATATTCTCAGATACGGATTTAGTTATATCAATTACTGAAGCGGCTTCTAGTCCTGTCACAATTTTATTCATATAAAAACTATCTTGTGGATCAAACATAGAACCGCGTGGTGCCAGAGCAATTACGCTTATTGCTCCATTCATTCCTTGGGCTGTCAGTGAAGTTCCATCAATGGGATCAACAGCAACGTCACACGACGGACCATCGCCGTTTCCGACTTGTTCTCCGTTATGAAGCATCGGAGCCTGATCTTTTTCACCTTCACCAATAACTACAACGCCAGACATATCCACCGTATTAATCATCGCGCGCATTGCTTTTACAGCTGCGCCATCGGCTAGATCTTTTTCTCCTCGCCCTACCCAAGGTGCAGCGGCAAGGGCTGCTGTTTCAGTTACTCGAACTAACTCGAGCGCGAGATTGCGATCTGGAATCACGTGAACTATTCCCGTGTCACGCTCGCGCCGAGTGCGCGAAGATCTTCAGCAAAGTTTGGATAGCCACGATCTATATGGAATGCACCATCTACCGTAGTTTCACCTTCGGAAACCAATGCGGCGAGAACTAAGCCAGCGCCGGCGCGAATGTCGGTTGCCTCTACAGGTGCACCAGAGAGCTGCGGGATACCGTCGATAGATGCGTGGTGGCCATCAACAGTTACTTGTGCGCCAAGGCGCATTAATTCATTTACAAACATAAAGCGCGATTCAAAGACATTTTCAGTAACCATGGAATGCCCATCGGCCACAGCATTCATTGCAATGATAAATGGCAATAAATCAGTGGCAAATCCTGGATAAGGAAGCGTTGCAACATCAGTTGCGCGCGGACGTTGGTTCATTTGAACACGAATTCCATCGGATGTTGAAGTGATAATTGCACCAGCGTGCGCTAATTTTTCTAACATAACTTCCATATGATCAGCGCGCGCACCATGAATTGTGATGTCACCTTGCGTCATCGCAGCAGCAAAGGCCCAAGTACCAGCAATGATGCGATCGGTAATTGTTGTGTGATCGGTTGGATTTAACTTTGTCACACCAGTAATGGTTATTACTGGTGAGCCCAGACCTTCGATCTTTGCACCCATTGAAATAAGGAACTCACCAAGATCAACTAGATCTGGTTCACGTGCCGCGTTATCAATTGTTGTGACACCTTTTGCAAGGACAGCGGCGGTCATTAAATTCTCGGTTGCTCCTACGCTTGGAAAATCAAGATCAATTGCGGTACCAGTCAAACCCTTCGGAGCTTCGGCAATTACATAGCCGTGTTCTACGTGAGCGGTTGCACCGAGTGATTCCAAACCTTTAATATGAAAATCTAAACCGCGTGAACCGATCGCATCTCCACCGGGCAGAGCGACTTCAGCGCGACCAATGCGTGCAACTAAAGGACCGAGCACGTTAATTGATGCGCGCATCTTACGTACTAAATCGTAATCAGCTCTATGTTGTGGCTTTTCTGGAACGTCGATGGTTACTACAGAACCAGCATGAGCAACGGTGCATCCCAGGCGAGTCAGTAAATCTGACATTATGTCCACGTCTGCAATGTCCGGAACGTTGCGAATCGTTGTTTTTCCAACGGCGAGCAGAGATGCCGCCATAAGTTTCAGGACTGAATTCTTTGCACCAGTAACGCTTACTTCGCCCTTAAGGCTGGCACCGCCCACGATGCGGAAGCGGTCGCTGCCCACATTGTCCGAAGATGCCATAAGCCAAGTCTACTTATAGGCTAGGGCCATGGTTAATTTAACGCGTATTTACACCAAGACCGGCGATGATGGCTCAACCTCTTTGGGAGATATGAGCCGTACCTCAAAGAACGATTCAAGACTTGAGGCATACGCAACTGTTGATGAAGCTAACTCAACCATCGGTGTTGTTATTGCAACTGATGAATTAACTGATGATATTCGCGCACTTCTGATCCGAATTCAAAATGATTTATTCGATGTTGGTGCAGATCTATGCACACCAGTAATTGATGCGCCAGCCTTTGAACCACTTCGCGTACTTGAAAGCCAAGTAACTTATCTAGAAGAACAGATCGATAAGTACAACGCTGATCTTGAACCGCTACGTTCTTTTGTGCTTCCTTCTGGAACGCCGGCAGCTGCTCACCTTCACGTGGCCCGCACCGTTGTGCGTCGCGCAGAGCGTCGCACCTGGGCGGCAATTCATGGTTTCGGTACTGGAGTAAATCCACTCACCGCCAAGTATTTAAATCGCTGCTCTGACCTTTTATTCGTTCTGGCAAGAGTTGCCAATAAGAAAATTGGCGACCAACTCTGGGTACCTGGAGCTAATCGCTAACTTTTTAAAACGACTCGCGCTATCTTCTCATCGCGCGCAAACACGAAGACTCGCGGTCCATCTTTAGTTTGAGTTAGCGTTGCTTTGATCTGCGCTTCCACTAACTTCAAGCGTAAAATTTCACCTTCTATATGGTTACTTGGGGATGCGACTACTACGAGCGCACCATAATCATCTTCGCCACCAATTCTTGGCGTGCGTTCAATAACTGATTTACCACGTGCAAATGCCCACTTTAAAATCAGCGCTAAAAGACCAACGGCAAAAAAGCCACCGAAGCTACTTAAAAATAGCGCGTTATTGATTCCGCCAAGCATTCTTATCCGGCCGCTTTGTACTCGGTAAATGGAATTGGGCCAGTTGGTTCGCTTTGATTACAGTCTGCGCTGATATTTGAGAGAATATGCCCAGAACCAATTGGCTCTGTAGTAACCAGCAAAACTGTTACGATCTTTTGCGGAGTACTCGCCGCAACGGAGGCCGTCACTCTTCCAAAAGTCTTCAGAGTTCTATTTTCTACGGAAGTCGCACCGACTACATCACCTGTTACCTGCCACCAACGACAACCAATTTCAGACGCTACCAACACTGCACCACAAGTAAATTTAGTGCAGTCTTTTATCTGTGCAGAAAGCGCTGTTTTAGCTGACAATAATCCGACAAGTTCTTTCGCGGTTGGAACCTTCATATAGAGCTTGGTCGCACCGAGCGCATCTGTTTTAAACCCAGCAGGTGGCCATTTTGGAGAAGGCGAAGGAGTTACTTTAGATACCTTCTTCTTTTTCACGGGCGCTTTCTTTTTTGCAGGAGGTTTCTTGACTGGCGCTTTCTTTGTAGCAGTTGCCTTCGGTGTTGGCGTTACTTTCTTTGTAGCAGTTGCCTTTGGTGTTGGAGTTGGACTCTTCGTTGCAGCCAGCGCTGGAGTAACTGTGATTGTTAATCCCAGCACGAGAGCTAGCGCCAATTTCTTTGACTTAATCATTACTGTCGATCCCATTTAAAGGTGCGGATTGAAATAACAAGTCCGGCAATAAACCAGGCGAGAATAATCAGGAAAGTTTTTTCAGTTTCCCAGCTGCCGGCAACTTCAGCTGTAG
>CAMBGS010000066.1 GCA_945866305.1 Bifidobacterium breve
AAATTCTTCGCAACTAAATCTGTATCAACGCGATGACGTCCGCTGGTGATAATTAGCAAAGGATTTCCAGAAGGCATTTTGAAAATTAGTGATGACGCGATCTGTCCGACTTCGATTCCGAGTCCGTTTGCGGCATCGACTGCAGTGCGGGCAGTATCGGCAAGGATGGTTACTTGCCCTTGCACGCCGAGGTCTTTTGCTGCTGCGATAAAGCGTCTAACCGCAGCCTTTTCTAATATGCCATCCATAGATGCAGGATACCCTTGGCAAATGTCACTAGAGGCGAAGGATCTACTTCACCGTGCAAAATTGGCCCGAAACGCAAATTGGATTTCCTTCTTACTTCTCGGCATAGTTTCAATGGGGTGGGTGCCGCGTATCCCCGAAATTAAAGATGCAATTGGGTTATCAAACGGGGCTTTTGGCTTTGTATTAATTGGCAGCACTTTTGGATCGATTACTGGCGCACAACTAGCTGGCCGTTTTATCCATACCTACGGATCGCAGCGAGTCATTTTCGTTGGAGGCATAATTATGCCTGCGGGTTTGGCCGGCATGGCGTTATCAAATACAGCAACAGCTTTGTTTCTGACTTTATTTACTATGGGCGTTGGTTATGCCTTACTTGATATGAGCTACAACTTTCAAGGAACTGTGATTGAAAAAATCTTGGGCCGCAGGTATATGTCTTCATTCCACGGGATGTGGAGTACGGGAGCCTTTATTACAACTGTCATTGGGGGTGTGATTACGCGCCACGTCTCACCACAAGTAAATCTCCTGGTTATTGCCGCTATTTGTTTAGTTGCTTACTTAATCTCTGCCAAGTTCTTGTTATCACCTGAGATAGATGGCCACAAAGGTGATGCAGAACATGAAGCCAAGATCCCATTCTTTGGAAAAAACGTTATGCCACTTTGGCTACTAGGTGTTGGGTTGTTGGCCAGCCTGGTTGGTGAAGGCGCAGCCAGTGATTGGGGCGCAATCTTGTTGCGTGATGAAATGGGATACGAAAAAGGTGTTTACGCATCTGCTTTTGCTTCATTCTCTTTAGCAATGATTGTCAGCCGTTTCTTAGGAGATCGCGCACTTGATTACTTTGGTCCAGCTCGCCTAGTTAAATTAGGCGGGTATCTCGGTGGATCCATTTGGGGCCTCGCGATGGCGATTGCCATTCCGCTCTCTGCAACGCATCCTTTGATCGCACTTGTGATTGTAAACATTGGATTTGTCGCTGCTGGACTTGGTATTGGCCCGATGTTTCCAGCCTTCATATTGGCAGCAACGAAGATTCCGGGTATCGCACCGGCGGTTGCTATATCTCGTGTCGGCGTGATCGGAATAGCCGGCTTCTTCTTTGGTCCGACTGTTACTGGAATCATTTCGCAATTTACAAATCTCTCGATCGGAATGATTTATCCAGTTGCGATGTTAATACTTTCAGGTTATTTGTCGCGGGGGATTAAGAGTTCAAAGCCTCAGATGTAAGTTTGCGTTAAGGTAAAGATAGAAATCGCAAACAAAAGATAGGCAAATGCTCTGCGCAAGATAACTGGCGATGTCTTATGAGCAAGTCGTGAAGCCACTTGGGCAAAGACAATTGCCGATGCACCCATCAGAATTGGAATATGCCATTGCACATCTGACCATTGTGATCTGTGACCGATAAATGCAGTAAGCGAATTAACTGCGATGATTAAAAGCGAAGTTCCGGCGGCCACAATTTGTGGTGTACCAAAGTAGAGAACAAGTACCGGGATGGCGAGGAAGCCACCACCGATACCAAAAAGTCCGGTCATTGTGCCGATAATCAGCGAGAGAATTACCAATACCGGAAACGGCATTCGCTTCTCTTCATCCAACCTTGGCGGCCGCAACATCGAAGCCCCCGCCAAGATTAATACTCCAGCAAAACCAGTTGTTATGACTGCATCTGGTATCTGGTCGATAATGGATGAAAAACCTAAATTGGTGATCGATCCGATACCCCAAATAACAAAGGCATCGCGATACAAAACTTGTTTCTGTCGTGCTTTAGGAATTAATCCAGAGAGAGCGGCAAGTAACACGACGGCAAGGGCAGCTGTTGTTGCCGCTTTGGGTTCAAAGCCAAAGCCGTACATCAGGATTGGTACCGAGAGCATTGCTCCACCAGCGCCGACTAAACCAAGTACGGAACCGATAAATCCACCAGCAATTAATGCGAGCATGGTCTCCACCGTTTAATCCTCTCACCGAAAAGAGATTTGGGCGTTAAGGGTTTGGGCGCGTTGCCGATACTTGCTACGGCGATGGAGGAATATAGAGATTCAGCAAAAAGGAACGGTGACTGAGATGACCAATAGATCAATGACAGACCTCTTTTCGATGAAAGACCGCGTTGCGATCGTCACGGGAGGTGGAACTCATCTCGGCAGCGCCTTTACTGAAGCGCTATCTGAGCTCGGGGCGCATGTTTACATTGCATCCCGTCGCGCCGAACTCTGCGAAGAAACCGCGGCAGCGATGCGTGCGCGTTCTTTGAAGGTCACCGCTCTCGCGTGTGATGTCACAGACGAGGCGAGTGTTAACTCGCTAGTTGATCAAGTAATGGAGAAAGAGGGCAGGCTCGATGTTTTTGTGGCTAATGCCGGCGGCAGTAATACAACTGCTCATCCACCTCACGCAGATGTTGATGAATTTCGTTGGACGCTAGAGAAAAATCTCACCTCAACTTATATGTGTGCACAAGCAGCTGGACGAGTGATGATTGCGCAAAAGAGCGGTTCAATAATTGCTCTCGGCTCTATCGCATCTCGCCTAGCAGGTGATCCACGAATTTATATTGAGGGTTTCAAAAGATCTGGTGCACCTTACGTGGCCGCAAAAGCGGGAACGTTGGCGCTAACTAAAGCCCTTGCTGCGGAGTATTCACCACACGGGGTGCGCGTTAACTGCATCTGTCCGGGACAGATTCCCAATGATTTATCAGACAAGGTTCAAGCTGAGAAGTTTCGGACTATGAACGCTTTCCATCGCACCGGATTGGCAGAGGATATAAAAGGTGCGTGCGCACTTCTGGCATCGGATGCTGGCAAGTGGATCACAGGCACGGATATCTTGGTCGATGGTGGTTGGTCGATTTGGTAAATAGAAATGGCCCCCCTTTCGGGAGGCCATTTCCTTTGCAGCTAGTTACTTGTTAAAGAAAGAAATATTTCCGATATGTGGACCGAAAGCATCAGATGAAATAGCACCGCTGTAGATAAGTGCGAAGATGATTAGTGATGCTCCGGCAAGTGCGAGATCCTTGTTGAAAGCGATCATTTCATTCTGCTTTGCAGTTGCATCTGTCTCTTTCCAGTAGTTATGGAAGATAACTGCGGCAAGTACCAAGGTGATTGCTAGCAATAGTGCACCGAGGTCTACCCAGAAACCGAGGGCGATGTAGATTCCACCGAGAAGGAAGAAGAGTCCGCTTACGATAACGCCGAGCTTTGCAGCAGGCAGTTTCTTGTACTTGGCATAACCGGTCATCATCTCGAGCTTGGCAAAGTGAGCGATTCCTGAAGTGATGAAGATTAAGGCGAAGAGAATTCGGCCTATTACGAGTACTGCGTCCATGGGTCTCCTTGATAGTAATTTCTATTTTGATGGTCTGTGTTCTGACTGAGGTAATTGTAGGGGAGATAGTTGAACTTTCAACTATCTTGAGCGTGGTCAGGCGCGCGTCTTGCCAATGTCAGGGCCTTGGGCTACTTTTCGAACACTTGTTCGAATATCCACAGGAAGGCTCAAGGCGCTAAAAAATGTCAGTCCCAGAGATCAAGCCAGCTCACGATGTGATCGCAGATGGCTCGGCTACACCAATCGAATTTACCTTCCGCGGCAAACGCTTTCGCATCCACGCTGTTCTCTCGCGCTGGTGTGAAGCAGGTGGTTGGTGGAATCGAGTCAGCGATGGAATCTATCGTCCTGATGATGGTGCTCGCGCCTTATGGACCGTAGAAGCAGCACCGATTGGTGCGTTAAACACCTTTCAACTCGAACGCGATGAAATCACAGGTTCCTGGATCGTAAAACAGGTTTGAAACAGAGATGAGCTTTATACATTTACGTACATCAAGTGCTTTCTCGCTTAAATACGGAACTACTCAGCCCCGTGATCTTGTAGAACGCGCTGCGCAATTTGAATCACCGGCGCTCGCACTCACCGATCGCGACGGCCTATCAGGTGCGATCCGTTTTGCTAGCGCTTGTTTGGAATTTGGGATCGCGCCAATTATTGGAATCAATCTTGCTATTGATTTACTAGCAGATCCAAATATTAAAAGTACCCCCGCCAAAGATTTACCACGTGTGACTATCTTGGCTCACGGCGATGGGGGATGGCGCGCTCTTGTGCGTTTATTAAGCGGTCTTAATATGAACGCTGCTGATCGCACACCGATTCTGACTTTAGATTTCTTGCAACGCTTTAGCCAATATTCAACCCAGTTGCATTTACTGCATGGCCCCGAATCACCAGTTAGCCAAGCGCTGGTGCTACACCGCAGTGATATCGCGTTAGAAATATTTAATAAGACCCGTTTGCTCTTTGGCGATCACGCTATAGATTGCGTATCTCACTTAGTTGCAGGTAACGGCCCTTTCTCAACTGGGCACGCAGCAAGATCACTTATCTTCGCCCGCGATCACGATATTGATGCGGTGATCACAAATGCGGTGCGGATGCGCGATGCCGCAGACGGACCAGTTGCCGATATTTTAGATTGCGCCCGCCAGCTAGTTCCGCTGCATCAACGCCACCTGGAACGGCGCAACGCAGAAGGTTATTTAAAATCGAACGATCAAATGGTTTCACTCGCTGCTGAAATTGC
>CAMBGS010000067.1 GCA_945866305.1 Bifidobacterium breve
GGCTGCGGCAGCAAAGTCAATATTTATATCGTGATCGCCAATTTCAGCTTTTGTCGCTGGAGTAAAAATTGTTTCAGCTAATTGCGATCCATCTACTAATCCTGCTGGAAGTAAATTGCCACAGACCGTTTGGCTATCTCTATATTCAACAAGGCCACTGCCAGTTAAGTAGCCACGAGCCACACATTCGATAGCAAACATTTCCAGTGGTTTAACAATCACTGCCCGATCACTGACTCCTGCTGGAACTTCATCACTAACAATGTGATTCGGGACAATATCTTCTAATAACTCAAACCAGAAAAGTGAAAGCTGGGTGAGTATTGCGCCTTTATTAGGAATCTCTGATGGAAGCACCCAATCAAATGCTGATATGCGATCAGATGCAACTAGTAAGATTTCATTTTGAGAATTTGTATAAAGATCACGAACTTTTCCGGTGCGCAAGTGCTGCCAACCATTTATGGATGGTGCTGGCGGTGCGCCAGCCAAACCGAAGCCGCTCACCTGATGGAATGTGGTTTGTACTGCGCTGCGGCAGGGTGCGCGGAAGTAATCGCGTCAATGCGATCAACAACTCGGGCAATTTGTTGGCGAGCATCGCCAGTAAATTCAATTGGTTTACTTATTAGCGCATCAAGTGCTTTGCGATCAAGTGGTATTCGCGCATCTGCAGCAAGAGCATCAAGGAGTGTATTTGCTTTACCTTTTCGCATCGTAAGCGCTGCTTTAACTGCGTGTTCTTTAATAACTTCGTGAGCAATTTCGCGACCGACGCCGGCTTTAATCGATGCCATCAGGATTTTCGTTGTAGTCAGAAATGGAAGATAGCGATCTAACTCAGCTTGGATTACTGCCGGAAATGCTCCGAATTCATTTAAGACCGTCAAAGTAGTTTCGAGTAAGCCATCTATTGCATAGAACGCATCAGGCAGAGCAACTCGGCGCACAACGCTGCAAGAAACATCGCCTTCATTCCATTGATCGCCTGCAAGTTCAGAGACCATTGAGGCGTAACCACGCAAAACAACGCTTAGCCCATTGATTCTCTCGCAAGAACGAGTATTCATTTTGTGTGGCATTGCTGATGAACCAACTTGTCCATCTTTAAATCCTTCAGTAACTAGCTCTGCCCCAGCCATTAAGCGAATTGATGTGGCAAGTGATGAGGGACTAGCGGCTAATTGCACCAAGGTGGTTACGACGTCGTAATCAAAGGAGCGTGGATAAATCTGACCAGTTGAATCTAGAACTCGATTAAAGCCGAGATCGTTGGCAATTTCTAACTCTAAAGCTTGATGTGATTTTGATGAACCAAGTAGATCGATGGAATCCTGTGCTGTGCCAACTGGGCCCTTTATTCCACGCATTGGATAGCGATCTTGCAATGACGTTAAACGTTCGTAGGCAAAGAGGAGCTCTTCGGCAGCCGATGCAAATCTTTTTCCAAGCGTCGTAATTTGCGCAGGAACATTATGTGATCTACCTGCAATTGGTTGATCGGAATATTGCGCAGCCTTTTCACCTAGTTGGGCTAAAACGGCTACAACTTTTCCGTGCACAATTTCCAAACCATTTTTGATCTGCAGGGCTTCGATATTTTCGGTTACATCGCGGCTAGTCATTCCAGCGTGAATAACTTCGTGCCCAGCAAGTGCGTTGAACTCTTCTATGCGTGCTTTCACATCGTGGCGAGTAATTTTCTCGCGCGCATCAATAGATGCTAGATCTACCTTGTTTAAAACTTTTTCATAATCTGCGATTACTGAATCGGCAATTGTGTGTCCTAGTTTGCTTTGCGCGCGCGCGACTGCCAGCCATAACCGGCGTTCTGCAATGATTTTCTCTTCCGGTGCGAAGATGGCGCGCATTGCTTTTGATGCATAACGATCTGCAAGGACGCTCACTGGCTTATTCTCCCCCATTTAATTGCCCTTCTCGGCGACCGACGCATTTAGCGCGATATCGCTGCGGTAGAAAGATCCGGAAAGTTCGATCTGTGAGATTGCGCGATATGCGCGATCGCGGGCCTGCGTTAAATCTTCACCAATTCCAGTGACGGTCATAACGCGTCCGCCAGTTGAGACCAGGGCGTCACCATTTTGTGATGTGCCGGCGTGAAAGATTTGCGTATCTGCGATTGTGGGAATCTTAGTGATCGCGCCATTTAACTGTGGAGATTCTGGATAACCAGGTGCGGCTAAAACAACTGTCACCGCGCTTTCATCTCTCCATTCGAGTGCAACATCATCTAGAGAATCCGTTGCAGCTTTATATAACAGAGTTGCTAGCGGTGTCTTTAATCGAGGAATCAAAACCTGGGTTTCAGGATCACCGAAGCGCGCATTAAATTCAATCACTCGCAATCCGTGATCAGTCAGTGCAAGTCCAGCGTATAGAAGTCCAACAAATGGAGTTCCACGTGCTGACATCTCCGCGATCATCGGGGCTAAGACTTTTTCGTATGTCTCGTCAACAATGTCATCAGGTGCCCACGGAAGCGGTGAATAAGCACCCATTCCGCCAGTATTCGGGCCTTTATCTAAATCGTAGGCACGTTTAAAATCTTGCGCAGGTTGCATCGGCAAAATATTACGTCCATCTGAAATTCCAAAAAGTGAAATCTCGGGTCCATTTAAATACTCTTCGATAACTACACGTTTACAAGAAAGCGCGTGTTCTAGAGCAATTGCGCGATCATCAGTAACGACAACACCTTTACCTGCAGCTAAACCATCATCTTTGACAACATATGGTGCCCCAAATGCATCAAGGGCTTTCTCAATCTCTTCCTGATTTTCACAAGTGAAACTGCGTGAAGTTGGTACCCCCGCATCACGCATTACCCCTTTAGCAAAGTGTTTAGAACCTTCTAGCTGCGCTGCGGCTTTGGATGGACCAAAAGTTGTGATGCCAGCTGCCCGAAGTAAGTCTGCTACACCGTTTACTAAAGGAACTTCTGGGCCGATGACTACTAAATCAACTTTCAATTTTTTGGCTAGCGCAACGATTGCTGCGTTATCGGTAACCGCAACTAAATGGTTTGTGGCGATCTGTGAAGTGCCGGGATTTCCTGGCGCGCAATGTAATTCGGTACAAGCTAGATCTGCTTGTAGTCCTAGTGCAAGTGCGTGTTCTCGACCGCCACTTCCGACTAGGAGGATTTTCATGGTTTAGATGAAATCCTTTACGACAATTGTTTGGTCGCGCCCGGGCCCGACTCCAATTGCACTCATCGGTGCTCCAGAGATTTTCTCTAAGAAGGAGATGTAATCCTGGGCATTCTTTGGTAAATCGCTAATTTTGCGAGCCTTGGAAATATCTTCGCTCCAACCTGGCAAGTATTCATAGATTGGTTTGGCGTGATGGAAATCAGATTGTGATGCTGGAAGTTCTTCTACGCGCTTGCCATCAATGTCGTAGGCAACACAAACTGGAATCTCTTTCCAACCAGTTAAGACATCGAGCTTTGTTAAGAAGAAATCGGTAAGCCCATTTACGCGAACTGCATAACGAGCAATTGGTGCGTCATACCAACCACAACGACGAGCACGACCAGTTGTTACACCGATCTCGCCACCGATAGTGCGTAACTTTTCGCCATCTTCATCGAAGAGTTCAGTTGGGAAAGGACCAGATCCAACACGAGTTGTGTAAGCCTTAACGATTCCGATTACGCGATCAATCTTGGTTGGTCCGATTCCAGAACCTGTGCAAGCACCACCCGCTGTTGGGTTTGATGAAGTAACGAATGGATAGGTACCGTGATCAACGTCAAGCAGTGTTCCTTGAGAACCTTCAAGCAGCACACGCTTGCCCGCTTTCAACGCTTGATCAAGCAATAAAACAGTATCTGCGACATATGGGCGCAATATTTCAGCGTATGCGAGATATTCATTTAAAACCTCATCAACTTCAATATTTTTTCGGTTAAAGACCTTGATAAGTACTTGGTTCTTATCGCGGAGTGCACCTTCGATTTTCTGGCGCAGAATTGAAGGATCGAATAGATCTTGCATGCGGATTCCGATGCGGTTGATCTTGTCGGCATAGGCAGGTCCGATACCGCGACCAGTTGTGCCAATCTTTGATTTACCAAGAAAGCGCTCTGAAACTTTATCGATTGTGCGGTGATAAGGAGTGATTAAGTGCGCATTAGTTGAGATAACAAGTTTTGAACAATCGATACCGCGTTCGGTTAAGCCGCGAATTTCTTCAAGCAATACACCTGGATCGATCACAACACCATTTCCGATAACCGGAATTACATTGGGACTTAAAATTCCAGATGGAAGTAAGTGCAGTGCATACTTTTGATCACCGATGACCACGGTGTGGCCCGCGTTATTGCCGCCTTGATAGCGGACAACATAATCAACGCGGTCACCGAGAATATCTGTGGCTTTACCCTTGCCTTCGTCGCCCCATTGAGCTCCAAGCAAAACTAGCGCTGGCATAGCAAAACCTCTCCAGAGATTGTTATTGGTGAGTAATTACTTTTTTAGTGATGTTCCGGTGGAACGCAGATCGGCGCAAGCGTGTACAACGCGTGCCGCCATTCCTGCTTCAGCAGCTTTGCCCCACGCACGTGGATCATAAGCTTTCTTGTTTCCAACTTCGCCATCAATCTTTAGCACGCCGTCGTAGTTCTTCAACATGTGATCAACTACTGGACGAGTAAATGCATATTGAGTATCAGTATCGATATTCATCTTAATCACGCCGTAATCAAGTGAATCGCGAATTTCTGAGAGAAGTGAGCCTGAACCACCGTGGAAGACCAAGTCCATTGGCTT
>CAMBGS010000068.1 GCA_945866305.1 Bifidobacterium breve
GAACGAACGAATTCGCCCATTTCTTGGAGTTTTGCAAGAACAACCTTGCTCTCCATACCGAGTTGTTTTGCCAACTCATGTACGCGGACCTTTGACACATTTCTCCTGTCTTGGCCCGCAATCTTTATTCTAGATATTTATCTAGGGATGCGAGCCTTAGTTGTACAGCCTCATAATCTGAACGAGCTCATTTAAGTTTCATATCTTTCGCATCCGTCTCTATAGAAGTTCTTTTTGGAACTTTCTAATCTTTTGTAAGTTCCGATAAGAACTTTTTGAATTGAGTAACATCTGGCATCTCATCGAGCTTGAAGGCCCATTTAAATGCTTTCCGTTCTATAGCAACGTATCCACATTGAATGTGTAGCCACGCTCCCCTACCTTGAGATTTTCTGCCTTGTGTTGGAGTAATAACTCCGTCAATGCAGTTGACTCGAAGTAGCTGTGAAGGTGTTTCCGATTTACGACAAACGATGCAGGTGCGTATCGGTTTGATACTTAATCGCATTGCAGTCGCTTCTTTCACCATCAACTAAGGCTAAAGGATAGCGAATTTGCCCCGATTAACCTAAATACCCGCGTAATTAAGTGGTTACTGGGGTATCTGAATGGATATCGATACGCCATCCAGTCAAACGCGCAGCCAATCGTGCATTCTGTCCATCTTTACCGATTGCAAGTGAGAGTTGATAGTCAGGCACTGTTACTTTTGCCGAACGCATCGCTAAATCAACAATCTCAACTTTGGATACCTTTGCCGGAGCAAGTGCTTGACCAACAAATTCGACAGGATCTTCCGACCAATCTACGATATCTATTTTCTCTCCGTGCAACTCCTCCATGACAGCACGTGCACGCGCACCTATTGGACCAATTAGAGATCCTTTGGCGGAAACACCTGCGCGGTGGGAGCGAACTGCAATCTTGGTGCGATGGCCCGCTTCGCGTGCCACTTCCATAATTTCTACAATGCGATCTTTTATTTCTGGAACTTCAAGTGCGAATAATTGCTTAACCAGCGCTGGATGGCTACGAGAGAGCATTATCTCCGGACCCTTCAATCCCTGCTTAACTTCAACAACAAAGCACTTAATGCGATCACCGTGTTTATACTGCTCGCCTGGTACTTGTTCTTGTGGAGGAATGCGTCCTTCTACACGACCTAAATTGACGTTAATCATCTTTGGGTCACGGCCTTGTTGCACAACGCCAGAAATTACATCGCCAACAGATGCGCTAAATTCACCGACAATTTCTGCATCATTTGTCGCACGCATTTTTAATTTAATCACTTGTCTTACCGTTGAGTTAACAGTGCGCGCAAAACCTTCTGGTTCGTCGCGATCTTCGCTGATGCGTTCGCCTATTTCATTAAAGGTGGGGATCAAGATCGAGATCTCACCGCTTACGCGATCTATCGTGGCGCGAGCTTGACGCTTTGGCTCGAGAGTTTGATAGTACGCCTCTAGAACACCTGCTTCAATTTCGGATATTAACTGCTCGAGCGGGATTTCTTTATGAGTTGCGAGAGCAATAAGCGCATCGACATCAACCTGTGATTTATTCATCACTGACATCCTTGCGGTTAAATTCAACTTCAACTACGGCTCGCTTAATATCTGTAAATGCTATTGAGTGTTCTTTTATTCGCCCTTTAATATTTTCAACCAAGGTTGCGTGAGTTTCGTTAAATTCGGTGAGGCGGCCAATCGTGATCGTGCCATCGCCCAGGGTTACCTTTATTAATCTTGTTAAGTTCTTCGTCCAGTGACGAGTTTGAGTCAGTGGACGATCAACTCCTGGTGAGCTCACTTCTAATGTAAACGGTGTCTCTCCCATAAAATCGGCGATGTCCAATAGTTCTGAGATAACTCGAGAGGCAATCGTTACTTGATCAAGATTTAGTGGGGTTTGGCCATCTACGATGCAGGTGATAATTCGATGACTACCAGGAGATGCGATTTGAACATCTTCTAAAAAGAAACCAGCTTCTGTTACAGCCGCTGATATTAAATCAGTTATTGATTGCGTAAGTGACACTTGTTGCTCCTTACATATTAAGTTGTTATTAAGTTGTTTTCAGGTGATAACTTTAACATTAATTAAAGGCTGACAAGGTGTCGATCGCGACTTTGATGATTAAAGCTAGCGTCACCCCCATAAACACTTTCCGAACGAGATTAGAGCCGCCCTTTAAGGCTAGGTGGGCACCAATGAGGCTTCCTGCAACATTGGCGATCGCAAGCGTTAAACCAATTTTCCAAATAATCTCGCCATTTGCTCCAAAGATAATAATCGCACCCAGATTTGTGGCGACATTTACCACCTTTGCGATGGCTGATGCTGATAGAAAAGCAAAACCAAGAATTGCAACCAATGTCAAAACTAGAAATGACCCTGTCCCGGGTCCTATCAGCCCATCATAAAAACCAATAACCAGCGCTGCAATAGCGGCGATCTTTAAACGCAGAGGTTCGCTTTGACGTAGCGATTCAATCTGACCTAACTGTGGTCGCTTCCATGTATAGATCAGGACTGCAATCAACAGCGATACAACTATCGGTTTTAAAACTTCAGTAGGAATTCGCGAGGCAAGGGAAGCACCACCCATAGAACCAAGAAGCGCCGGCAGGACCATAATAAACAATAATTTCGAATCAGATTTAATGTTGCGGCGATACATCAGGGCAGACGCGGAAGTACCGAAAATGGATGGAACTTTATTAGTTCCTAGAATTACTACAGTCTCAGTTTTTGCCAGCCCAATCAACATCGCTGGAAGCTGAATAAGTCCTCCACCTCCAGCGATTGCATCAATTAGCCCCGCAGCAAATGCGGCCAAAGCTAGAAAGATTAGAGTGTAAAGCGTTAGATCAGCAAACACTTTACGAGAGTGAGGCGATCAAAGCAGTGACTAAAGTAACCGCATCGGTGAGTGCAACCTCAGATTTTTCTCCAGTCTTGCGGTTACGTAATTCAACTTTACCTTCAGCAAGTGATTTTCCAACGACCATAATTACCGGAATGCCGATTAGCTCAGCATCTTTAAATTTAACTCCCGCACTTGGATCACGTCGATCATCTAACATCACAGAAATACCGGCAGCTTCTAATTTATTACCGATATCCAGGGCGGTATCAAATGGTAAATCTTCTTTGCCGGTGGCAACGATATGAACCTTGGCTGGTGCAACTTCAAGTGGCCAAGAAAGACCGATTTCGTCATAACTTTGCTCGGCTATTGCTGCGACAGCGCGGGATACACCAATTCCATAAGAACCCATGGTTACTACTTGCGATTTACCGTTTTGATCCAGCACCGTTAAACCAAGGGCATCTGCATACTTGCGACCAAGTTCGAAAATATGTCCGATCTCAATAGCGCGATCAATCACAACTGCAGTGGTGCATTCGGGGCAAGCATCACCTTCACGAATTTCGGCGGCTTCTACATATGCAAATGGGGTGAAATCTCTGCCATTAACCACATTGCGTGCATGGCGATCTTTCTTATTCGCACCTGTCACCCAAGATGTTCCTGGCGCTACTCGCGGATCCGCATAAACTGTAACTCCAGATTTTGCAGCATCTTGCGGGCCAATGTATCCCTTAACTAAATTTGGGAACTTAGCAAAATCTGCTTCCTCAAAAGTTCGCAAATCTTCTACGCCAGGCAAGCCTGCTTGCAAACGTTTTAGGTCAACTTCGCGATCACCCGGAACTAGAACAGAGATCGCTTTATCATCTGCCATAAGCATTACATTCTTAAGGGTGGATGCGCCGGTGTAACCTCCACCAAATTTTTCATTTAGAACGGCAACAAGTGAATCAATAGTCGGCGTATTTGGGGTATCTAGTTCTTCGAGCGCTGGAACTTTGCTGGCATCTGCAGCGGCAACTTTGGTGACCATCGCTTCTACATTTGCTGCAAATCCACACTTTGGACAGAGCACATAAGTATCTTCACCTGTTTCGCAAGGCGCTAAGAATTCTTCAGATTTAGATCCGCCCATTGCGCCAGAAACTGCTTTGACTATGTTGTATTTCAGATGTAGCCGATCGAATGTGCTGATATATGCATCCCGGTGTTTCTGATAGGAAACATTTAACCCCTCATCAGTTAAATCAAATGAGTAAGAATCTTTCATTACAAATTCGCGGCCACGGATGATTCCACTGCGGGGACGTGCTTCATCACGGAATTTATTTTGAATCTGATAGATCGTTAATGGCAAATCTTTATAAGATGAATACTCACCCTTGACCATTAGCGTGAACATCTCTTCGTGAGTTGGTCCTAGTAAATAATCCCCACCTTTTCGATCTTGCAGGCGAAATAGTGATGGACCGTACTCTTCCCAACGGTTAGTTGCTTCATAAGCATCCCGTGGCAGAAGGGCCGGAAAGTGAACTTCCTGGAAACCAGCGGCGTCCATCTCTTCGCGGATAATCCGTTCTACATTGCGCAAAGCGATAACGCCAAGTGGCAGCCATGAATAAATACCAGCGGCGATTCGGCGGATGTAGCCGGCGCGTACTAGGAGACGATGGCTTGGAACTTCGGCATCGGCTGGATCATCGCGCAGAGTGCGAAGAAATAAGGTGGACATGCGCAACATAGGCGCAACCTTATCGCGTAATTACTTGACTGTGACGGAAGGTTCGCCTGAAGTTACTCCGGCAGCTTCCATTTCTTCAGCAAGACGCATCGCTTCTTCGATTAGGGTTTCAAC
>CAMBGS010000069.1 GCA_945866305.1 Bifidobacterium breve
GACCCTAGCGACCCGGATATCTGGATTGCAGATGAGAGTCCAGAATCTGAAAAATATGTTCTAGTCACAGTATCTGGTGACAAAGGAGAACAAACCGTCCTCGTGACGTCAGATAAATCATTTGAAAGTAAAGCACGCCATTTTGTGCAAGCGCCCAAAGAACGCGTTGTGCAGGGATCAGATAAGTGGAAAGTACAAATTGGGCACGGCCTTAAATTTGTTGGTTACGTTTTTGTTACCGTAATGCTTACCTTCTCCGTGCTTTCATTTGCAGGAGTGACAAAAGCTCGAATAGTACTTACTCAATCAATGCAGCCAACCATTAATCCCGGTGACATTGTTTTGAGTCTTAATACAGATCGATTGCCTCCAAAGGTTGGCGACATTGCTACTTACACCGCACGTCGTTTTGATGGCACCGCAGTTGCCAGCTTTACTCACAGAATCATCTCTGGCGATGCCGAAAGTGGATTCGTAATGAAGGGCGATAACAATCCTGCGCCGGATACCCAAAAACCAGCGCTGGCCGATATCAGTGGAATTGTTTTCTATACGATCCCATTGATCGGCAAACTTCTCACACCGAGAGGGTTGCTAGTCCTCGTGCCAAGCATCTTTGGGCTGTGGCTTGTGATTGACGCGCTTCGGAATGAAAAATAAGGTTCGGCTTTTAGCCGCAATTTTC
This sequence comes from Bifidobacterium breve, assembly GCA_945866305.1. Lineage (GTDB taxonomy): Bacteria > Actinomycetota > Actinomycetes > Nanopelagicales > Nanopelagicaceae > Planktophila. Next base: position 686 of record CAMBGS010000069.1, read on the forward strand.
TTAATTCAAACTTTTCTTTCCGCGCCTGTGGCAAGCGCGGCTGATATACCTCTATTAACTTGGGAGAAAGGTAAGTCCCAGAGCGTTGTTTTGGGTGGCGGCAGCGTTGATAAGGATTGGAAAGTCTTTCTCAAATCTTCAGATTCCAAGATGATTGAACTTTCTTCATCGCTAAGTAACAAAGCTGGATTTATTGTCTATTCACTTAACGTTCCGAGGGATTTGCCGGAAGGAGCGTATTCAGTAATAACCAAAGGTGAATCTACTCCAGAAACCTTCGTTGCCGCAGTCGAGATAATTGAAATGCAACGCTATGAAATAACCAGAGTTCCAGGTGACTTGCTTTTCTTTCTTCTTTCACTGGCTCTCTGGTTTAGCGCGCTGGCTGCGTTGCGAGGCAAGAAATTTAGAAATGTAACTTTCTTAACATCGACTGGACCAAAAGAGCGCTACTTGGCCGGAGAGCCAGCAGAAGGATTTATCCAACATGTCCACAAGTTAAATCGTTTTGAGCGACTCCGCATCAACATTTATGAGCAGTTGCCGGATAGTTTTTTTAAGTATCTTTTAAAGTCCGACTCCAGGGGAATACATCTAGAATTTCCAATTCTCTGGTCACTTCTTCCGGGTATATCAATCGCGCTATCTGCAGCACTCGGTTACCTCACGCGCAATGAAATTGATTTAAGCATTGCTGGTCTTACCTTGGCTCTACTTTTATCTATCTCTTTCATTGGCTCACTCGACATTTATTCAGGAATTCTTTCGGCATTTACTTTCACGGCAATAAGGTTGTGGTTACTACCCGAATTCTCAATTACTTCTGTTGCTTTCACAATTGTCACTTCACTTGTCTTTTTCCTACCCGCTCTGATCAGTTGCTATTTCGCTGCGCTGGTATCGAAAGTAGATTTTCGAGGTGCACATCACTCGGTGAATATTGCAATTTTTCAATGGATATTCCCATTAGTTTTCTTACACTCAACCTTCTTGATTCAACGCTCGATCACTGGATCCACTCAATCCACAGTCGGAGTAGAAGTTTTGCTTGCAGCAGCGATATTTATTGGTAGGCAAATCGAGGGTTATCTATCCGCTAAAGGCCTGAAATGGCGCAAGCGAGTTCGAATAGTAGAAGAATATGAAATTACACTTGGAAGACTTATCTCGCCAGGTTTTGTCTTTTCGATACTTACACTACTCATCACTATTTTCTACTCTTGGACTTCCACGCTTTCGACGGCAATCTACTTAGGGCTAATGACTGTTGCCCCGCTATTTCTGCTTATTATCAGGCCGACCTGGAAAGGACTTAAATTTCTCACTAAAATCAAGAGAAATCACATAGCTGAAATACTCTTGGTAGCCTCAATTACGACAGCCGCTCTAATTAGTTTGAGGTTTTTACCTGTAGTCGCAGGAACTAGTGCGTTTGGGATTATCCTACTTGGGCTTATGCCCGTCTTTATACATGCACTAATATCATTTGCAGCAGATTTAAGCGAGAGAGATCAAAGCGAGGAGGCGGTATGAAAAAACTCGTCGCCATTTTAGTTATTCTCACCTTTGCAAAAATGGGAGTCTCGTACGCTGATACAAATCAGCCTCTAACAATTCGTAATTTCTTTTTAGGCACTTCACCGTCTGCGGATGCAAATTTGAATCAAGTTTTGGCATTGCTTGTTGGCCCACAAGGAAAACCTGGTGCAGCTGGTGTCGCCGGTCGAGATGGATTTATTGGAATGAATGGCCAAGATGGTCGCGATGGAATTGATGGTGCACCTGGTCTGATTGGTCCACAAGGTATTCAAGGAGCACAGGGAGCACAAGGAGTTAGAGGTTTAACAGGGGCGGCTGGTGCCGATGGTGCTAGAGGACCTGCTGGTGCAACAGGTGCGAATGGCGCAACAGTATTAGCAGTAGTTGTGTCATCCGGAACCGCAGAGTGCAGCGGCAATGGCGGAACCAAATTTGTAACTGCAAGTGCAACGACTTATGCCTGCAATGGAGTTGCGGGCTCTGGTGGTTCAGGTGGATCAGGAGGGACCACTTTTACGTTCGGCCAAGGACGCGTCGAAATTGGAACCTGTGATGCAGATGCGACTGTTGGATTTACATTTCCAACTAGATGGTCAGGGACTGATTTCTTTCTCAATCAGGTCAAAGTTTCCGGTGTAGATGGAGCTTGTATCGGAGCTACTCTAAAAATATATTTTAAGATAAAAACATCTGGATCAATCTTTGTACCATCTTCTAATTATTCACTTGGTGACATTCTTATTTGTAGCCATTCACTTACCTCGTCAGAGCCAGGCTTATCAGCCAACCCGACATCGCTTACAACAAATACATTCGCCGTTACTTCCAGCAATTCCTGCGCCCATACCAACTCATCAGGATCTGCACAGCCAGATATTCTTTTGGGCGACATTGGCACCAGAGATCTCAGCGATTGGGTCGGATTTGAGATTTCCTAGCGTGTTAAGTTCATTCAATTGCTGTTACGATAACCCTCTAGTATTTATTGAGGCTTGAGGGGAGGTTAACCATGGCACGCAAAAATGAAGAAAACTCTGCACCAGTGGTTACCTCACTTCCGCTTCCAAGTTCAGATTCTGTTTTGGTGATTGACTTACCAGATGGACAAAAACTTCTTGTTGGAAAGATGAATCACGGAACTGTAATTGAAGTTGCTACTTGGAGAGGAACTGGCCGTCCTGATTCGCGAACAAATCGATTGATGCTTGGTATGAGTTCAAGTGAAACCGAAGGCCAAGTAAATTCACAAGATTCTCAAGACGACATGGTTGTTGATAAGCGTTCAGTAAAATACTGGATCTGGCTTGCTGGGCAGATCTCACGCAAAGTTAAAGATCTTACGGTCTCGCTCTTGCTTAAAGTTAAAGCGTTGATTTCCAAGAAATCTATGAGCACAAAGCCTTCTAAACCAGCCGACACCATTGAAGACGATGTTCAAGCGTGGCTCGATAACATTAGATCGAACAAATCGAAAAGTTCCGCACTTGCTATTTCAGCTCCATCAAAAAGCAAATCAACTTCGAAAACACCCGCTTCTTCAGCAAAAAGTGCAAAAAGTAGTGACTCCAAGGCTAAATCAAGGTCAAAAGCATAGTTTTTATTGAAATCTCGCTTAGACTTACTCTAGTTATCTAACCGTTGGATGGAGGACGAATTGAATCGCGTGATACGTCCCGTCGCAATTCTGGCCGTCATCGCCATACTATTCACGCTCTTAGGTTTCCGTGTTGCGCACCCAAAGTCGGGTCTTCGCAGCGCAGCTGGTGAAGCAAATACAAGTTTAGTTGCCTATAAGCATTCAGACACCTTTGCAGTAGGCGATAAAGTTATAATCAAACTGGATGAAAGTTCAAAGAGCCCAGCAATCGGGATTGTACGTACCATCGAAAAAGAAGACTTTGTAGTTCAAACAGGAGACTTAATACTTACTGTTCCCAACAAGCAAATGTCTGGAAAATTACTTGGAGTATTTCCATTTATTGGCTCACTCTTTACGATCGTAGGGCTTTAAGTAGTTCTAGCCAGTAACTGTAAATGATCCAGAACTGGTGCCAATGCCACCCAGCAAGGTCGTAATTGAAATCTTGCCAGTCGTAGCTCCAAATGGAACAGTCACGGTTGCCTGAGTTGCAGAAGCCCTAAAGGTTTTTTCCGCAGAAACTCCATTGAACTTAATATCTGTTATTCCAGTGAAGTTTCCTCCCGTGATTACAACAACGGTACCCGCTGGTCCCGAAGTGACTCCACTCTGACCTCTTACCTGGAAGCTCGTTATAAATGGTCGCGCAACAATAACGGTGTTGATTACTTTCGGATCTACCGCCTCGTTGGCATTTGTCGGGGTTAGAGTTATCGTAATTTGCACCTTGCCCGTTGTTGGGTTAGTCCAAGGACATACTGCAGCACCCGAGGTGATTGTGA
>CAMBGS010000070.1 GCA_945866305.1 Bifidobacterium breve
TGGCCTTTATCATCCAAAACCGGCACAGTCTCTTGATAATGCCCAGTGCCATAAATACGAATTACTTCGCCGACTGGTTCATCTGGTTGCAAGAATTCGCAGAATTCGGAGATTCCGCCTTTGTGATAAAACGTCTGTGTTGTTGCAGCTTTAGTGCGATTATCGTTAACAATCAGGGTTAGCCCTGGAACCAAGAAAGATGTCTGGCGCGCGCGAGCGTAAACTTCTTCAATATCAAGGGCTGCTTCCTTTAGGAAGATCTGACGATCAGACCACCACTTGATTCGAGTCCCAGTTACTTTTGCGGAAACTTTTCCGATTGTGCGTAAACCTGATTGCGGAGTGAACTCTGCTTTTGGTCCATCGCCATCGAAAATACCGGCAACTCCGCGCTTAAATGACATCCAATAAATTTTGCCGTTGCGATCTACTTCAGCATCAAGACGTTCGGCTAGTGCGTTAACCACAGATGCACCAACGCCGTGCAGACCACCGGATGCGGCATATGATCCACCACCGAATTTTCCACCTGCGTGTAATTTTGTAAGTACAACCTCAACGCCAGTTAATCCAGTCTTGGGTTCTTTATCAACTGGAATACCGCGTCCATCATCGTGGACTTCAACAGAACCGTCTGCCTCTAAATTAATTTCAATCTTCTTGCAATGACCGGCCAATGATTCATCAACGGAGTTATCGATAATTTCCCAAAGGCAGTGCATCAATCCGCGTGAATCAGTTGATCCGATATACATTCCGGGACGTTTACGAACGGCATCTAAGCCTTCAAGGACTGCTAAATCTTTTGCGGTGTAAGAATCTGGGGCGTCGCCGATAGTGGTGAGATCTAGCTGATCCCCAGCATCGTCTGAACTTTTCTTAACCGCCACGGAGGCAAAGGCTACCGACGCCTTTGCAAAGTACTTGCGTGAACGCGCCGAATTAGTCTCAAATATTGGTAATTCCCCTAGATCTAGTGAGAATCGGTGTTTTGCAACACAAAATTAACAAGATTTATTGCGATATCTCCTGCGGGGAATATTCAGACATGGTTTGATGTTCCATAGAAGTACTCAACTTCCCACCTAAAACGAACGGAGAGCGCGATGACCGAGCAAGTAATCCTCGAATCCACACCTCTTAATGCACTAGATCGCTGCGATCGTTGCGGCGCTCAGGCGTATGTGCGAGCAACGCTTGCAACAGGTGGAGAGTTAATGTTCTGTGCACACCACGGCAAGGAATACGCTGAAAAGCTTAAGACTGTGGCTGTTGCGATTCAGGACGAATCAGAACGTCTGGTTGAGTCTAAGAACTAACTTAAATTAAAGAAAAACCCTTGGGCCGCATTTGGCTCAAGGGTTTTTCTCATTTCTAATACTAATTTTTAATCTAGATAATCGCGAAGTGATTGTGATCGCGATGGGTGACGCAACTTCGACATTGTCTTTGATTCAATCTGGCGAATACGTTCACGAGTTACCCCGTGAACCTTGCCGATCTCATCAAGTGTCTTTGGTTGTCCATCTGTAAGGCCATAACGCGCCTTGATTACATCTGCTTCACGGTTTGTGAGGCCACCGAGGACCTGCATCAACTGTTCTTGCAAGATTGTAAATGTGACAGATTCTTCTGGCTTAACCGCTTCAGAGTCTTCAATGAGATCTCCGAATTCAGAATCGCCTTCTTCTCCGAGTGGAGTATGAAGTGAAATTGGTTCGCGGCCGTACTTCTGAACTTCAACAACCTTTTCAGGGGTCATATCAAGTTCTTTAGCGAGCTCTTCTGGTGTTGGTTCGCGGCCTAGATCTTGCAACATCTGGCGTTGTACACGTGCCAACTTGTTGATGACTTCAACCATGTGGACTGGAATACGGATTGTGCGAGCCTGATCTGCCATTGCACGAGTGATCGCCTGACGAATCCACCAAGTGGCATAGGTCGAGAACTTATAACCCTTTGTGTAGTCAAACTTTTCAACGGCGCGGATCAAACCGAGGTTTCCTTCTTGGATCAAGTCAAGGAATAGCATTCCGCGACCGGTGTATCGCTTGGCAAGTGAAACTACCAAACGTAAGTTGGCCTCCAACAAGTGGTTCTTGGCGCGCTTGCCATCTTCAACGATCCAATCGAGTTCGCGCTTTAACTTCTTCTCCATTTTTTTGTCAGCCTTGAGTGCTTCTTCAGCGAATAAGCCGGCTTCAATGCGCGTAGCAAGTTCTACTTCAAGTTCGGCATTTAGCAGCGCTACGCGGCCAATCTGCTTGAGATAATCCTTAACTGGGTCAGCGGTCGCACCAGCAGTCATAACTGTCTGCGCTGGGGCATCATCTTCTTCAGAGGCCTTTAGGGTGAAGGCGTTCTCTTCATTTCCAGAAGCTTCTTCAGCCAAGTTAACAACGCGTGGCTGATTGGATTTATCTTCAGCCTCAGTATCGATAATGTCGGTGGCTTCAGCAATTAGTGTCTCTACATCTTCGAGTTCGATCTCTTCAACAACAATCTCGTTGCCTTCATCATCTAAAACAATTGCAGCTTTACCAGCCTTGCCTTCTGCAGCCTTAGGCGCAGCAGCAACTGGTGCAGGTGGTGCGATCAGCGCAAGTTGTGCCTTAGATAAAATACGGCTTGGTGCGCCAAGTCCGGCCTTACGTGCTTTCTCAATATCAATTGGAAGCGTCTCATCAAAATGGCGGGCTTCAAGTGCCAGAGCCATAAATTCTTTTTTAACCGCCTTGCGGTAATTATCGATTCCGCTCGCTGCCAGAGTTTCAATAATCTCTTTCTGGCGGGCAACATCGTTCTTAAGATTTACGAGTTGTTGAACTTCTTTAGCAGAAAGATCTTTCTTCATCGCAACTTTTGCAGGTGCGGCTTTCTTTACTGGTGCAACTTTCTTCGCAGGCGCTTTTTTGGCGGCAACTTTCTTCGCAGGCGCTTTCTTGGCTATCGCTTTCTTCGCTGGTGCAGCCTTTTTCGCTACCGCTTTCTTAGCAACCGCCTTTTTGGCAGGAGCAGATTTTTTAGCGGCGGCTTTTTTAGCCTTTGCCTTGTTTTTGAGCGCACTAAATACAGCCACAATTGTCCTTTGGTTTTTTCGAACTATCTTCGAAACTTTTGTTTCGAACTGCTCGAAGCGATGTCTATATTATACTCAAGGCTTGGACGATCGCAGCGCCAACTGCCTCAGATTCAACTAAAAAGCCATCGTGTCCAAAGTCAGATGAGATCGTAATTAGCGGCGCAGCCTGCGGCACAAGCTCGGCAACCTCAACCTGAAGTCGAGGTGGGAAGAGGCGATCGGTATCAATTGAGACCACAACCACCGGGATTTTGATCGATTCCAACGCTTTTACTACCCCGCCCCGCTCGCGCCCCACATCGTGGGAAGCCATCGCCGAAGTTAACGAAATATAGGTATTGGCATCAAAGCGTTTGGCTAACTTATCGGCTTGATGGTCAAGATAAGACTCAACGGCATAACGCCCGGTCTCATCTCCCTGCATTTGCCGTCCAAAGCGCACATCCATCTCAGATTCAGTGCGATAGGTCAGGTGCGCGATGCGCCGGGCTATTCCCATACCTTCCAGCGGACCAGTTTCCTGCTCGTAATAATCACCGCCGTTAAAGTTTGGATCAGTTTTAATCGCGCGAATCTGCACGGAGAAACCACCGATCTGATCACCTGTTGCAACAGCCGATGATCCAATTGTGCAGATGGCACTTACTCGATCAGGGTGTTCAATCGCCCATTCCAGCGAGCGCATTCCACCTAGTGATGGGCCAACTGCCAGACGATATTTTTTAATTCCAATTGCATCGGTGAATAAAACTTCCGCCTCTGCCATATCGCGAACCGTCACAGTTGGAAAACGTGAACCGTAACGCTTTCCATCAGGTGCGATGCTAGATGGACCAGTACTTCCCTGACATCCGCCGATTACATTTGGGCAGACGATGAAATATTTATTGGTATCAAAGGGCAGACCCGGACCAACCATATTTGGCCACCACGAAGTTACATCTGACCAACCAGTCATCGCGTGATTAATTAAGATCGCATTATCTTTGGCCGCGTTTAGTTGACCCCAAGATTGATAAGCGATGGTTATATCCGGCAAGGTCTCGCCGTTTTCAAGTAAGAGAAAACCGATCTTTACGAATTTGCGCTCGCCCACATCATGGCCATCAAGCCACGCTCCGGTTACTTGCGAAGTTATCTCTTTAGACATTAGCCAAATCCTTCACGCACTTGCCCACATCATTTGATGTAAGCCTGGTCGTCACCCGGAGCACCCCACCGCGGTGGAGGGTTG
>CAMBGS010000071.1 GCA_945866305.1 Bifidobacterium breve
GCGCATAGTTTTCGACAACTTCTGGCCACAAAATCCACATTTCATTTACCTGCGATGGGAATTCAACAAAGTCACGTTGAACGCTTGTTCCTGAAACGCGTGGATATTTAACTTGTGAAAGCAAACCATGAAGCGCGTGGCCAAATTCGTGAAACAAGGTTGTGATTTGATCAAAAGTCAAAAGAGTTGGTTTACCCGCAGGAGGTTTTGCAATATTCAAATTATTTAAAACGACAGGAAGCTGGCCAAATAGGTGATTTTGAACAACCAAACTATTCATCCATGCTCCACCACGTTTTGAATCGCGAGTGTAGAAATCACCAATGTAAAGTCCTAATTTTGAACCATCTTCATTAAAGACTTCAAAAGCACGAGCTTCTGGGTGGTAAGTAACTAACTCGGGACGTTCTTTGAAAGTGATTCCAAAGAGTTTATTTGCTGCAAAAAAGACACCTTTTTCCAAAACTGATTCCAATTCAAAGTATGGACGCATCTTGCTGGTATCGATGTTGTATTTCTCAAGTCGAACTTGCTCGGTATAAAAACCCCAGTCCCAACTCTCAATCTCTTTCCCAGAAGACTTCTTTAACTCTCCTGCTTCTGTGCGGGCATTTTGCACAGCTGCCGGTGCGATCTTTCTCAGCATCGCGTGGACCTTATCTGGGTGTTCAGCGGTTTGGACAGAAATAATGTGCTCAGCGTGAGTGTTACTGCCAAACAGTTTTGCGCGTTCTGCTCGCAACTTAACCATCTTTAACAGGATTGGCTTGTTATCACTTTCATTTCCACGATTGGCTTTGACAAGTGATTCCTGCATAATTTTCTTACGTAATTCACGATTGGTTAGAGAATCAAGTAATGGATTACCCGAGAAATTCACCATTGCAATAAGCCATTTGCCTTCGTGGCCACGCTCTTTAGCTGCAGCTGCAGCTGATGCGATTTCATTCTCACTTAAGCCATCCAACTCTTCAATACTTTCGACCAGCACGGCTAGGTCATTTGTGTCAGTCAAGACATTCTTAGCGAACTGAGTTGATAGCTTAGAAAGTTCTTCGTTGAGTTGCTTGAGGCGTTCGCGCTCTGATTCAGTCAAATGTGCACCGGAATGAATTAGATCTTTGTAATAACGCTCCAATAACCAAGCATCTTCAGTATTGAGTCCTAATGAATCACGATTGTCGTATAAAGATTTGATACGAGCATATAGAACTGGATTTAAGCTAATCGCATCTCGGTGTGCGGCAAGTTTGGGAGCCAACTCTTCTTCAATTGCATCTATTGCGTCGCTGGTATCGCTGGATGATTTATTGAAAAACACTCGCATAACGCGCGTTAACATCTGCCCACTTTTTTCCAAGGCTACGATTGTGTTCTCAAAAGTTGCCGCACCAGGTGTATCGAGTATTGCCTTAACTTCAGTTAACTGCTGAGCGCAGCCTTCATAAAAGGCTGGCAGATAGTGCTCATCCTTTATGAGAGCAAACGGTGGCAGTTCATATTCAAGGTCACTTCGCAGGGCAAATGGGTTGGCATTAGTCATGCCGTAAACCTTACCGACAATGTAGATTCGAGAAAACGTCGCTATTGCTATGTCATTATTACTCGGTGAGTACGACTACCGCATCGCGCAAAAACAACTGGGTAGTGCTTTACCTGGCTTTGGGAATTGTCTGGGGATGTTCTTTTATCTTCATCAAACTCGGTCTTGAATTCTTGACTCCATTTGGAGTCGCATTTGGTAGGTGTGCGCTAGGCGCTGCAACGCTTCTTGCTTGGGCGAAGTACAAGAAAATCTCACTACCTAAATCAGGAAAATTATGGGCGCATCTTTGGGTGGTGTCGCTTTTGCTAAATGTAATTCCAGGCGTTCTTTTCGCACTTGCCGAAACTGCAGTCACTTCGATCTTGGCAGGAATTATTAATGCGGTAACTCCGCTAATGACTTTGCTTGCAATAATGCTCGTTACGCGAGATGAGAAACCGAAGTTTTATCAGGTAATTGGAATCTTGATTGGATTCATTGGAGTTCTAACAGTTCTTGGCGCTTGGAAAGGGCTAGGCGAGAATCCTCTGTGGGCAATTTTGGTCTTGCTAGGTGCAGTGACTTGCTACGGATTCTCTTTTCCATATTCGCGCCGTTTTATCTTGCCTCATAAATTACAACCAGAATCAATGGCGGCAGCTCAAGTTACAACTGGTGCGATTACGCTCCTACCTTTCTACTTATTTGATGGAATTTCACGAGATGTTTACCGACCAGGTCCCGTCGCTGCAATGTTGGCCTTAGGTATATTCGGTAGCGGTTTTGCATATATCTGGAACTTTAAAATAATGGAGGTTGCGGGAAGTGCGATCGCCAGCAGCGTTACTTACTTGACGCCTGTTGTGGCAGTGATGGTCGGAATTATTTTTCTTAAAGAGCGTTTGTTTTGGTACGAACCAGTTGGTGCGCTAATTGTTTTACTTGGCGCCGCTATCGGTCAAAATCGAATAAAGGTGGTAAAAAGCAGATCCATTAAAGATTAAATCCAACCGGTAGTTCGAGACGGTGGGATTTCAAAAGCTCTTTATCTTTCAGAATTGCATCAGTCTTACCGTCGGCAACGATGATGCCGCCCGAAAGGATTACTGATCGCTCACAAAGTTCGTGGGCGTATGGCAAATCGTGAGTGACCATCACAATTGTGATATCAAGAGAGCGCAAAATATCGGCTAATTCGCGCCGACTAGCTGGATCTAAATTAGAAGATGGTTCGTCCAGAATTAATATTTCTGGCTTCATCGCAAGTACGGTGGCGACCGCGACCCTGCGCCTTTGTCCAAAAGATAAGTGATGTGGTGGGCGATCGATAAAGTCGAGCATTCCAACTTGAGTAAGCGCTTGGGCTACTACTTCATTTAACTCTTCACCGCGCAACCCCATGTTGTAAGGGCCAAATGCAACATCTTCGCCGACTGTTGGCATAAAGAGTTGATCATCTGGATCTTGAAAGACAATTCCTACTTTAGAGCGAATAGCCTTAAGGGAAGTCTTATTTTTACTATCGACTAGTTCACCAGAGATGCGAACTTCACCTTGCATAGTCGGATGTATTCCGTTCATGTGCATTACTAAAGTTGTTTTGCCAGCACCGTTCGGACCAAGAAGTGCAACTCGCTCACCCTTTTGAATTGTTAAATTGACGCCGAAGAGCGCTTGATTGCCATCGGGATAGGCAAAAGCGAGTTCGGAGATTTGCAGACTCGGGGTGCTAGTCATTTTACCAACCAATCAATAGAGCAATAAGTGAAGCGGTGAGAGCTAGAAACGGGATGGAAAGCGCAGTGATCCATTGTCGCGCAGTTACAGATTGATTGTTTAAAGATGGGAGTACCCCATCAAAGCCGCGCGAGAGCATAGCCAGGTGTACTCGTTCACCCCGCTCGTACGAACGGATGAAGAGTGCTGCGGCTGCCGTTGCTAAAACTTTCCAATGTTTGATTCCGGTTGCGATAAAACCACGCGATTCGCGGGCAATCTTCATTCGCTCCATCTCATCGCTAATTACATTTATGTAGCGCAACATAAATGAAGCGATCTGAACCATAATCGCTGGAAGCTTTAAAGTTTCTAAACCACGCAAAATTTCGCGCGCAGTTGTGGTCGTGGAGAGTATGACGGCCGCCAACACGCCAAGTGTTCCCTTTACGACAATCGAAGTTCCGGCCAATAAGCCATCGCGATAAAGTTCTAAACCGAAAACGGAGAACTTTTCTCCTTCACCGAAAAATGGCATCAATATCGCGAAGAAGATAAATGGAATTTCAATCAATGCTCGCTTAAATAGAAGCAGCAGAGGGATCTTGCTCATCACCGCAGTGAAGAGCAAGAGGCTAAAGAAGGCGATAAATGCAGGCCAGCGCGTAATCGGGGTAGCAACCGAGACCGAAATAAAGGCGAGAACAGTCAAAATTTTGACGTGCGAAGCCAGCGAATGGGTTACCGAATGTCGGTGTAAGTAAAGACGTTCTCCTACATCGTGGCCGTGGTGGTGGCCGTGACTATGTACGAGATCAAGGTCTGGGCTTTGAATTTTTAACTTATTCCGCCAGGTTTGCGACGGATCAAGAAGAAGAGTCCGGTTGAGATCGCGCCAGTTGCAATTACGCCGATCACTCCTGCGCCACCTGTTGAAAGGCGGGCGTTCTCAACGCCCTTAACACCGTAATCAGCGAGCACGCCATCGCTATTTGTGTGCTCTTTTGCAGAATCTATAAATCCAATATCACCAGCGACTTTTTCAAGTCCATCCGGGCTAGATGAAGCATAAAAA
>CAMBGS010000072.1 GCA_945866305.1 Bifidobacterium breve
ATTTCTAGTAGCGGGGGCAGGATTTGAACCTACGACCTCTGGGTTATGAGCCCAGCGAGCTACCGAGCTGCTCCACCCCGCGTCGGAAGTGTCAGTCTAAAGGGTGGGCAAGTAATAGCCAAATCCGCCTATTTAGCGAATGAGAATTATTTACGTCCTTCAGCAGCGATAGCGGCAGCGAGTGCAGCCTTTAAGCGATCTTGTGCACGTCCATACGCTGCAAAATCTCCCTTAGCAAGTGCGGCATTTCCATCAGCAATCGCTTGCTTTGCGCTTTGCAGTGCAGACTTTAGATCTGCAGATGCATTATCGGTATTTGATGAAGTCGGTGTACCTGATGAAGAAGTTCCGGAGTTGCCTCCAAATACTTGATCGAGTGCGCCCTTTAGTGAACTATCGAAACCAATTACATCACCAAATGAAACGAGCACTTTCTGCAACAGTGGATATGCAGCTGTATTGGCAGTCGCTTTCACATATACCGGCTGTACATAAAGTAATCCGCCGCCGACTGGAAGAGTTAGCAAGTTACCAAGCACAACATCTGAACCACCTTGGCGAAGCAAGGAGAGTGAGTTAGCAACTTCTGGTTTTGCTTCAAAGTTTGAAGCTACTTGTGAAGGTCCTGCGACGTTGGTGCTGCGCGGTAGTTGTAGAACTGAAATTTTTCCGTAATTCGGACCGTAATTTGAATCAACAACAGCGAATGCCGATAAGTTTTCGCGACCACCGCGTGGAACAAACGGCGTTGTTAAAGTAAATGTTGGTTTATCAGATCCGGGCATTTCTAGCGTCATGTAGTAAGGAGGTTGCGCTCCTGCATTCGCTCCGAAAGTTGAAGGATCGCGAGGTACACGCCAGAAATCTTGTCCGCCGTAGAAAGCTGCGGAAGTTTGTACGTGATAAGAGCTAAGCACATCGCGTTGTACGCGGAAGAGATCTTCTGGGTAACGGATGTGCTCAAGTAGTTGCTCTGACATCTTGCTCTTTGGGGTCACAGTATTTGGGAAGGCCTTCATCCAAGTCTTTAGAACTGGATCTTTCTCATCCCATTGGTATAGAACAACAGTGCCGTCATAGGCGTCAACCGTGGCTTTTACAGAGTTTCGGATGTAGTTGATGTTCTTATTTGTCTGCGCAGTTATTGAATTTGAGTTGGCAGTTAGCGCATCTGTTGTTGCAGAACTGAGTGATGTTGTCTGTGAATATGGATATCCCGCGCTTGTTGTGTAGCCATCGATAATCCATTGAATCTTTCCATCAACGATCGCTGGATATGGATCTCCATCAAGAGTTAGCCAAGGGGCTACTTTGGCAACTCGCTCACGTGGTGAACGGTTGTAGAGAATTTTTGATTCTGAGTTGATCAGATTTGAAAGAACAATTCGCTGCTCTTGATATTGAATAGCAAAGAGCAACTTCTTCAACAAGCCGCCCATTGGTACTCCACCTTTACCGGTGTAGGTGTAATTCTTCTGTCCGTTCGCGGATGAATCATCTGGATAATCAAATTCGACAGGGGTGTCAGTCTTTGGTCCACCAATAATTGAATAATCTGGAACATTCTCGCCAAAGTAAACACGTGGTTGGAATTTTCCAAGTCCAGTAGTTGGTGGAAGATCCCCAACTAAGAAACTTGGTTTTCCATCAGCATCAACGCTATTTCCAAATGCAGATACAAAACCAAAGCCGTGCGTATAAACCAAGTGGTCGTTAATCCAGTTACGGCTTGGGTTGCCATCAATATTTAGTTCGCGCACAGCAACAACCACATCGCGTTGTACGCCATTTACTTTGTAACGATCAACATCGAGTGATTCTGGGAAGGTGTAGTAAGGCTTAATTTGTTGCAACTGGCGGAAAGTCGCAGATAAAACGTTGGGATCCATCAAGCGGATATTTGCAATTGTCGCAGCATCGTTTGCTAATTGGCCAGAGTTTGTAGAAACCGTGGCTTGATAATCCTTCATCTCTACATCAGCAATTCCATATGCATCGCGAGTTGAGTCAATATTGCGCTGAATAAATGGGGCTTCTTTAGATGATTCTGATGGTTTTACTTGGAACTGTTGAACTGCACCAGGGTAAACACCAGCAATTAATACAGACGCTCCAACCATTAACGCAGTACCGGCAGCTGGCAAGATTAAAGATTTACGAACTATATTTGCAAAGAAAAGAAGCGAACAGATAACCGCGATAGCGGCCAAAATAGATTTTGCTGGAAGAGTTGCATTTACATCGGTGTAAGTCAGACCGGTAATAAGTCTGCTCTCCTTTAAAGCAAGTGCGTAACGATCAAACCAGTATGCAACTGCCTTAATCAAAACAATTAGGCCTAGAAGAACAGAGATTTGTACACGTGCGGCAACAGATATGCGATCAGTGCGCAGCTGCGGACGAATTCCACCATAAATATAATGCACTGCAACGCTGGCAAGGGTTGCCAAGATTAAAGTTGAAATTGCCCAGCCAATAAGTGTTTGTAGGAATGGCAAACGGAATGCGAAGAATGAGATATCCATCCCGAACTGCGGATCTTTAACACCGAAATCTGTTGAGTTTTTAAATTGCAACCACGAGCTCCAGAGTTGAATTCCTGAAGTTCCGCCAAAGTAGAAGAGAACTAGTGCAATTCCAGGGAAAACTAATTTACGAATTGGATCAATTGTTGCGCGATAACGTTCTAAGTTATCGGATTCCATCGCCATTGAAACATCGAATGGACGACGACGGTAAGCGATATAAACATTGAATGAAATAATTAAAGATGTAACCAAGCCAGCGACTATAAAGAGTGCAATTTTTGTCGTGAGGACCGTTGACCAAACACCCGTGAATCCGACTGATTTAAACCAGAGCCAATCAACATATACACCGCTGAGCGCAACTACACCTCCAGCAATAACTGCCAAAATAATAAAGGTAAGGGCTAGCGGACTTGGTTTTTTCATCATGCTCCTAAGTTATCGCAACTGCGTGGACTGGCCGAATTAAGCGCGGTTATCGCCTCTTTTAAAGTGCTAACTGCGGCTACTTTTATACCTTTTGGAATCCTTGCAACACCCGGTGCCAGGTCTTTGCAATTGCGTGTAGGGACCAGAATCAAAGTAGCACCCGCCTTCTCTGCGGCCAGGATCTTTTCTGCGACGCCACCTATCCCACCCACATTTCCCTCTGAATCAATTGTCCCTGTCGATGCAACGCTGCGACCACGCAAAATATTCTCGGGGGTGAGGAGTTCCACAATGCCTAAGGCAAATGCCAGACCGCCACTTGGGCCGCCAGTCTTGGTGAGGGAGATTGAAATATCACTTGGCTTAATCGCGCCGACCTTTAGATTCGAGTAGTTGTCCTGTAAATAATTGAGGGCGGCGACTTTGGCGCTGAGTTGCGAATCAACCATCTGGGTTTTTGCGGCCGCCTTTTCGATTGTGGCGTCAACACCATCTCTATAAAAAAGTGAACGCGGCATAACCGAGAAATCACTTCTACCCCACGAATAGATCAACTCTGCCCCGGTTACATAGGCATCGGGGTTGGTGATCAAAATTGATAAGAGATAGATGTGACCATCTGCTTTATAGAATTTCAATGGAGTCGTCGCTGTTTTCGACGGGGTGATTATTTTGTTTACTACATCTTGCGCGTTACCTGGAGTCAGAACAACAAATGGAAGTGGCGCGAAAAGGGCGAGTCCGAAAAATAAGGTAAGGGTTGCAGTTGCTAAGCGAGGGAGGCGATTATGGAGCATCGCTCGCTTTAGCTTCGCCCGGAACGACTACTTCTTCAGTGCCCTCGTCCTCGCCCGCAATAGTTATTTCTGCGTCACGGAAAGAATCTTGAAATCGCTGGAATTGGGTGACCGAGCGCGTCGTTTCAGATTCGAACTTCGACTTAAATTGAGTAACCCATAGAACATAGCCAAGCGCACCTAATAGGCCAGTCAACGGGATAACCCACCAGATCAGAGCCGCAAATGAGTTGGACATGTTAGGTAGCCTATCTCTTGTGGGAAGAAA
>CAMBGS010000073.1 GCA_945866305.1 Bifidobacterium breve
TAAACATCGCAGGTGTCGGCGGTGACGACATCAAACTTGTAATTTTCATATCCGGAATATGGCTGAATCTTGCGCAGATCAAGTGGCAAGCCAGTTGCGCGGATTACTGGACCAGTAACGCCAAGTGTTGTTGCACCAGCAAGATCTAAGTAACCAATGCCTTCAGTGCGCTTCATCCAGATGCTGTTGCCAACGAGCAACTTTTCATTATCTTTAAAGCTGTGGCGAAGGTCTTTTACTGTTGCCAAAATTTTGTCGACAGCGCCTGCAGGCAAATCCTGGGCAACTCCGCCTGGGCGGATATAGGCCATATTCATACGTAGACCAGAGATAAATTCAAAGACATCCAAGACCTTTTCGCGTTCGCGGAAGCAGAAGATCATTGGTGAGAGTGCACCAAGTTCTAGTGCGCCGGTACCGAGTGCGACCATATGTGAGGAAATGCGATTGAACTCCATCATCATTACGCGAATCACGCTGGCTTTTTCTGGCACATCGTTTGTAATACCAAGAAGTTTTTCAACGCCCAAGCAGTAGACCGCCTCATTAAATAACGGAGCTAAGTAATCCATGCGGGTTACAAATGTTGTGGCCTGGGTCCAGTTACGGAATTCAATGTTTTTTTCAATACCAGTGTGCAGGTAACCAATTCCGCAACGAACTTCAGTAACTGTTTCGCCCTCAAGTTCTAGAACTAAACGAAGCACGCCATGAGTTGATGGGTGCTGTGGCCCCATATTTACAACAACGCGCTCTTCTTTCGCTTGGCCAATTTCAGTAACAAGTGAATCCCAATCGCCACCGGTTACTGAAAAGACAGTACCTTCGGTGGTCTCACGTGATGATGCATATGGATCCGCGTATGTGCTCACTTGTAAGTCCTCCGATCTGATGGAGGTGGCACAACAGCGCCTTTGTATTCAACGCTGATTCCGCCAAGTGCGTAATCCTTACGTTGTGGATGTCCTTGCCAATCATCTGGCATCAAAATACGAGTTAGCCCAGGATGTCCGTCAAAGATAATTCCGAACATGTCATAAGTTTCGCGCTCGTTCCAATTTGATCCGCCCCAGACTTCAACAAGTGATGGGATATGTGGATCAGTATCTGGCACAGAAACTTCTAAACGAATACGTTGATTATTTGTTACAGATAACAAGTGATAAACAGCGTGTAATTCGCGGTTCTTATCCTCGGGATAATGAACGCCAGAAACCCCCATTGACATTTCAAATTTCAATTTATCACGCAATATAAGTGCTACTTCAACCAGACGTTCGCGCTTAATGTGCAGAGTTAGTTCTCCACGATCAACAACAACGCGTTCAATGGCATCTGCAAAATCTGGATATGCACGCTCTAGATCATCGGCTACCTGATCAAAATAACCGCCAAATGGGCGTTGGGCTGAGCCCGCGTTGGCTGCGCTGCGAACCAAGCCGCCGTAACCTGAGGTATCCCCAGTTCCGTGCGCGCCAAACATGCCCTGTTTATCTTGAGTCATTTAAGCCAACAACCCCTTTAACTGATGGGTTGGGAGAGCGGCCATTGCTGCAGCTTCAACTTCCTTAACAACTTTTTCGCGGTTAGGTCCGAGTTTTTCATCGTAAATTTGATCGTGCAATTTAAGGATTGCATCCATCAACATTTCTGGACGCGGCGGACAACCTGGAAGATAAATATCAACTGGAACAACGTGATCGACGCCTTGCACAATTGCGTAGTTATTAAACATTCCACCTGAAGATGCGCAAGCGCCCATTGCAATAACCCACTTTGGTGCGGCCATTTGATCATAAATCTGACGAAGTACGGGCGCCATCTTGTTTGAAACACGACCGGCGACGATCATTAAATCTGCTTGACGCGGCGATGCGCGGAAAACTTCCATTCCAAAACGGGCGAGATCGTAACGACCGGCTCCTGCCGCCATCATTTCGATCGCGCAACATGCCAAACCGAATGTCGCTGGCCACAACGAGTTCTTACGCATATAACCTGCAAGTTTTTCTACTGAAGTTAAAACAATTCCACTAGGTAACTTCTCTTCTAATCCCATTCGAGACCTCCGCGGCGCCAGACATATGCATACGCAACAAAGACTGTTGCGATAAAGATTGCCATTTCGACCAAACCAAAGAGTCCGAGTTGATCAAAAGTGACAGCCCATGGATAAAGGAAAACAATTTCAATATCAAAGATAATAAATAGCATTGCAGTTAAGAAGTATTTAACTGGGAAGCGGCCACCCTGCGCTGCTTGAGGCGATGGTTCGATTCCGCATTCGTAGGCTTCTAACTTCGCGCGGTTGTAGCGTGCGGGCCCAGTGAGAGCTGCGGCCAAAATTGAAAAAACGGCGAACCCAAAGCCAACTGCGGCAATTGCCAGAATCGGAATATATGGATTTGCGCTCACAAGCGAAATCCTAAGGTGGACACGGGGGTAGTTGTGACCGTTACGCCTTGACGGCCATGTGAACTGCAACAACCCCAAAGGTGAGATTGGTCCAGCCGATTTGGGTCCAGCCCGCGTCGGCGATTTTGGCAGCGAGCGCCTTCTGATCTGGCCAAGCGCGGATCGATTCGGCCAGATAAATATAGGCATCTGGGTTGGATGAGGTCTTTTTGGCGATGGCGGGCAAGGCGCGCATCAAGTAATTGGTATAGATCGTGCGAAATGGGCGCCAAGTCGGGCTAGAAAACTCGGCTATGACTATCCGACCGCCCTTTTTAGTTACCCGTAGGGCTTCCCTGAGGGCTTTATCGGTATCCGAGGTGTTGCGCAGGCCAAAAGAGATGGTCACAACATCGAATTCGCCATCAGGGAAAGGCAGATTTAGCGCATCGGCGAAGGTAAATGGCAGATGCGGGCGGGCTTTACGGCCTGCGGCAAGCATTCCTTGCGAAAAATCGGCTGGAATCACATCTGCACCTGCTGCAGCCAGGGGTTCTGAGCTAGATCCTGTGCCTGCGGCCAGATCCAGGATCCTCATTCCGGCCCTTGGCGCAATGATCGCGGTGGTCGCCCGGCGCCATCTCTTGGTCTGACCCAAACTCAATAAATCGTTGACCAAGTCATATCTCTTGGCCACACCATCGAACATTGCGGCGACTTCATCGGGGTTCTTATCCATATTTGCGCGCGACATAGGGCAAGTCTCTCGCAAGAGTAGGCTCATCCACAACTTAAAGGCGATTAAGGGAGAACTAGATGTCGATCTCAACTGGCTCACTTCGCGCGACAGTATTTCCGCGCAGCACCGCGTTGACCCATGCTGGATTCATTGTCGGTGGCACCTTATTTATCGCAGCCTTGGCACAAATTGCTATTCCTGTTCCAGGCTCGCCAGTTCCGGTCACGGGACAAACATTGGCGGTTTACTTAATTGGCACTACTTACGGTGCGCGACTTGGTTTTGCAACTTTTGCTACGTACTTATTAGCTGGAATCGCTGGTGCACCAGTCTTTGCACCAGCAGCGACTCAAGGTCTGGCTCGTTTAACCGGTGCAACTGGTGGATATTTAATTGGAATGTTGGTTGCCGCATTTGTGTTGGGTGCGCTCGCAGATCGCAAAGCTGATCAAAAGTTTAAGACTTCATTTCCAGCCTTACTTTTCGGGAGCGTAATTGTCTTTACCTTCGGTTTGATCTGGCTAAACGTTTCACTGAACTTAACTTGGGCGCAGACAATCAGTGCAGGGCTCACACCATTTATTTTTGGTGAAGTTATAAAAATCGCAATTACCGCAACGTCACTTCCACTTATTTGGCGAAAAATTTCTAAGAAACTATCGCGTTAAAGTAATTCCTTATGCCTTCCCTTATTCCAGTAACTTCTGCACGCCTGGGCGATCATCTGCCGTTATTAGAACTTCTTCCAGAT
>CAMBGS010000074.1 GCA_945866305.1 Bifidobacterium breve
ACACCTTACCTCGTTAGCAGTGAGGCGCACTCGACCGGGCTATGCGACGTCTCCAAGTACAGGTGAAGTATACATCTCAGTCATCGGCGGAATCTACGCACAATTTGCCAGGTAACTAGCGCGAGTAAGGCGATTCCGACCCATTGCCAGAATGAAATTGGAAATGGTTTATGCGATGGCAGATCAGCACTTTCAATTGCAGAAGTTTCTGTGATTGTAAATTCTGCAAATACACCTGCATGATCTGTGGCATAAGGTGCTTTGAAACCAATCACTTGTGAAGTAGTTACCTCAACTCCATTTTTTGTGAAAATGTAATCTAAGCGATCGGTAAATCCATATTCATTACCCATTGCTTGTCCGGCTTTTAAGCGATCTGGGTCTGGACCAGTTAAGAGCGCATCCATTCCCCACGTGTAAGTAGTCGGATTACTTGAATCAGGACCAGCATCGTTAAATCCAGCTTCTTGCATTAAGCGGTATGCGTTGCACCTGCTGTCACCTGCAGGACATTCTTCGCTCGCCTTAGGTTGCAATCCAGGATTAGCTGCATTAGACGGTCTTGGATCGCGTGGATCAGAATTGAAATCACCGATAATTACCAGCGGCATTTTGGTTTCTTTCACATCCGAGATCAATTGTGTTGCTTGTTTCGCTGCATTTGGAATCTTGTTTTCATCCCAGATTGATTCCAGGTGAGTTGTAACGAATCGGACTGGGATTCCTGAGATCTTTATATCAGCCCAGGTATAACCGCGATAAATTGTCATCAAAGTAGGCACAATGCTGTAACTCGCTTCGTACTCCGTATTGCCAACTCTAATAACTTCACCGGCCAGCGATTTCTTGATTGCTAGTGCATCACCGATTTGAAAACCGCAAGCTGCTTTATCCTGCCCAAATATCTTCTGAAAACGATCGGGGTCTTTGACCATAGTTAGAAATGGAATCGGATTTATTGAGTAGCCGGGATTAAAGGCGGTGGTTCCGTCTTTGCTCGCTAAAACATAATCCCCACCGAGCGCTTGCAAGAGCTGATCAGTAAAGTTAAATATCTCGGTTTTCTTACTCCATGCGTTCTTTTTGCAGTACCAAATAGTTGCTTCCTGTAAGCCGATTACATCGGGTTGATACTTTTTGATTTCTGCGGCTAAGGCAATCGAGCGTTTTGAAAAATCATTTTTATTGACTTGATCCCACATAAATTGGGCTGCAGCTGGCATGTTTGGAATCAATTCGAGGGCAACCCCAACATCTGCGCCCAGATAGATATTGCGCGACATAACGGTCACGGTTGGTTCTGCGGAATTTGCTGAGGGAGTTATCAAAATAGCTGCCATTAATGAGGTAAGTAGCCCAACATTCACCCCTCGTAATTTCATGGCTTCATTATGTACTCTTAGCGACATGAATGAGAAGGTCGAAACCCCAGAAGTTAAGAATGTGCGTCCATACGATGTTGCGCCTCCTGCACAATACGCAGAATTTATGCGCACTGGTTGGGCGCCTTCTAACCTTGAAGGTTTGCAACCACTGGAAGTTGTGACTTATGCATTTACTCGTCGTCAAGTTTTATCAGCTGCATTTCCAAATCTTCGACTCGTAATCCCTTCTGGTAATTTCAAAACTCGCTCTAATGACACTGAATATGCCTTCCGCCCACACAGCGCTTTTGCTTATTACAGCGGCGTGCAAGGATCTGATGCAGTTCCAGATTCTGTATTAATAATGGAGCCGAATGAATCAGGTGGGCACGATTCATATCTTTATCTGCATCCGCGTTCTACTCGCGAAACAGATGCTTTTTACACTGATCGCAAGTATGGCGAGCTCTGGGTGGGCCGCCACTTCACACTTGATGAAGCGAATGCGGTTTATCAAATTCCAACTCGTGATGTAGATAAGATCGAGGATTTGCTGCGCTTTAGTAAAGAAACACTCCTGATTCGCGGAGAAGATGCGTTAATGGATAAATTGATTTCAAAGAGCGCGCGTGAGGCGGAGTTCCAGACTTACACATCTGAACAACGTTTAGTAAAAGATGGCTATGAGGTTGGCCAATTGCAAGCAGCGGTTGATGCCACTGGTCGTGGTTTCAGCGATGTTATTGCGGCGATGCCTGCGGCAGCTGAACATCCGCGTGGTGAAAGAATTGTGGAAGGTGCTTTCTTTGGACGCGCACGCCTTGAAGGTAATGACATTGGCTACACAACGATTGCTGCGGCTGGCGCGCATGCTTGCGTGCTTCACTGGATTCGCAACGATGGTGCGGTTCGCAACGGGGAGTTGTTGCTCCTTGATGCCGGTGTAGAAATGGATTCGTATTACACCGCAGATATAACTCGCACCTTGCCGGTAAATGGAAAATTTACACCGGCACAACGTGCTTTATATATGTTGGTTTACGAAGCGCAACTGGCTGGTTTTGCTGCGGTAAAACCTGGAGTTCCGTTTCTAGAAATCAACCGCGCTGCACAACGTGTTCTTGCTGCTGGTCTGGCAGATATGGGCGTCTTAACAATTAGCGCAGAAGAATCAATGAAACCCGAGGTTGGTTTACATCGCCGTTGGACTTTGCACGGTGTGAGCCATCACCTTGGCTTAGATGTACACGATTGCGAACATGCCCGACAAGATATGTATCGCGAAGGAACTTTGCGCGAAGGAATGGTTTTAACAGTTGAGCCAGGACTTTACATCCAACCTGATGATGAACTATTTGCACCGGAATATCGTGGGATCGGTATCCGCATCGAAGATGATGTTGTTGTCACTGCCGATGGATATCGAAACTTAAGTGAGAATATTCCGCGCCATCCTGATGCGATAGAAGAGTGGATGAAAGCAGTCCAACAAGCGCGATAAGATTGGCTAATGAGCCATTCGCTGATCCATGCCCGTGGACTAACTAAAAAGTTTGGTGATTTCACCGCGGTTAACGGGATTGATTTCGACGTTATCAAAGGTGAATCCTTTGGACTGTTAGGCCCTAACGGTGCTGGAAAATCAACTGCAATGCGCATGATTGGCGCTACCTCACAGCGCACTTCGGGTGATCTAACTATTTTGGATAAAGATCCAGATCTTTTTGGTCCACAAATTCGCGCGCACCTTGGTGTTGTTCCACAACAAGATAATTTAGATACTCACTTAAGCGTTACCGAAAACCTCTACATCTACGGACGTTACTTTGGACTAAGCCGTAAATTTCTTAAAGGAAAAATTGAAGAACTTTTAACTTTTGCTCAACTTGAAGAGAAGCGCAATGCCAAAGTTGAATCGTTAAGCGGTGGAATGAAGCGCCGTCTCACAATTGCGCGGGCACTCGTGAGCGAGCCTGAGATTTTGATGCTGGATGAACCAACCACTGGGCTCGATCCGCAAGCGCGACATATTTTGTGGGATCGCCTTTTCAGGCTTAAAGAAGATGGCGTAACACTGCTGATTACAACTCACTTTATGGATGAGGCTGAACAACTCTGTGATCGCTTGGTTGTGATGGATAAGGGCGCGATTATGGCCGAGGGAAGTCCGGCACAACTGATTAAAGATTATTCAACTAAAGAGGTTTTGGAAGTTCGCTTTGGATCAGAACGTAATGCGCACATGGCAGATGATTTGCGCCAGCTTTGTGATCGCATAGAAGAACTGCCGGACCGCATCTTGATGTACACCGAAGACGGTGAAGAGCTATTGGAGCGTGTTTATAAAAAGGGATTCCATCCAAAGACATCGCTTGTGCGCCGCAGTTCACTAGAAGATGTATTTCTGCGCTTAACCGGAAGAACGCTGATCGATTAATGAGTTCTTTCCAAACCAGACAAGGTTC
>CAMBGS010000075.1 GCA_945866305.1 Bifidobacterium breve
TGATTATTTTGAAGCAGGTATCTCAAAGAATCCGCAAGATTGGCATATGTTGCAGCGAATTTGGATTGATGGCGACTTCCAGGAGCGCAGCGCATGACCTTAAAGAAATTGCGGATTGGATTGGTCTGTCCTTATGGATGGGATACGCCTGGCGGAGTGCAAAATCACGTACGCGATCTTGCCGAGTTTCTAATTGCTAAAGGTCACTATGTTTCAGTGCTCGCTCCAGTAATAGATGAAGCAGCGATTCCAGATTATGTGATTAGCGCGGGTAAGCCGATATCAATTCCATATAACGGAGCTGTCGCACGCATTTTATTTGGACCGATCGCTTTTGCACGTGTTCGACAATGGATCTCCAATGGAAATTTTGATTTACTGCACTTGCATGAACCAGCGATCCCATCAATTTAACTTCTTGCTTGTTGGGCGGCAGAAGGACCTTTGGTCGGTACTTTCCATGCTGCCGCAAAACGTCAGAAAGCAATCTTTGCAATAGGACCAATTCTTGAACCAGTCATTGAGAAGCTAACTGCACGAATTGCAGTTAGTGAAGCAGCTCGTTCCACACTCACTGAACACCTTGAGACCGATGCAGTAGTTGTGCCCAATGGAATATATGCCGATCGTTATCGCGATGGTGAAGTTCGCCCCGAATGGAGCGGAAATACTCTTGGTTTCATCGGCCGATACGAAGAACCCCGAAAAGGTTTGTCAGTTTTGCTTGAGGCGCTACCAATAATTGCGCGCTTTGCACCCGATGTAAGAGTTTTAGTTGCTGGTCCTGGTGACAGCAAAGAAGTACAAGATCAGATTGATCCGCAGTTGCGCCATCGCTTCGAATTCTTGGGCCGCATCAGCGAGAAAGCGAAGGCAGATTTCTTATCCTCTGTTGCTTTATATATTGCCCCAAATACTGGTGGAGAATCTTTCGGGATAATTCTCGCAGAAGCTCTCGCCGGGGGAGCAGCAGTTGTAGCAAGTGATATACCTGCCTTTGATTCCTTGTTAGGCCACGGAGAATACGGCGCGCTCTTTGAATCAGAGAATTCTCAAGATCTGGCAAAGGTAGTTATTGATTTATTGCGCGAAGATGAAAAACGTCGCGCGCTTGCGCAAAGAGGAAAGACTTACGCACAACGCTTTGATTGGGATGTCGTTGCTGAAGATATATTCTCGATTTATGAAATGGCTTTAGTTGGTAGCGATGGAGTTACCTTGTCATCAGAAAATCGTGCATGGAATCGCTTCTTGGGTAGAGAGGGTAATTGAATGGAGCAATATTTCCTAATCGCACTCCTCGCTATTTTTGCACTTTGGTATCTTTCATATTCGGCAACGCGCTTAGATCGCTTACATCACCGCGTAGAAACAAGTTGGGCAAACCTTGATGGATTGCTGCAGCGTCGAGCCGCAGTAGCGTTAGAAATTGCTAAGAGTGAGTTAGCAGATCCAGCATCTTCGCTTCTCTTAACAGCTGCGGCACATCAAGCCAGAGATGCTCAAATGCAAACTCGCTCGCAGGCAGAAAGTGGGTTGTCAGGCGCGCTTGGATTGTTACTAAACGATGGCCACTTAGTTGACGGCTTCATTGAGAAAGACTTGTTGCGTGAATTATCTGAGTTAACCGACAAAATTCGTGTTGCAATCGCCCTGCATGTCGATGCTGTGACTCGCACGCAGATGGTTCGCCAAAAACCGGTCTTTAAGATATTTCGTCTTGCTGGCACGGCACCGCTACCTGTTACATACGAGTTTGAAGCTGATGTTCTTTAAAAGAATAGTAAAGGCTTTAATTGGAGTCATTTCGATTGCGATCGTTGCGGTTGCGCTAATCAATTTTCTCCCGGATGGAAAAGTATCCTCACTCCTTCAGATCAATAAGGTAGTTGAGCCGACGAATTCGCTCAGTGGAAGAGTAGGGAGTGACGGACCAATTTTGGCTGTGAAAATTGATGACACTGCACCCGCTCATCCACAAGCGGGATTAGAAGATGCCGACATTGTTTACATTGAACAGGTTGAGGGTGGCCTAACGCGCTTAGCCGCAATCTTTAGTTCAAAGATTCCCGAAGTAATCGGTCCGGTTCGCAGCGCTCGAATTTCTGACATTGAAATCCTGGAACAGTTTGGAAAAGTTGCTTTTGCCTACAGTGGCGCGCAATCCAAGTTGTTGCCGGTGATCGCGGCTGCCAATGTGATTAATTTAGGGGCGCAACGACAATCGCCAATGATTTATTCCACCGATCCGTTGCGCCGAGCACCAACAGCGATGATGTTGCAGGCACAGAAATTGATGGCCAATGTTGCAAAGGCGCAATTACCGGTCGCAACTTCAAAACCAATAGGTTGGAGTTTCGGGGAGAAACCAGAGACAGGTACTGCAGTTACTGCAGTGAAAGTTTCTTGGCCAGCTAATTCTTATAACGCGACTTGGTCTGTGACAGAGAGACGTTGGTTACTTTCTCACAGAGATTCGCCGAATCTTTCTTCTTCGGGAGTACATCTTGGGCCGACCACATTTGTAATCCAATTGATTTCAATCACCGATTCGATTTATCGTGACAAGGTTGGTGGAGTTACGCCTTACTCAGAAACGGTTGGCACAGGTAAAGGCTATGTATTGCGAGATGGTTTAGCGATAGCGGCTAATTGGAGTAGGCCCAGCGGTGATCAAGGAACAACCTGGAAAACTGTGACAGGTGATGAAATCAAATTTGCCGCAGGGCAGGTTTGGATTGCGCTGACCGATAAAGCACCCGTTTTCACGCCTGTTGCCCCAGCAAATAAAGAAGATGCGACTGGGCCTTCTGCAAAGTAGTATTAATCCAAGATCGTATTCGCAAGAGATAAATAAAGGGAGCAAGTCATGTCAGAGGCAGTCGGCACAGCGCGCGTAAAGCGCGGAATGGCAGAAATGCTCAAGGGCGGCGTCATCATGGATGTCGTTAACGCAGAGCAAGCCAAGATTGCCCAAGATGCTGGTGCTTGCGCTGTTATGGCACTTGAACGAGTACCTGCAGATATTCGCGCGCAAGGCGGAGTCGCACGTATGTCAGATCCAGACATGATTGAAAAAATTAAAGCGGCTGTAACAATTCCGGTTATGGCTAAGGCTCGTATCGGGCACTTTGTAGAAGCGCGAATTTTGGAATCTCTCGGTGTGGATTACATCGATGAATCAGAAGTGTTAACTCCCGCAGATTATGAAAATCATATTGAAAAATGGGATTTTAAAGTTCCATTCGTATGTGGCGCCACTAATTTAGGTGAAGCCCTTCGTCGCATCAATGAAGGTGCCGCGATGATCCGCTCAAAGGGCGAAGCAGGTACGGGCGATGTATCGAATGCAATGATGCATATGCGCAAAATTGGTGGCGAAATTCGTCGCCTCTCTTCAATGCGCGAAGATGAACTTTATGTTGCGGCAAAAGAGCTGCAAGCTCCAT
>CAMBGS010000076.1 GCA_945866305.1 Bifidobacterium breve
CGCACCAAGGTGTTATCGACGTCGAAGAAAGCCGCACGCCGCGGTGTGAGTGACATGTCACTACCCTAGCGATTAAGCGCGATATTGCCCTGCCGTATGACGCTTTATGCTTAGCGCTATGAGTTCAACGGTCCATGTAGTGCGCCACGGCGAAGTTGAAAATCCGGAGAAAATTCTCTACGGAAGACAACCCGGCTGGCGTTTATCTAATCGTGGACAAGAAATGGCTCAAGTACTTGGTGAATGGTCCAAGGCGATTGATTTAGGCGCATTGCACGTCTCTCCACTGCAACGTGCGCAAGAGACTGCCGCACCAATTGCGAAAGCACACGGAATTGCAATTACAACTGATGATCGCTTGATTGAGGCTGCAAATATTTTTGAAGGAAAGAGTTTTGAACTTGGTAGCGGAGTGCTGAAACGTCCAAGTTCATGGCGCCATTTATACAATCCCTGGAAGCCATCGTGGGGTGAGCCATATGAAGAACAAATCAACCGAATGCTTGCTGCGATATTTGCTGCCAATAAAGCAGCAAATGGTAAAGATGCGATAGTGGTTTCTCATCAATTACCAATTTGGATAACACGAAGTGCTATTGAAGGACGATCAATGTTGCATGATCCACGTAAGCGCGAGTGCACATTGGCCTCTGTCACAAGCGTTCACTTTGATGATGAGGGCGTCATTTCTGGACTTACCTATTCTGAGCCCGCCGCACATTTGTTACCAAAAAAGAAATAATGAGAAAAATGCGTAAGCTAATTTATGTAATGGTATTTACGCTGATTTCTACAATGTCTTTAACCGCCTGTGGTGGGGGAAGCTCAACCCCAGAAGAAAGTTTTATTGAAGGTAGTGGCGCAATAAGTAAAATTGAAATCTCAAAGCGAAAAGCAGCGCCTGCTTTATCTGGAATGACGCTAAGTGGTAAAACTTTTATTTTCAATCCTGGTCAAATTGCAGTGGTAAATGTCTGGGCATCTTGGTGCTCTCCTTGCCGAGCCGAAATTCCAACCTTGATTGAACTTTCCAAGCAATACCCAGATGTGCAATTTATGGGGATATTGACCCGCGACAACCCAGCAACTGCAGAAGCCTTTGCCCGCAGATTTGCAATCCCCTATCCAACATTTATAGATGACTCACTTTTAATTGGTTTTAAGGGCTCATTGCCCGCTAACGCAATTCCCTCAACGGTATTAATTGATAAGAGCGGCAACGTGGCAGCACGTATATCGGGAGAAGTAACCCTAACCTCGTTAAGCAAATTAATTCGAAAGCTTGAAGAAGAATGATTAACTTCTTTGTAGATCAACTATTTAGTGGCTTTCTTCTCGTCGCCTTTCCGATTGCGATTCTTGCGGGGCTCATCTCTTTTCTATCTCCCTGTGTCTTACCTTTAGTGCCTGGTTATTTATCTTTCGCTGCTGGTTACTCCAAAGCAAAGGGACGAGTATTTCTCGGCTCAATTCTCTTTGTTCTTGGCTTTAGCGTTCTCTTTATCTCTTACGGTGCGTTATTTGGTGGAATTGGATCTCGTATTGCAACTAATGATGAGACCATCACACGTATTTTGGGAGTTATAACAATCCTGCTGGGACTTATCTTTATGGGGAGCTTTCCCATGATGCGCACTTTCTCACCAAAGATTGCGACAAACGGTGGGCTAATTGGTGCACCACTTCTAGGTTTTCTCTTTGGGATCGGCTGGACGCCTTGCATTGGACCGGCGCTAGCAACGGTTCAGACCCTTGCCTTTCAAGAATCTAGCGCCGCACGTGGTGCAATTCTTTCATTTGGATATTGCATCGGGTTAGGTGCGCCTTTTATTGCATCGGGTCTTTACTTAGATAAATCCGAACGTTTGCGAAAGTATTTAACTAAGCGCGGAGATTTGATAAGTAATATTGGTGGAGTTCTCTTGATTCTTATTGGTATCGCGCAACTACTTGGAATTTGGACGGATTTAATGATCTCACTTCGCTCGCTGATATCTGATTTTGCACCGGTGATTTGATGACGACAGAACCAACACTGCCCGAATTAGGCGCAACCGGCCTACTCCGCTTTATGTGGCGCCAGCTAACCAGCATGCGCACCGCGCTAATTCTTCTGATGATGCTGGGTGTGGCTTCAATCCCCGGATCATTTATTCCGCAAAGAGCTCAGAACCCAATGGCGGTGCGGCAATATTATTTAGATAGCCCCGAATTAGCGCGCTGGATCGAACGCTTTTCCGGATTCACCGTCTATTCATCACCGTGGTTTAGCGCGATATATATCTTGCTCTTCATCTCACTAATCGGTTGTGTTCTGCCACGAACCTTTGAACATTTCCAAGCAATGCGCGCTCTGCCACCGCTGACTCCTCGCAATTTATCGCGCATGGAATCCTTCCAACAATTTGCGGGTGATGGATCAGAACTCGCTAAAGCGCAAAGTTGGTTTAAAAAAGCGCGTTTTCGAGTGCGCAACGAAAAAGGTGCAATTTCTGCTGAAAAAGGTTATTTGCGCGAAACTGGCAACCTGCTCTTTCACCTCTCACTAATTTTGATTCTCATCGGCGTAAGTGTTGGTTCGTTATTTGGAATGCGTGGTGAGGCAATAGTTAATAAAGGTGAACGCTTCATTAGCCTTGCAACTTCATATGACAATCTCTCATTTGGAAAACTAGTCAATGAAGATTCACTGCAGCCTTTTATTATTGAAGTTGTTGATTTCGTAGCCAAATATGATCCAGTGACGAATGCTCCACAGGATTACACGGCGACGGTGCGAGTTACTAATCCAGGTGAAATAACTTCAGTCATTAAAACTATCAAGGTGAATAGTCCACTTACCTTTGGAAATACTCGCGTTTACTTACAAGCCAATGGTTACTCACCAATAGTTACAGTGCGCGATTCAACCGGCCAAGTTGCCCTGCAAGGCCCTATTCCATTCCTGCCCCAAGATGGCAACTTGAGCTCTATCGGATCTATAAAAGTTCCCGATGCCAATCCGCAACTTGGTTTCGTTGCCAGCTTCTACCCAACATTTGCGCGCGAAGGTGGCGAGGGTGGAATTTCAGTATTCCCAGAAGCGCTAGATCCAAAACTGCTCTTTTCTATTTGGGAAGGTGATCTCGGTTTAGATTCTGGTATTCCACAATCTGTTTATCGCATTGATACTTCCAAGATGAAGCGGATAGCACTAGATTCACTAAAACCTGGTGAAACATTTTCATACCCAGAAGGTTCAATAAAATTTGAAACTTTTGTACCTTGGATCAATCTGCAAATTGTCGATGATCCGGGTAAGGGTTACGCCTTATACGGTGCAATCGCCGCAATTCTTGGCTTACTTGCCTCACTCTTTGGAAGACGGCGCCGTATATGGATAAGGATCACATCAACTGGAGTTGTAGAAGTTGCTGGTCTGGCTAAGAATGGGGCACCGGGGCTAGA
>CAMBGS010000077.1 GCA_945866305.1 Bifidobacterium breve
GCTCATCACGAAGTTGATCAACCGCCGAAATATTTTTCGCATCCAGCCCCATCGCCTTGGCTATCGCTGCAGGATCTAAGCCGTGCGGGGTTCCAAAGACTTGCTCAAATCCTTTGCTTCCACGCTGTGGCAACGTCGAGAAAATTCCGCCGCCATCATTATTTATGACCAAAATCCGTAGGTTAATTTCTTCGCGATGAATCAATCCAGTGAGGTCATGCAGAAATGCGAGATCTCCAAGAACCGCAAATGTTGCGCTGTGGGCGGTGGCATTACCAAGTGCGGTCGAGATGTTTCCATCAATTCCGGCAAGGCCGCGATTAGCAAAAGTTTTAACTCCGCTGCGGGCCGCGCCAAATGCTTCGATATCCCGAATTGGTCGAGAAGAAGCGATAAATAGCGAAGCTCCACCAGGTAGGTGCTGCGATATTTCACGAGAAATTAGCGGTTCAGACCATGTTGTAATCTCTTTTACAACTTTGGAGGTGCGCTCGGAATACTTAGCCCACTTGGATAACCAATCGGGATCTGCCGGAGCGGTATAAAGCTCAGGAATTTCAGTGAATTTCTTCTCGGCCATTCGATCAGAATCTACAGTTGCAATGCGTGGGTCAATTACAAAAGTTGCCCGCGCCGACTTGATAAGTGCATTTACCGAACGAGACAAAGTCGTGCGCCCAATAACAATTACCGTATCTGGCGCTAGATCCTTTGCAATGGTCGTCGAAGTGAGAAAGAGGCTGGCATGTGCGTTGGCTTTATCGAACGTTAAAGGGTCTTCACTTAAAATTGGCCAACCTAATTGATCAGCGAATTTCGCAACGTCTGCAACCGCTAACCCACCTCGATCGTGTCCGATTACCAGCAAGCCACGAGTTGATTTACTAGCCAAGGTGCCAGATTTTTTGCGATCAAATTTTCTAGGTGGACTAATCTTTAAATTATCTAACCACGCAGTATCAGAACCGCTAATGAGCGGTTCATCAAATTGCACATTTAAATGTACGGGTCCAGTTTGCAGAGCATTTAGCGGAAGTTCTAGTGGATACACAGCACCTGAAACATCTGCGAAGTAGCGAACTGCTTTACCGAAAATTCTTGCTTGCTCAGTAGTTTGATTTGCACCAGTGCGACGAAGTTCAGCTGGGCGGTCAGCAGTGATGACAAAAAGCGGAATATTTGAGTGCGATGCTTCTAGAACTGCAGGGTGATAATTAGCAACCGCTGTTCCACTGGTGCAAATTACCGGCACTGGACGATCTGTTGCTTTAGCTAGACCTAAAGCATAAAACGCGGCAGTTCGCTCATCAATTCGGATATGCAACTTAATCAAACCTAAATCTTGTGCGGTTACAAACGCCAGCGACAGCGGTGCATTACGTGATCCAGGTGAGATCACCGCATCGGTTATTCCGGCTTCAATGATTTGGCGAACGATTACTCGCGCTAGGTTCGTTGCATCACTCATTTAAGTAACGCTCCGACTCTCATGATGCGATTCTTCCACCATTCATAGCGTTCCGGTGACACATCAAGGCCATCTAACTTTGGTGATATTTGACCTAAAGTGATTTTTCCTTCGCTAATTTCATGCGCTGCAACATCGCTGGCTAAAAGTGATCCAGTGGCCAAACCGCAGTCGAAGGTGAGATCACTAATTGCTGCCGCAAGTTCAAGTCCGTACTCGATTCCGATGGCACTCTCTAAAGCACTTGAGACAACAACTGGCAGATTGTGATGGTTTGCAATATCGAGACAGCGTTGGATTCCACCAAGTGGTTGAACTTTGAGCATCACGATATCTGCAGCACCTGTGAGGTCAACAGCAAATGGATCGGGTGCTTTGCGAATAACTTCATCCGCTGCAATACGTAGTGGGATCTTTATCTTGCTTTTAAGTTCACGGAGTTCTTCAACTGTTGCGCAAGGTTGCTCCACGTATTCAAATGGACCAATCTCTTCGTAATACGCATATAAATGAGTAAGCGCTTCTTCTACAGACCAGAGTCCGTTGACATCAATACGGATTGCAGCTTTTGGGGCATTAGAAAACACTCGAGCAACACGGATGACATCTTCAACGAGATTGTTTCCGACCTTTACTTTGAAAGTTGAAGCGCCCGGAAAAGTGCGCATAAGAGATTCGATCTCTTTTTTATCGTTTAGTTCAGGAATGATGCCGTTGACTGCAATGGAATCTCGATATCGCGCAGGACGAACAACTGTCGCTGCTTCTATGGCGCTAGCTAGCCACGGTCGGCATTCGTTATCGTCGTATTCCAGAAACGGGGAGAACTCCCCCCAGCCTTGCGGACCTTGCATAAGTGCAACTTCACGAACGTTTACACCACGAAAATTAGTGCGCGTAGGAAGAGTGATTACACGAAGTGTTGCAAGGAGGTCATCAAGCATAAGGGCTAAGGACGCTTGGGAAACTTTCCGAAATCTGGCGCGCGCTTTTCTTTGTAAGCATCGCGACCTTCTTGGCCTTCTTCGCTTAAGTAAAAGAGCAAAGTTGCATCGCCAGCAAGTTGTTGAATTCCGGCTAGGCCATCATCGGCGGCGTTCATTGAGGATTTAAGCAAGCGAAGTGCGAGTGGAGAATTGCGCAACATCTCGCGGCACCAAGAAACAGTTTCGGCTTCCAGTTCTTTAAGTGGAACAACGGTGTTAACCAATCCCATAGCGAGCGCCTCTTGCGCATCGTATTGGCGAGTCATAAACCAGATCTCGCGCGCCTTTTTCTGTCCAACGCTTGCGGCAAGTAAACCTGAACCATATCCACCATCAAATGAACCAACCATTGGACCGGTCTGGCCAAACTTGGCATTATCTGCAGCGATTGTTAAATCGCAAACAACATGAAGGACATGTCCGCCACCAATTGCCCAGCCGGCAACCATGGCAACAACTGGTTTAGGTGTACGACGAATTTGAATTTGTAGATCTAAAACATTTAAACGGCCAATACCTTTCTGTGCCAGTGGATCATCTCCAAGATATCCATCATCGCCACGAACGCTGATGTCACCGCCAGAACAGAATGCTTCATCGCCAGTTCCGGTAAAGATGATTACGCCAACTTCAGAATTATCACGAGCTAGCGAAAATGCTTCTTGCAACTCAATAATTGTTTGCGGGCGAAATGCGTTGCGAACTTCTGGACGATTGATTGCAATCTTGGCGATGCCTTCGCCAACTTGGTAGGTAATATCTGTAAATTTCTCTCCACCCGCACCCGTTGCCCAGGCAGGGATGCTTCGGTTACCAAATTCACGCTTGATCGGCTTGCTCACGATTCCTCCATCGACGACTACGAGCGATAGCCTACGCGTGCAATGGAGCAGACGTCACAACGAAAGATTCGTGCGATAGAT
>CAMBGS010000078.1 GCA_945866305.1 Bifidobacterium breve
CGATTGGCAGATGTATTGCAAGAAATGGATGAAGCAGAACGCGTTGCTTTGCTTGCAGAATTAGAAGGAGAGCGTGCCGCCGATGTTCTTGGCGAGATGGACCCTGATGATGCTGCCGACTTATTGCGCGAAGTTGGTGAAGAGCGTGCACAAGCACTGATTGAACTTATGGAACCTGAAGATGCTGAAGATGTTCTCCGTCTTATGACTTATGAAGATTATTCTGCGGGTGGAATGATGACAACTGAGCCAATCGTGATGAGTGCGGACTATTCAGTTGCTGATGCGCTCGCAAGCGTGCGCGCCAGCGAAATTTCGCCTGCACTTGCATCGCAAGTTTTTGTCTGCCGTCAGCCACTAGAAACGCCAACAGGTCGCTACATCGGTATGGTCCATTATCAGCGTTTACTGCGCGAACCGCCTTCAACTCTTCTTGGTTCGATAGTTGACACTGATACGCAAGGGTTAAATCCCAACGCATCTCTGCACGAAGTTTCGTCATACTTAGCCAGTTATAACTTGTTATCTGTACCAGTTGTAGATGCCAACGAGCGTCTACTCGGCGCGGTCACTGTGGATGATGTGCTCGATCACTTGTTACCTGAAAATTGGCGTCTCGAACATCGTGATTCAACGCGAGGCACTGGTCCGAAACTAGATCTCGCTGATGTCACTGGTACTGAGGTAGATCCAAGAGATGTTGAATTAGATAAAGAGATGGAAGAGGAGGCGCGCTAATGGCACGTTCACTAACTACGCGCAATACCGGATTAGACACTCCTCGCGAATCTCGCCGCTCACTGCGCCCAAATTACGACCCTGAAGTTTTTGGACGTATTTCAGAACGCTTTGCACGATTCTTGGGCACTGCGCGATTCTTGGTTTACATGACTGCATTCGTTTTATCTTGGGTGCTTTGGAATTTTTTGGCACCGCGCGATCTACGTTTTGATGATTATCCATTTATTTTCTTAACTTTGATCTTGTCTCTGCAGGCGTCATACGCAGCTCCGCTAATTCTGCTTGCCCAAAATCGTCAAGCAGATCGTGATCGTATTTCACTTAATGAAGACCGCGCACAAAATTCTCGTTCTATCGCAGATACTGAGTACTTAACTCGCGAACTTGCTAGCTTGCGTATTGCATTAGGCGAAGTTGCAACCCGCGACTTTATGCGTAATGAATTGGAAGATTTGTTAACAGACTTACGTACTAAGCCCCAGTCTGACACCAAGTAAAGAGTTACTTCTAACCATTAACTTTGCAGATATATCAGCGATCGCTTTTGCACTTGGTGAATCTGGCTCGGCCACAACTATTGGTTTTCCATCGTCGCCGCCTGTACGTAACTCTGTGCTAAATGGAACTTTACCTAGCAGTGGAACGTCAGTTCCAACCAACGTGGAGAGTCGCGCGGCAGTTTCTTCTCCACCACCTGCACCAAATAGCGCAATCTCATCATTGCAATGCGGGCAGGGAAATGCCGACATATTTTCAATTACCCCAATAACCCGTTGGTGAATTTGATGTGCAATACGACCAGCGCGCTCTGCAACCTCAGCCGCAGCAATTTGTGGGGTCGTAACAACCAAAATTTCAGAAGTCGGAATCAACTGTCCCAGCGAAATTGCCAAATCGCCGGTGCCAGGTGGCAGATCAATTAAAAGTAGATCTAAATCTCCCCAATAAGCATCTGATAAAAGTTGTTCAAGGACGCGGTGCAATAAAGGGCCACGATAGGCAACGGCGTCGGCGCGTTCAGGCTTGAACATCTCCATGGAAACAACTTTTACTCCATAAGATTCAAGTGGAATAAACATTTGATCTATTGCCGTGGGACGCTGCCCCATCAACCCCATTAAGCGCGGAATCGAGTGTCCATAAACATCGGCATCTAAAATTCCAACCCGAAGACCGCGCTGGGCGGCAGATATCGCTAAATTTGTGGTGAGTGAAGATTTTCCAACGCCACCTTTGCCGGATGCGATGCCAATAACGCGCGTTAGCGAATCTGGTTGCGCGAAAGGTATGAATTTTTCGCGTCCACCACGAAGCAACTTCTTAACGTTATTTCGTTGATCTTCTGACATGACTCCAAAAACAATTGCAACCTCAGTAATTTCTGGAACTTGAGTTACGGCTGCAGTGATATCTGATCTAAGACGATCTTGCATCGGGCAACCTGAAATCGTTAATAAGATTTTTAGCTCAGCGAGTGAACCATTTATTGAGACTGATTCGACCATTCCTAGATCTGGCAGAGGTCGATGTAGCTCGGGGTCAGAAACTGTTGCTAGCGCTTGGTGGACTAACTCAAGTGTTGTCATAGAAGATCTGGATCAATCTTGGCCTTGAACTTTGCTGGCGCTGATTCATCTTCCTCTAATGCATTGGTGATGTGCTTCTTAATAAATTTCTTCGGGTGTAAATCTGATGGCTTTAGATCTTCAAAACCTGGTCCTAAATTTTGGCGAAGTTCTGAAGTTGCAGTCTGAGATAGCGCTTTAATCTTTTTGACCAACTTTGCAGCATCAGTGGCTAAATTGGGTAGACGATCAGGGCCTACTAATATGATCGCAAGTAGCGCCAGACCAAATACTTCGCCAGCTCCAAAATCAAAGAACATCTCTTTACTTTCCGGCGTTCAGTACAACGGTCGCGGTAGCGCTAACTCCATTGCGCGTATAAGTAAGTTCAACTTTATCGCCAACACTTTTGGCTCGAATGGCAACAATTAGCTCCTCAGCGGAGGCAATCGTGCGCCCATCAAATTTGATGATGATATCTCCAGCTTTGAGGCCTGCTTTTGCTGCTGGTCCCCCCGGAAGAATTGCTTTCTCATTCTTGGAGATAAGCGCGCCATCGCCATCAAATTTCATTTCAATAGAAACGCCTAAGACTGGGTAAGTTGCTTTTCCATTTTTGATTAACTGATCGGCAGTTTTGCGCGCTTGATTAATTGGAATTGCAAAACCCAAGCCGATTGATCCGCTTTGAGATCCGAGGGACGTGCCCAGGGTTGCAATTGCAGAGTTGACGCCGATAACTGAACCAGTTGAGTCCACTAGTGGCCCACCTGAATTACCTGGATTGATTGCAGCATCTGTTTGAAGCGCATTTATAAAGGAGTTTTCGCTACCACTTTCTCCTGCGGTTACAGCACGATTCTTTGCGCTAATAATCCCCAATGTAACCGTTCCGGAAAGTCCAAGCGGTGAACCAATCGCAATAACCGAATCTCCTACCGCTACTTTATCGCTATCTCCAAATTGCAGAGCCGGTAATCCAGTTACTGCAATTTTAAGAAC